>JBGOVX010000044.1:0-21511 GCA_041478355.1 Terriglobia bacterium | reverse complement strand
TGTGAGATTTGGCCTTATCTTGCATGGCGGCGGCTGCGGCGGCTTTGGTCATTTCCATGTAGGCCAGTTTTAGATTTCCGAGGATGTCGATAACCATCGTGTCTTCTTCGGGCGCCAGGTTTCCATGCGTCTTTTCACGCAGCGCGTCCAACATGTCGATGATCTCACGCGCGCCTTCCAGGTCGAGCATGGGCTGGCCGGTGCGCGGATCAGCATATCCCCCCAGCAGCATGGCCGCATTCTGCCCCAGCGACCGAATCAGATTCTCGAATGCCGCGGAGCGCTTCGGTGCTTCTGACTCGGGTGTCGCGGCAGGCAAGCCACCAAGCAGGCTTTTCTTGGCGGCATCGATGGCCACTGGCCCACCTGATCCTGCAGATGACACTGCATTCGATGAGGCCTCGCGGGCCGCCTGCGAGGCTTGCAGCGTGGAGGCTGCTTCGTGCTCGCGGTCCTGCTGCTCGGCTACTTCTTTGCGAAGCTCGCCCTCGGGCGTAAACAGCCGCCGGTCTACAACCTTAAAAGTCTCATCGTGTTTGGATTCGGACAACGGATTCTCCCTCGAGTGGGTCTCCTGCAAGCGCGTTGAACGCGTAGTTTAGCACCGCCGCGCACGCGCTCACAAGGGCCGGTATTTCGCCGCCTAAAATGGAACCGAAGGGACCGGCTAGGCATGGCTGTAAACTATTTTGCTCCGCTCGATAAAATATACATTTGAGGCGCTGCGTGAAAAGACGCTATGACATAAATATCAATTCAGGATTTCCGGAAGTTCCGAAGGGACCTCACAACACATTTCTGCGAGCTCCGAAGTGCAGTCGCAACTTATTTCTGCGAGTCCCGAAGGGACGTCACAACGTAGCCCACCGCGGAAGCGGTGGGGAAACGTGCCCAGGAGGACCAGAGAGCCCCGGCAGGGGCGACACATGGGATTCACCCGCACAAAAAATTGGTGCCCTTTGCCCGCGACAGGATGAATGATTTTGCCGCGCGGACTTCTCCCTTGTGAATTGTCGATCCGTGCCGTAGAGTTTTTGTTTCAGTCAGGAGCCAACCAGTCGCCGTGCCTCCCCGCCAATCCAAAAGAAAAACGAAAAGAGCCAAGCGTCCCGTGAACCCCAAGCAGGTGCGGTCAAAGTCAGCGCGCCAACATATACGGCGACGTCCCGCCATGCCCGCGCTCAAGACTACTTCCCCGGCCGCTCCTGCGAAGGCAGGCGGGAGGATGGGCCAACTCTTCGAGGCACTAGTGGCTCTGCAGACGCGGTTGCGCGCCCCAGGAGGATGCCCCTGGGATCGTCAGCAGACCCACGCGACCCTCAAAACGTGTCTGATTGAGGAGGCTTACGAAGTTCTGGATGCCATTGAGAAAGGCGACCCCAGGGAAATGACGGAGGAACTGGGTGACCTGCTTCTGCAGGTTCTCTTCCACGCCGACTTGGCGCGGGAAGCAGGCATTTTTGACATCTCTGACGTCATCCTGGGGATCCATAACAAGCTGGTTCGGAGGCACCCGCACGTATTCGGCAACGTTAAGGCCGATACACCGGCCCAAGTCCTGAAAAATTGGGCGCGATTGAAGGCCCAGGAAAAGCAAACGAGTGCAGGGGGCGCGGAACCTGCAAACCCATCCGCTTCCTCAATCCTCGATGGAATTCCGCGAAGCCTGCCGGCATTGCTGGAATCCTACCAGTTGACCCGCCGTGCCGCTCAAGTTGGTTTCGACTGGGAAACTGTGGAGGGTATCTTTGAGAAGCTACGGGAAGAATCCGCCGAGCTTCGATTGGCCCTAAACGAATCGGATCGAGCGCATCGCCAGGAAGAAGTGGGTGACATTTTATTTGTGGCCGTCAACCTGGCCCGATTTCTTGGCATCGATCCTGAAGTAGCACTTAAACATTCGAATCTTAAATTCAAGTCTCGCTTTAAGGATATGGAGGCTGACGCAAAAAGCCTGGGGAAACAGCTCGACATGCTATCGAAGGAACAACTTGAAGTATTGTGGGAGGCCTCAAAATCCCGCATCCGCGTAGCGAATCACAAGAGGATACCGTCATGAAGTCCAAGTCCATCCAAGAGCGTGCGCGTAAAGCGGTGCCGCGCACGGAAATTCGCAATGGCGTCCTGGTTCGCCCCTGTCACGGAATTAAGGAATTCGAGGCCTGTATTCGTGTCGAGCGCGCCGTATGGAAATCGGCCGACCTGGACGTGGTCCCCCTCCCGCTGTTTGTCGTGGCTGCCGAGACCGGCGGGCAGGTGATTGGCGCATTTCATAACAGCGATCTGGTGGGTTTCACCATGGCTATCGCCGGGTGGCGCGACAGAAAACCGCTTCTTCATTCCCACATGACGGCGGTGCTGGACTCCTATCGCGACCGCGGCATTGGCCGCAGGCTCAAGTTTTTCCAGAGGGAAGAAGCCCTGGCGTGCGGAATTTCACTGATCGAATGGACCTTCGATCCCTCGATTGCCAAAAACGCCTACTTCAATTTCATGCGCCTCGGGGCAATCGCACGGCGATACTTGCCGAATGCTTACGGAATCACTACCAGCCCCCTGCACGCCGGACTGCCAACCGATCGTCTGGTCGCGGAATGGCATCTCCGCTCTCCGCGCGTTCGCCGTGTGGTTGCCGGTAAACGCGCGACGCCTGCGTTTTCCAAAAAGGCAGTGCGCATTCCCATTGTGCCTCGCCTTGAAGGCATGAAGAAAGATGACCCAGCCCAAGCCGCGCGGATCCAATCTGAACTGCGGGCGCAATTCATGAATTGGCTGGCCCAGGGATATGCGGCAACGGGCGTGGCGCCTGGCAACTGTGGAGTCGATTATGTTATCGAACCCTGGAAGTCCTCGTGAAAATCCAAGAAGTTACGCTGCGCGAGATCAGAATGCCTCTGGTGACCCCTTTCGAAACCAGCTTTGGACGCCTGACCGATCGCCGGATGCTGCTGGTCGAGGCCCAAGCCGATGGCGTTTCGGGTTGGGGCGAGTCGGTTGCCGGCGAAGGTCCCTTCTATGCCCCGGAAACGGTCGAAACTGCCTGGCACATTCTGCGCGATTTCCTATGGCCAGTCCTGAGAGATCGTGAATTCAATTCAGCCTCCGAAGTCTGGCAATTGCTTGCGCCGATTCGCGGGCACAATATGGCCAAGGGCGCCATCGAAGCTGCGATATGGGATGCCGAGGCAAAGCAGAAAGGCATCCCCTTATGGAAGCTGCTGAGCGGCGTTCGGCGAGAGATCGCTTGCGGGGTGTCGATCGGAATTAAAGAAACATTTGATGATTTGATCTCGACGGTCGAACGAGAATTGGCGGCCGGATATCAGCGGATCAAAATTAAGATCAAGCCGGGGAAAGACATCGAGCCGGTCGAACAATTACGCCAGCGCTTTCCTGGCGCGCGTCTGATGGTGGACGCCAATTCCGCCTACCGGATTGAAGACTGGCCACACCTGAAACGCCTGGAAGCCTACTACCTGATGATGATCGAGCAGCCCCTGGGGTGGGACGACCTGTACAGCCACGCCGAATTGCAGCGCAAGCTGGACATGCCGATTTGCCTCGATGAATGCATTCATACCGAGGAGCATGCGCGCGCAGCAATAGAATTGGGCGCCTGCCGTATCATTAATATCAAGCTGGGGCGCGTGGGAGGGTATACTCCCGCGAAACAGATTCATGACTTGTGCAAGTCCAAGGGGATTCCGGTGTGGTGCGGGGGGATGCTCGAATCAGGGATTGGCCGGGCGCACAACATCGCGCTTTCAACGCTCGATAATTTCTCTCTTCCCGGAGATGTTACTGCAAGCCGCCGCTATTGGGCTGAGGATATTATCGAGCCGGAGGTCGAGGTAACGCCACAGGGAACGATCCGCGTTCCGGAAGGCCCTGGGATCGGCTACGCGCCCCGCCGCCAGCGCATCGAAAAAGTTACCGCGCGGAAGGAAGTTCTCCGCTAGCTTGAAGCGCCAGCCCGCTTGCGCTGGCCAACTACCAGGAACGCTCCCAACAGGAATCCTCCTACGTGCGCCCACCAGGCGACCCCTCCCTCATTCGAAAGCGCTACTGACGCCACACCGCTAAAAAGTTGCAGGAAAAACCAGTAACCCAGCATGAGAATGGCTGGAATCCGCACCCTGAAAAATAGGAACAATGCGGGAATCAGGGTTGTGACCCGCGAGCGCGGAAATAGCACGATAAACGCCCCCATGATTCCGGAAATCGCGCCGCTCGCGCCAACGGTCGGAATTTTCGATCCCCAGTTGAAGATAATATGCGCGACCCCCGCGCCCACTCCGCAGATGAAGTAGAAGATGAGATATTGAATGTGTCCCAGCGTATCTTCGACGCTGCCGCCAAAAACCCAAAGAAATAGCATGTTCCCAAGAAGGTGCATCCATCCGCCATGCAGGAACATGCTGGTGAATATGGGGAAAAGCGCCTGGACGAAGCCGGCGCCGTGCTTTGCAAGGATCAACTGCTCGTGAGAGGGAATCAAACCGAAGGTATACACCAAGCTGCGGCCTGCATTGGGCGACAGGGAAAGTTCGTATATAAATGCAATGACGTTCAGCGCGATGAGAATGGCGTTGCAAATCGCGGGGCGCGTTCGCAGGATGTCAACGCGAAGCGGGATCATTGCGCGGCCCTGGCGGCTTCGAGGTCAGCTTCGGAAAATGCGCCCGACCGCCGGAGTCCCTTGCGAATCACCTCATCAATTTGAGGCAATGCGGCGATCCCGCCGCGCGCGCCCGATGCAGTGCAGGAAAGGCTGGCGGCCGCGCAGCTGAATTCCAGGCTGCGGGGAATATCCCAATCCCGCAGCAGCGCGTACACAAATGCCGCGTGGAAAATATCCCCCGCGCCCGTCGTATCCACCGGCTTCACCTCGAATGCCGGGGAGTAGTGAAACATCCTCCCGTCCCAGGCCAGCACGCCGTCTGCTCCCAGGGTTGCCGCCGCTACTCGGCAACCGAACCGCGCGGCAAGCCGCGGCAGCGAAACAAGCAGGTTCTGCTCGCCCAGCAGGCGCTCCGGAAATCCGCTAGAGGAAATGCAGTAATCCACGTTCTCAAGTAACACTTCCACTCCTGGATAAAGGTTATCGAGATCGGCGGTCACGGGAATATGCGCCTCACGGGCCCACCGCGCGGCTGCCGCCGCCCCAGCGCAATCGTGACCGTCGACATGCAGCAGCTTCGATCGCACAATCCAATCCTTTCGAATCTCAACGGGCCGAAGCTCCAGGCGCGGGTCGCGTTTCCACATTATGGTTCGCTCACCTGTGGTTTCCTCGACCAGGATGTAAGTGGACTGGCTCTGGCAATCGGGCACGATGGCCCAGTGGGATTCCACGCCGGCGCGTTCCATTTCTTCCATCTGCAGCAAACCGAAGCGATCATCGCCAATTTTGCCGGCGTAACGAGTCTTTAGTCCCCAGTTCGAGCAGGCCACGATCGCGCTTGCGACCTGCCCCCCCGGCAGCACCTCCGAGGTGCGGAATTCCACCTTGGAGTTGAAGGCAGGGAAGTGCGGCACCCGGATGACCGTATCGGTGGAGTTAAGCCCAACGCCTACGACGTCGACAACAGGAACAGAATCGGACATGAAGACACTTTACGAAAAAACGCGGTTCGCGCAAGTGGAATTGTTGGCAGCGGGCGTCTGATAATTATTTCCATAACTGAGCCTACTAAACATATTCCAGGATGTTCGGCAAACCGCCTGTTGCAGGTGGTTTGCAGTCTCGATTTTGGGATGCTGGCTGCGAAAATGATAAGCTGAATCTTCCAATGATTCGCGACGTCGCTGGTCAGTGGGGTCATACATCCCTCAAATGAATTGTCCAAGACGTTGAAATACGAATAAATTTTGCGGTGGGCTCATGTTCTCAATTGCGTCATGCCGCTTGGTGTGGTAATTAACAAAGTTCAAAAATTTCGTCGCGCCATTCTGCTGGTGGGTACTTCGCGGCCGTCGGCGCGCCGACAAAAAGGGATGCCGCTTAACGAGTCTGAAGCAATTGTTCTGCGCAGCTTCCCGCTGGGTGAAGGGGATCGCCTGGTCAGCTTTCTCGACCGCCAGTCGGGACGCTTGCGCGGGGTCGCCAAAGGGGCCAGGCTGCCCAAGAGCCGCTTTGGTTCGACTCTGGAGCTGCTCTCCCATGTTCGTATCTGGTATTTTGAGCGTGAGACCAGGGATTTGGTTCGCATTAATCAATGCGAACTCATCGAGTCTTTTCTGGATGTGCAGAGCGATTATCAAGCCGGGGTTGGTTTGGCCTTGCTCAGCGAAGTGACCGAGGCTATCCTCGGTGAGCGCGAAACTGCCGATCCACAGTTTCGCTTGGTGTTGCTCACTGCAAGAGCAATTCGAATCCATGGGGCGTCTCCAGCCGTGCTTGCCTATTTTGCTTTGTGGACTGCGCGACTCGGTGGCTGGCTCGGTCCCTTGGACCGCTGCACGCAATGCGGCAGAACCGTACAGGGAGAGTCGCTCTATGCTTCTCCAGGGCCCGCTGGAGGGTTCCATGGGTTGATGTGTGGAAGTTGCCGCGATGAATCGATGCGGCCACTTTCACCGGTTTCCTTGCTTGTCGGGCGCCAAGCGCTTTCTGGAACTCTCGAAAAGCTGCTGACCGGAAATCCTTCAATAGAAGGCTCTAGTGAAATCGCAAGTTATGCATTAGATATTCTTGAGCACCATATCGAGAAAAAACTGGTGTCGAGAGAAATGCTGGAATTGGGGAAAAGAAAGAATGGTTAAGTTGAAATCAAAGCTAAAGAAAAAGATTAATAAAGGACTGACCTTTCAAAACCTGATCCTTCAGCTTCAACAGTATTGGAGCGATCAGAGCTGCGTGATCCAGCAGCCCTATGACGTCGAAGTTGGAGCCGGAACGATGCACCCGGAAACATTTTTTCGCGTCCTGGGCCCCCAACCCTACCGGGTGGCCTACGTTCAGCCGTCTCGTCGGCCCGCCGACGGTCGCTATGGAGAAAATCCGAATCGGCTATTCAAACATCACCAATTGCAAGTAATCCTGAAGCCCGCTCCCGCCAACGTCCAGGACATCTATCTGAAGAGCCTTCAGGCGATCGGCCTGCGCCTTGCCGATCATGATGTGAGATTCGAGGAAGATAACTGGGAATCCCCAACCCTGGGGGCCTGGGGAATGGGCTGGCAAGTGCTCCTTGACGGGCTTGAGATCACCCAGTTCACTTACTTTCAGCAAAGTGGGGGCATCGATTTGGACCCTGTGTCGGTCGAACTCACCTATGGCTTGGACCGGATTTGCGCCTACCTTCAGAGTGTCGATAGCGTTTATGAAATGCGCTGGTCCGAGGATCAGACCTATGGCCAGGTGCGACTGCTCGAGGAGCAGGAATTCTCAGCCTACAATTTTGAATACGCCGACCCGCTAATCACCCGTAAATTGTTTCAGCTTCACGAAACCGAAGCAGGGCAACTATTAAACGGCTATGAAACGTCCGATGCCAGCCGAAAATTGCATTTTCCCCTACTGGCCGCCTACGATCATTGCTTGAAATGTTCCCACTTATTTAACCTGCTCGATTCCAGAGGTGTGATTTCTACAACCGAGCGCGCCCAATTGATTGGCAGGGTTCGTCAAATTGCCTGCCGGGCCGCTACCGACTTTCTGGCTCAACAGGGCCGCGCTTCCGCCTGCGAGGTCATCGCCGAGGTCAGCCGATGACCACTACAGATTTCGTATTTGAAATCGGGTGCGAAGAAATTCCGGCAGGGATGCTCCCTGGAGCGGTCAAGGAACTTAAAGCAATACTTCAGAAATATCTAAGCACTTATAGAATCCTCGATGATTCTCCGATCGAGGCTTACGGGGCGCCTCGCAGGTTGGCCGTAACCTGCCTGGATATTCGCCCCAGGCAAGCTGACGAAATTAAGGAAGTCACGGGCCCTCCCAAGTCGGTTTCCTTCGATAACAATGGTAAACCAACCCGCGCCGCCGAGAGCTTTGCGGAAAAAGTTGGTTTGCCGGTCGCCAAGCTTTCTATCGTGGCCTTGCCAAAAGGGGAGTACCTGGCTGCCAGGCAGGTTATTCCTGGCAGGCCGGCCAAGGATATTCTCGAAGAAATCCTGCCGCGAGCCGTTACGGAGATCACCTGGCCCAGGAGCATGTACTGGACCGGTGGATCCGGATTGCATTTTATTCGGCCAATTCGTTGGGTTGTGGCGTTGCTTGGCGGGAAGCCCTTACGCATCGCTTTGGGCGATGCGGTAGCCGGCAAGTATTCAGCAGGACACCGATTTTTAGGGAAGCCCAATGTGCCCATCAGGGGCGCCAAGGACTATGTACAAAGCCTGCGGCGCAGCTTTGTGCTGGTGCGGGCCGAGGAACGCAGGGAGAAGGTCGAGAGGGAATTGCGGGCCCTGGCTGGCGCAAAGAAACTTCGCATTCACGAAGATGCGCACCTGATGGACTTAGTCACCTACCTGAATGAATATCCCACGGCGATTCTGGGCGGGTTCGACACGGCCTACCTGGAGCTTCCAGACGAAATCTTGATTACGGTGATGCGCGGCCACCAGAAATATTTTGCACTAGAGCACAAGGATGGCACGCTGGCGCCGAATTTCCTCGCCGTGATTAATTTGGATAAGGATCGCGCGGGATTGATTCGGGCAGGTCACGAGCGTGTGCTGCGGGCGCGATTTGCGGACGCCCGGTTCTTCTGGGAAACTGATCAGAAATGTCGGCTGGCCGACAATCTTTCGAAGTTGGCTGCGGTAACCTATCAGGCGAAGTTGGGAAGCTACGGGGACAAAGTCGAGCGCGTTCGGACTCTCGCGCGCTGGCTTGCCGAGCAGTGGTTTGCCAGCGGGATCCTGACTGCCAGCGTGGGCGCAGTCGACCGCGCCGCCGAGCTTGCCAAGTGCGACCTGGTGACGGACATGGTTCGGGAATTCACCGAGCTGCAAGGCGTGGTTGGCGGACTCTACGCAAAATCTCAAGGAGAACCTGAAGAAGTGGCCTGGGCGGTCTACGATCACTACAAGCCAGCGGGACTGGACGATTCCATACCACGGAACATCACCGGGCAAGCAGTGGCGCTGGCTGACAAACTAGACTCGCTGGTCGGCTGTTTTGCCGTGGGTTTGATTCCCTCGGGTTCAAGTGATCCTTTTGCTTTGCGCAGGGCGGCCATGGGGATCGTGAAAATACTGATCGAAACAAAATTGCCTTTGTTGCTCCCTTTGGCGATCGCGCGTTCCGCGCGTACTCTGGCAAGCTCGCCGCAAAAAATATCCGTTTCGCCGGATGTGGAAAAGCAGGTCATGGACTTTATTCTGGAGCGCGCCCGATTCGTATTGCGGGAGCGAGCGAGTCTGGCCACCGATGAAATCAATGCCGCGTTTGCGGCGGGGGCGGATGACCTGGTGGACGCGGTGCGCCGAATTGAGGCCATCAAGGCGATTCGCAAGACAAAGAACTTTGTTCCACTTGCGGTTTCCTTCAAACGCATTCGCAAGATCCTGGAGAAGGCCGGTCCGGAAAAGGCCTGGAAACTCCCCGCCGTCCAATCCGATCTGTTTGCCGAGGAAGCCGAGCGCCAGCTGCACGCGCAGGCGGGAGTGGTGGCCCGGGAAGCAGAGAAGTTCAAGAAGGGGGGCCGCTACCGTGAAGCATTGCAAGGCATCGCGGGATTACGGCCCGCGATTGACCGATTTTTTGACGAGGTTATGGTCATGGCGGAAGACGAACAGGTCCGAAAGAACCGGCTGACGCTTCTATCGCGCTTGCTTTCGGAATTTTCAACCGTGGCGGATTTTTCCGAGATTGTAACCACGGAGTAGATTGGTACGGGCAGGAAGTATAGCTTTTGGTGATTGACGTCGGCGCGCCGACACGAATTAATTCCAAATCGCATTGAAGGAGAAATCATCCCGTGAAATACGTTTATTTCTTTGGGTCAGGGAAAGCGGAAGGCGACGGCACGATGAAGGAAATGCTTGGCGGTAAGGGCGCGGGCCTGGCTGAGATGACTCGGATCGGCCTTCCGGTTCCCGCCGGGTTCACAATTACCACCGAGTGTTGCGACTATTACATGAAGCGTGGCCAGCAATATCCCAAATCGCTCGCCGCCGAAGTGAGCAAGAATATCGCGCATCTCGAGCGCGTCACGAAAAAGAAACTGGGAGACGCCAAAGACCCGCTCCTGGTCAGCGTTCGATCGGGCTCGGCAAGATCCATGCCCGGAATGATGGAAACAATTTTGAATCTGGGATTGAACAGCAGGTCGGTAGAAGCCCTGGCGCGAAATACAAAGAATGACCGCTTCGCGTGGGACGCCTACCGCCGATTTGTACAGATGTACTCCAGCGTGGTCATTGGATTACCTAAAGAAGAACTTGAAGAAAAGCTTCGCGCCATGAAAACGCGCCGAGGCGTGAAGGATGATACTCAGGTGCCTGCCGACGGATGGCGGGAATTGGTCGGCCAGTACAAACAGTATTTCAAGACCAAGACCGGCAAAGAATTTCCGGAAGATCCCGAAGAACAGTTGTGGGGGGCGATTGGCGCCGTATTTGGATCATGGATGGCCGAAAAAGCGGTAACCTACCGCCGCGTCGAGCGCATTACTGGCTTGCTGGGAACCGCCGTGAACGTCGTGCAAATGGTCTTCGGCAATATCGGGGACAACTCGGGCACCGGCGTATGCTTTACGCGCGACCCCTCGACCGGTGAAAAAATATTCTATGGGGATTTTTTGCTCAACGCGCAAGGTGAGGATGTCGTCGCCGGCATTCGGACGCCGATGCATTTGAACGAGATGGCCAAGCTGATGCCTACTGTGTACAAGCAACTCGAGAAAGTTCGCAAGTTGCTCGAGGGCCACTATCGCGACATGCAGGACATGGAGTTTACGGTTGAGGAAGGCACGCTCTACATGCTGCAAACACGCATGGGGAAACGCGCCCCGGCAGCGACGTTTAGCATTGCCGTGGACATGGCCAACGAGGGCCTGATTACCAGGGATGAAGCCATCGACCGCATCAAAGCGGAAGACATCGAGAGGCTCTTCTTCCCGGTCATTGACCCCACGGTGCCGAAGGCTGAGCTGGCCAAGAGAAAATTGGCCGAAGGAATTAATGCCGTTCCGGGAGCTGCCGTGGGTAAGGTCGCATTCAGCGCCGAGGAAGCCGAAGCCATGGAGGCCAGAGGAGAAAAGGTGATTTTGGTGCGGCGCGAAACAAGCCCCGAAGACGTGGGGGGAATGTTCGTTGCTCAGGGAATTGTTACCGCTACAGGCGGAAAGACCAGCCACGCGGCAGTGGTCGCGCGAGGTTGGGGCAAGTGCTGCATTGTGGGTTGCGGCAAGCTCGATATCGATTATGAAACGAAAACCGCTCGAGCAAATGGCAGGGTCATCCGGCAAGGCGATTGGATGACGCTCGATGGAAATGAAGGCGCGGTCTATGAAGGTCAAGTAAAGCTTGCAACTCCGCAATTGCCAGCCGCCTACTCTACGTTGATGAGTTGGGCGGACGACGTGCGAAGTCTGGGCGTCCGCACCAATGCCGATACGCCTCATGATGCGCGCAAAGCGCGCGAGATGGGCGCCGAGGGAATTGGCCTGTGCCGCACCGAGCACATGTTTTTCAAGGATTTCGAGCAACCCGAGAAAAGTGTGGAGCGGCAGCTGGCCATTCAAGAAATGATCATAGCCGACTCTTCAGAGGCCAGGCGAAGGGCGCTTGATAAATTACTTCCTTATCAGCGGCGAGATTTTATCGGCATCTTCAAGGCCATGGATGGATTACCGGTCACGATTCGTCTGATCGATCCACCGCTGCATGAGTTTGTTCCCCACGAATTGGATAAGCAGCAAGAGCTGGCAAACAAGATCGGCATAGACGTGGAGATCGTGACGCGTCGCGTGGAACAATTGCGTGAAGCAAATCCAATGCTGGGCCATCGCGGATGCCGGCTGGCGATCACCTATCCTGAAATTTTGGAGATGCAGGTCCGGGCAATTATTGAAGCGGCGGTGGAATGTAAAAAAGCGGAAATTAAAGTAATACCTGAGATAATGATTCCCCTGGTTATGGATCGAAAGGAGCTTCAGATTTTGTCTGATGCAACCAATCGAATCGCGGCGGACATTATTAAAAAATCCGGCGTGAAGCTTGAGTACCTGGTCGGCACCATGATCGAGATTCCGCGAGCCGCTATGCTGGCCGATGAAATAGCCGAGGTAGCGCAATTCTTTTCGTTTGGAACCAACGACCTGACGCAGATGACCATGGGCCTATCCCGGGATGATGCCGGACGATTTCTTCCCGACTATGTAGACGAGAAAAAGGCGGGAATCTTCGCCGACGATCCGTTTCAATCGCTCGATACCCATGGCGTTGGAATGTTGATCCGCTGGGCGATTGAGCGTGGACGGTCGACACAGCCGAAGCTCAAGATAGGAATTTGCGGCGAGCACGGAGGCGACGCGGCCAGCGTAAAGTTCTGCCATCAAGTGGGCATGGATTACGTCAGCGCATCGCCGTTCCGAGTTCCCGTGGCTCGATTGGCGGCAGCGCAAGCGGTGATTGAAGACCGCTACGCCAAAAGGCGCCGGAAGAAGAGCAAGGGCAAGAAGCGATAGATTATTCGCAGGTCCCGCCGACCGGAATAATTTTCTCCCCCAAAACCATTGTCATACAACAGAACATGGGAATTGCCGGCGAGCGATTTCCCCAGTTCTAAAATATAACCCTGCGGCTATCACTATGGTCAAAATTCTTATCAAAACATATTCCTCTCCCGCGAAATAATAGTAGAGTTAGGCGTGATCCCCTTCACAACATCCGGCAATCGATGTGACACGCGCCAAGGTTCTCCTTGGAAGGCATGCGCCGGATTTTTCCTGGTTCTCCTCGCTCTCTATTCATGGGCTGAGGTGGGTGAGGCTGCTCAGTCACCGGCAGGGGACGCGGTGGTTCACGGCCAAATCATAGACGAGAATGCGCAGCCGGTTCCTCGCGTTGAAATTATTTTTCATTTCAGCCCGGGTAATTCTCGAACTGTTTATACCGACATCGTGGGACGTTTTGAAATGCAGGGTCTCAGCGCGACTCAAATCCATCTAACCATCTCCAAACCTGGATTCTTCCGCATCGAAGATCGAACCATTGATTTAAGTTCCGGGATCAATGAGGTTTCACTCACTCTAAATCATGAAACCGAAATTCAAGAACAACTTGAGGTCAAGTCGGACCCGGTGCAAATTGATCCTGATACGACCAGTCACGAGGAATCTCTCGTTCAACATGAAATATTGAACGCTCCTATTCCGTCCAGTCACGACCTCCAGCAAAGCTTGAGGATTATTCCTCAGGTTTTGGCCGATGCGAGCGGAAGGCTTCATTTTGCAGGCAGTCGCCCAGGACAAACCGAGGTCTTGCTCGATGGATTTGAAATTAACGACCCCGCCACAGGGGCTTTCACCTCGCGCGTCAATGTGGATGCCGTAAGAAACGTATCGGTAGAGACCGGAGGCTACGGCGCCCAATATGCGCATGCGGGAGCTGGAATTCTTGTTCTCGATACACAGTCGGGTGATGACCGCTGGCGATTTGGGGCCACCAATTTCCTTCCGGAAGTAAACTTCGAGCAGGGAACTCATTTTGGAAACTGGTACCCGCGCGGAACGTTCTCGGGCCCGTTGAAAAAAGGCAAGGTGTGGTTTTCCGAAGCTCTGAGCGTTCAGCGCACCTTTCGGTTGGTGAAGGAGCTCCCGCGGGGCCAGAACATCGACGCGCAATGGGCTGCGGACAATTTGGTCCGCCTGCAAGCAAACCTGACCGCGCGGAATATTCTTCAAGGCAGCTTCCTTTACAACATCTTGAGCGCCCCTCGATCGGGACTGGGTCCCTTTGCACCGCAATCGACCACTAACGACTTGCAATCGCGGCGGTATTTTGTGTCGGTCAAGGATCAAATTTGGGCTGGCCGGACTTTGTTTGACATAGGATTTGCCGAAGACACCGGCAGCAGGAACAGCAGTCCGCGAGGAACAGCCCCGTACGTCCTTACACCTTCCGACACCTCCGGAAACTATTTTCAGGCGGTGTCCCAGCAATCGCGGCGCTTGCAGGCGGTCGCGAACATGGCCACCGGGGCGCTCCATCTATTTGGCTCGCACATGCTTTCGGCGGGCTTTAATGCCGCCGGGCTTGATTTTTCGCAGCAGGCCTCGCGCACCGAAATTGACATTCAGCGCTCCGACGGCACGCTCTCGGAGCGCGCGACGTTTAGCGGTCCGGCAGCGTTCCGCATGACGAATACGCAACTGGGGGGATACGTACAGGATCTGTGGAGGCCCTTTAAGCCTCTGGTGCTTTCGGTGGGTGTGCGCAGCGATTGGGACCGCCTGATCCAGGAAAGTGTTGTCGAGCCGCGCATAGCGATGAATTGGGTTCCGGCCGGCGATGGACGAATGAAATTCACGCTGGCATGGGGCGAACACTACCAGCCTCTAAACCTTGCAATACTCGCGCAAGGCTTCGACCAGAGCCGCAGCGATGTATTTTTTGATTCCACGGGTTTAAATCCGCTGGGGCCGCCGATTGTAAGCTCGTTCCTGGTCCTGCCCGATCACCTGGACCAGGCCCGGTCTTACAATTCGACCGCCGAGTGGGATGAAAGATTTTTTGACAGCACGTTTGTAGGAGCATCATTTCTGCTCCGGGAATCTCGTAACGGCTTTGCGTGGGAGTCCCAGCCGGCGGGCACGCTGATTCTGCAGAATAACCGCAACGATCGGTACGTCGCGGGCGAGGTCTGGGTGCGCCACCTGTTCGGCGAGAAAGCCCAGATCGCGGTGGATTACACCAGGTCTCGCGCCAGCTCGAATGAAGTGCTCGATCCAAATTTAGCGGTGCTCATCCTGGCGCCGCAGCAGCCGGGGCCGTTGCTTTGGGATGCGCCCAGCCGCATCGTTTCCTCCGGCTGGACGCCCCTTCCGATTTGGGGCCTTCTGCTCAGCGGATTTTTCGAGTACCGGACGGGATTTCCATTCAGCGTCTTAAACGAGCAGCAACAACTGTTCGGCGCTCCAAACAGGATGCGCTTTCCTCAATATATGAGCCTGAATCTGGGGCTCGAAAAGAGATTCCAGTTTCGCAAACACGAATGGGCGGTGCGAGTCACCGGCGTAAACCTGGCAAATCATCGTAACCCGGATACGGTTGTGAACAACGTCGATGCGCCGAATTACTTGACGTTCGCCGGAGGGCAGCGGCGCGCGTTCAACCTGCGCCTGCGTTTGGTAACGCAACACTAGCTCGTGCCGCCATCCATTTATTTGTTTGCAGGGTCGAAACCGGTCAAGTCGGCATTTTCAGGAAGAAGTAAAGTCCCAGGAAACCAAAAATGGTGTCGGACGCCCAACCCGCCAGCAGCGGTGGAAGTTGTCCAACCGAGCCCATGGCTTCGGTCAGTGCCGAAGCGGCCCAGTACACAATCGCGATTCCCACACCCAGCGCGAGGCCGCCCACCGCGCCGCGGGTCCCCACCAGGATCGAAAAAGGGATGGCGAGCAGAATGATGATCGGGGCAATTAATGGGAACGAGAGCTTTCTTTGCAGCTGCACGGAAAGGCGCGCCACATCGAAGCCCGCCTGGCTCAAGTCTGAGATGTAGCGCTTCAATTCCCACCAGGTCATTTGGTAGGACTGGCGCACTTCGCGGTTGAAGTAGGAGGGTGGCTCGTTGAGCTCCTGCATCGCGGTGGCCATAAAGGGCGCATAGCGGGAGACCTGGCCGTGGTCGAATTCGCGAATCCAGCCGGATTCCAGAATCCAGATTTTCTGTTGCGTGTCCCAATGCGCGCGCGCCGCATAAATGCGCCGGCGGATCTCGAAAGTCGTGGGATCGAGTTCGAAAACGTTTAATCCTCCAAACAACTCGTGGTCGGGATCGAAAAATTCGTAATTATAGACTTTTGCGTTCTCGCCAAAAATCCATTGCCGGCTAGGCTGATAATACGTTTGCGGGGGACGTCCCTTGATCTGATTGCGCAGGGCGTCCTGGCGTTGATTGGCGTACGGCAGGTAGGTGTCGTCCAGCACGATGAGGCCGGCGGTGAGAAACATTCCTGCCAGCAGCAGCGGCAAGGAAAGCCGGTAAAGACTGATACCGGCGGCCTTAAAGGCGACCAATTCATTATTTTTCGTCATCACGCCAAGCGTTATCAAAACTGCCACCAGCGCGGCCAGCGGCGCGAGTTGGTAAAACAAATACGTGGCGAGATAGAGAAAATAATTAACGATTTCAAGCAGGCTGGTGCGATGCTGGGCTATGTCGTCCAATAGCTCGAAAAATGTAAACACTTCGAAAAGCAAAATGAAGCCGGCAGTCAAAAGGAAAAAATAGTAGAAGAAACTTCGCAGCAGGTAAATGTCGAGAAGTTGCGGAATTCCGCCGAGGCCTCTTCTTTTTGAGGGACCGTTGCCCCGCGGGGTCTGGCCGTTGCTTATGGATGGAGCGCCACGATCTTCTCTCAAGAAGAATTTCCAGAGGCGCCAGCCGGCAATGGAGGCGAATAGTGAGTTTCCTTTCCTGCTGCCGGGCATACGCTCCAACCTGGGCAGCAGAAAAAGTCCCAGTCCGGCCATCAGCGCGTTAGCCGACCAAATGCCCGCCCAGACCGGCACCAAGCCCTGGCGAGCCAATCCCACTCCGATGGTGAACATCAAGTAGTACCCGCAGATCACCAGGAGCGTGATCAGAAACCCGGCGGCACGCCCACCGCGCCGGGGTCGCGCTCCCAGTGGCATGGCCAAAAGAGCAAATGAAATACACGCGAATGGAAAGGAGAGGCGCCGCTGAATTTCGACGTTGGCATCAAGGCCGGCGCCGCGTTCGCGCATGAGAACGCTCATGGTGCGGCCTGGGATCCCCGGCTCGGAGGCGCGCTCGTTCCCCAGGCCGCGGATTTCCACGGGCCAATCACGTTCAGCGAATGCCGAGAGCGAATAGCGCCCCGGATCGCTGGTGGAGAACTCGTGAACGCTTCCGTTACGCAGGTGCAACTGCACCTTGCCGTCTTTGCGTCCGGCAATTACAATCGCTTCCTCGGCCAGAGTCAGGCGAGAAAGGTCTTTGGTGTCGGTCCCAGCCAGGAATACTCCTTTCCATCGAGTGGCGGCGGAGTCGATATCATTCACGTACAGGACCAAGTGTGGGAATCGCTCGTCGAATACGCGAGGCGCGACCTGGTAGGAAGCTTGCCCGGCGCGCAAGCGGTCCTCAATCGAACGATAGGTGCGCATGGAAAGTGGTCCGAGCCATAAGGTCATGCAAAAGGCGATCAAAGTGGCGCCCAAGGAAAGTATTCCGACCGGAACCAGTAACCGGCGGCGCCCCATGCCCACCGCGCTCATGGCGATCAGTTCGCTATCCGCCGACATTCGCCCGAGCGCAATCAGCACGCCGATCAGGACGCCGATCGGTAAAGTGAAACTGAGAATCCCTGGAAATGTGCACAGAACCAGCAGGGCGATGGTGCCCCACGACGCCGGATGCCGCACGATTAAATCCATCAGCCTCACCAGCTGGGGAACAAAAAATACGAACGTGAATATTCCCAATCCCAGCAGCGCGTGGGAAAATATTTGTCGGCAGATGTACCGGTCGATCAGGCGCATAGCAGGAAGCCGCCATTCTAGCACGCCTGCGGGAATGAAGATGGAGGCGCCGGCTCGATGAACCGCGTCCATCTGGTCATTCTGTGGCACATGCATCAGCCGCAATATCGCGATCCCGCCACCGGCCGGTACGTGCTGCCCTGGACCCGCCTTCATGCGCTGAAAGACTATTGGGGCATGGTTCGAGTCCTGGAGGAATTTCCCCGCGTACATTCCACTTTTAATGTGGTGCCATCTCTAGGAGTACAGCTGGAGGAATATGCCAGCGGACATTTTGACGAGCCGTGGTTTGCACTCGCGTTCCGTCCCACGGCCACTCTGACTTTGGAAGATAAATCTGAAATCCTGGTGCGCGCATTTCAAATCAATCAAGAGCACCTGATGGCGCGGTGGCCACGATTTGTGGAGCTTTATCAGTGGGTGCAGGCGCAAGGCAACGAACGCGCCATCCAGACGCTGGGCGAGCGCGACTGGCGCGATCTTCAACTACTTTCTCAGCTGGCCTGGATGGATGAGGAGTATCTGACGAGCGATCCGGTGGTGTCGCGTCTGGCCCAGAAGGGCAGCGACTATACCGAGCAGGACAAGGAACACCTTCGCGATAAACAACTCGAGCTGCTGGGACGCGTTTTACCGGAGTACCGCCGCGCCGCTTCCACCGGTCAAATTGAAATTTCAACTACCCCGTTCTACCACCCAATCCTTCCTTTACTTTGCGATACCGGCATCGCGAGCGTTTCAAATCCTGGAACACCATTGCCCGCGCCCGCGTTTCGTCATCCCGAAGATGCCCGGGAGCAACTTGTGCGCGCGCGCCGCTATCACCAGAGAGTATTCGGGCAGGCCCCCGACGGGCTATGGCCATCGGAGGGATCCGTCTCCGAGGAGGCGCTTTCGCTGGCGGCTGAACTAGGGTTCAAATGGTTTGCCAGTGACGAAGGCGTGCTGGGCCATACCCTCGGCGCGGGATTTGGCCGCGATTCCGCCGGTGTCCCCGCAAATGCGGAGAAGCTCTATTCGCCGCTGCGAATTCGCACCGGGGGCCGGGAGATTGTCGGATTTTTCCGCGACCACTACCTTTCCGATCTTGTCGGATTCGTCTACAGCCGGATGGATTCTGGAGCTGCAGCGGAAGACCTTTATCAACGCATCCGCACGATCGGAGAACGAGTTCAAGCCGGACGCCCGCTGACGATTTCCTTGATTCTCGACGGCGAAAATGCGTGGGAATATTATCCGGGAAATGGCCGCGAATTTCTGCGCCAGTTTTACCGGCGTATCGAAAACGATCCTGACATTCGGGCGTTGACGGCCAGCGAGGCCGTCTCCCAGGCTGGAGAAATTCCCACAAACAATAGTATTTTCCCGGGGTCCTGGATCAACGCCAACTTCGATGTCTGGATTGGCGCGGGAGAGGATGTAGTGGCATGGGAACAACTCCACCGTGCTCGCGATTTCTTTGCGCAGCAAGCCGCGGCCGCCGCCAAGGGATTCCCCCATGCCCCGACCCCCGAACAGCTTGCGGCGTCCTTCGAGGCTGTCCTGGCGGCGGAGGGAAGCGACTGGTGCTGGTGGTACGGTCCAGAACACAGTTCGGTGAACGACGCGGAGTTCGACGCCTTTTACCGCAAGCTCTTAACCGCTGTCTATCTGTCCTTGGGAGCCGAAGCCCCCGATGTGCTGGCCGAACCTATCAAACGTCAGCCGGAGCGGGCGCTGGTCTTTCCGCCCTCCGCCTATCTGGCCGTGAAAGTCGATGGGCGGGAATCGAGCTACTTCGAATGGTTGGGCGCTGGGCTGTATTCCGCGGACCGCCGCAGCAGCGCCATGCACGGCCGCTTGCTGTTGCTGCACGAGTTGCGCTATGGATTTGACCAAACGCGATTCTACTTGCGGGTAGATGTATTTGAACGCGCGCTAGCCGAACTGCGCGACGCCGAATTTCGGATCACCCTGCGCGCCGTGCAGGAGTTGCGTGTTGTCATCCACCTCGAGGAAGGGAAGGTGACCGGCTATCTGGTCGAGTCGCGGGAGCTTTGTTTGCTCGGACCCGATGAAGTGGTGAAAGTCGCCTGCGACAAAATCCTCGAAGTGTCCATCTCCAAAGAAATGCTGGTGCTTGGCGATCGAAAATCCATTTCGCTGGGCGTGGCCCTGTGGGAGGGCGGTTTGCCGGTGGACGTTCTTCCCACCGAAGGCTTGATGGAAATTCAACTTGGCAGCGAGCAGTTCGGCTGGTCTTTGGAGTAAATTGCCAAGGAAAATGCCGGCGCCGCCCTGGTAATCCCTTTCAGAAAAGCTTAATCGCCAGGGAACGCGGCCGTGAGCCTACGGAAATCATCGTAATCAGGCTCTGCGTGCGAACGCGAATCACGGCTACGTCGCCTGAGTCTTCGTTGGCGACCAGGAGAAGATCTCCACTGGGATCCAGGACGCACGGGCCGGGATGACGTCCCGTCAAAATTGGCGAGAGAAGGCGCCGATTGGCCATCTCGATCGGTGTGACGCTATTGGCGGCGGCATCGGAAACGTACACCAGGGAAGCGTCACTATTCATGGTGCCGCCGGTGGGCGCCGAACCAAGAACCATCGATTCCGAGATTTCAGTCCTCCAGGTATCGATAATTTCGAGGCCATGTGAATCAGGCACATTGACGTAAAGCTCCCCGCCGTCCGGCTTAAGTAGAAGCGCGGAGGGTTCCCCACTCAAGCGCAGGTTGGTTACCAGGACGCGCCGATGCAGGTCCACGGCCGAGACTTGACTGGAGGCGGTGGCCGACACATACGCCGCGGAACTGTCAGGTAGGACGACGACCTGCTCGGGGTGATTGGCAACAGGGATCGTCGCCAGCAGCTTGAGCGTCCGGGAATCAAATACATCGAGTGTGGAATCGTCGCGGTTGGGAACTAAAACCAGATCGCCGTCAGGAGAGACGCGCGCGAGCCAGGGCCGCCGTCCAGTGCGCGCGCGAGCGACCACTTGCCCTGTAAGGCAGTCGATGGCAACCAAAGTTGCCGAGCCGGAAGCCGCGACGTAGGCACGGCTTCCGTCAGGTGAGAAATCGACGGCAAACGGCGATACACCCACCGGTATACGCAACCTGACCTGGCTGCTAAATGTATCGATGACGAACGCGTATCCGCCTTCGGTCGATACGCCCCAGACCTGATTCAGCGTGGGATGCGCCCGCAGCCCGGAGGGAGCCGGCCCCACCGGAATGGTCGCAATCTTCCCCATTCGTATGAGGTCGATGACCGAAACAGTGCCGTCCCCAGCGTTGCCGGCATAGGCGTATAGCCGCAAATCGGGGCGGAGAAACGACGGCCGGCGCTCCCCGAGGATCTCCACCGTGGCCGATACCACAATCAGCAGCAGTCCAAGAAAGAGTCGGTAGTTGAGGCGTCGCAGCATCGCAAGCTACTGATTCTGCCACACACACACGGAGTCACGGAGAAGAAAGCGATTTTGCTTCGGCGTGGTGGGCTCATTTCGTGTAGAAGAGATCCTTGTGTCGCCCTTCCAGGGCTTGCTGACCATCTTGGACACGTTTTCCCACAGCTTCCGCTGTGGGCTACGTTGTGCCGCCCCTTCGGGACTCTCAACAGCACAGAATTAATCCACTACCTGCTTCGGGATATGATTGCCGGTGAAGCGGGCATCCGCTAGAATAATGTGCTTACCACTCACTTGGATGATTCGCTGAAGGAATGGCCGACCCATTGAACCGTGTAGAACCCGCCTACGACGAAAGCGACGAATATCGTCCCGAGCCTGAACCAATCCCCGAACCGCCTGCCTGGCTCGATGGCAGTTTTCGCATAGGTA
>JBGOVX010000104.1:0-12468 GCA_041478355.1 Terriglobia bacterium | reverse complement strand
TTGTGCGAGATTATGGGCCGCAGCCCGATGGCTCCCGAGGTATTTAACTGCTCGGCGCCGGATACCGGCAACATGGAAGTCCTGGCGCGGTATGGCACACCCGAGCAGAAGCAGCGATGGCTGAAGCCGCTGCTCGCCGGCGAGATCCGCTCATGCTTCGCAATGACCGAGCCGGGGGTCGCTTCCTCGGACGCTACCAACATCAGGGCCAGCATCGTTCGCGATGGCGGCGACTACGTGATCAATGGCCACAAGTGGTGGTCTTCCGGCGCGGGCGATCCGCGCTGCAAGATCGCCATCTTCATGGGGAAAACCGATCCCGCAGCCGCGCTGCACAAACAGCAATCCATGGTGCTGGTGCCGATGGACGCGCCGGGAGTCAGGATTGTGCGATTGCTGACCGTGTTCGGCTACGACCACGCTCCTCACGGACATGGCGAAGTTACATTTAAGAATGTTTGCATTCCAGTTTCGAATCTCTTGCTCGGAGAGGGGCGCGGATTCGAAATTGCCCAGGGGCGTTTGGGACCAGGGCGCATCCATCATTGCATGCGCACCATCGGCGTGGCCGAACGGGCACTGGAAGCGATGTGCCGCCGCGTCCAGGAGCGCGTGGCTTTTGGAAAACCTCTCGCCGAGCAGGGCGTCATACGCGCCGACATAGGAAAATCCCGCATCGAGATCGAGCAGGCCCGCCTGCTCACGTTTGCCGCTGCGCACAAGATGGATACGGCCGGAAACAAAGCAGCCCGGGCGGAGATCGCGATGATTAAAATCGTTGCGCCAAACGTCGCCTTGCAAGTGCTCGATCGAGCCATTCAGGCGCACGGAGCCGCGGGCGTTTCCCAGGATACATTTCTCGCCGAAGCGTGGGCCCATGTGCGCTCGCTGCGCCTGGCGGACGGTCCTGACGAGGTGCACATGGAAACCATCGCCAAGCTGGAACTCAAGAAATTTCCGAAGTCTCCGGCGCCGCCAGCATCCCAGTAAACGCCATGCCGCCCATCGTGTTCGAATCATTGCAGTCCCTCAAAGAATTCGCCGGCCGCGAAATCACCACGACGGACTGGTTACAGATCACACAAGATCGCATTCAGCAGTTTGCGGAGGCGACCGAAGACCGCCAATGGATTCATCTGGATTCCGAACGCGCCCAGCGGGAATCTCCCTTCGGCTCGACGATCGCGCACGGGTTCCTGACGCTTTCTTTGCTGAGCTATTTCGTAAGGCAGGCAATTCAGATGCCCGGCAGTATTCGAATGGCCGTCAATTACGGATTGAACCGCGTCCGCTTCCCTGCCCCCGTTCGCGTGGGTTCGAACATTCGCGCGCGCGTCTCTCTTCAATCCCTCCACGAAAGATCGGGCAGTGTCGAGGTGGTTTTGGGCGTTTCCATCGAAGTGCAGGGTGCAGTCAAGCCGTGCTGCGTGGCCGAGTGGGTTATCCGCTACTATTCCTAGAACTTCAGAACGTTCTAGCAGTTTTTGGACCAACTCTAAACGTTGTCATTCCGAGGCACGCTGCGTGCTGAGGAATCTCTCTTTCGTTGAATTCCAAGCAAAGAGAGATTCCTCGCTTCTCTCGGAATGACAACATAAGGAATTTTCCTCGCATCCTGCTAAATCACGCCACTTTCGGCGGCGTCGAGCGCTGCGCCCATCAGAATTCTTATCTTATCGGGCAGTAAAGCAAACCGCGGGTCCCTGGTCAATCCTGTGTGATAACGATAGAAAATTTGCTGCAGGATCACGGCCACCTTGAATCGCGCAAAGGCCAGATAATACGGCATCGAGGAAATATCGCGTCCGGTAGCCACAGCGTATCGCCGGGCAAGCTGGGCCCGCGTGAGGCTGCCGGGATAATTCGAGGGGCACCAGCGGACCTGCTGCATTTCTTCGAAATCCTGCGCGTCCACCCAATAGGCCAGGGCCGTACCTAAATCAGTGAGCGGATCGCCGATCGTGCACATTTCCCAATCGAGCACGCCCACCACTTTGGTGATCTCCGCCGGATCCAGAACCATGTTGTCGTACTTATAGTCGTTGTGGATAAGAGTTGCCTGGCTGGCTGGCGGCAGACGCTCCCTGAGCCATGCGGAGATTCGCTCGACTGGAGGCAAATCGTGCGTCCTGGAAGCATGGTAACGTTCAATCCAGCCGCGCACCTGGCGCTCCAGGTATCCCTCCGGCTTGCCGAGATCGCCCAAACCAATCGCCTTGTAGTCCAGAGCATGAAGCCGCGCCAGATTATCGACGAATGATTCGCTCAGACGTCTCGCCACATCAGGCGTGAAGTTCAAAGCTGCTGGCGGATCTTTGCGGATGATCGTTCCACGGATCGGGTCCATGAGGTAAAAGGGCGCGCCCAAAACGGATTCATCATCGCAGTAAAGAAGCGCGTGCGGCGCCTCCGGATACGCGACATGCAGTTTCGACAGCACGCGGTACTCGCGGCCCATATCGTGCGCCGTCTTGACCTTGCTGCCAAAGGGCGGGCGTCGCAGAACCATTTCCCGGCCGCCGAGCGTTACCAGGTAAGTCAGATTGGAGTGACCGCTGGGAAATTGGCGGACGGCCAGAGGTCCACGGCTGCCGGGAAAGTGAGCCAGTAAAAATGGCTCGAGCGCGGCTAAGGGAAGTTCTTCCCCGGGTCGCACATCGGCGGGATGGTCTAGAAAATCTTCAAGCACGAAGTTCACAGAGCGGCGAAGCCGCAACCAAATCCGGCACGCCAGCGGCTAAAGCCGGCTTCAAAAAGGCTTCGGTTTGGCCGGACTGAATCCCGGCCCTACAAATCGGGGCGCAATCCTACGCCGTCTGGCCGCCGTCCACGACAAGCACCTGGCCGGTCACAAAGTCGGAAGCGTCAGAGGCCAGGAAAACGGCTGCTCCCTTTAAATCCTGTTCGTTTCCGAAGCGGCCCAGCGGAATTGATTTCAACAAAGCGACTTTATTTCGCTCGATCAAGGCGCCCGACATGTTTGTGGGAAACCATCCGGGAGCGATGGCGTTTACATGGATGCCGTGCGCGGCCCATTTTCGCGCCAAGTCTCTGGTGAACGTGATCACTCCTCCCTTGCTGGCGGCATAGCCGATGGCATCAAGTTCTTCTGGGGAACCGCCCATCCCGGCTATGGACGCGGTATTGATAATTTTTCCGCGGCGTTGGCCAATCATGACTTTGCCCACAGCCTGCGAACATAGAAACGTTCCGGTTAAATTCGTTTGTATGACTTTATTCCAATGCTCCAAACGCATTTCTTCCGGGGGGGCGGCCCAGGAAGTGCCCGCATTGTTGATCAAAATGTCGATGCGTCCGAATCGAGCAACGGTGGCGTCCACAACTTCCTGAATGCTGGCGGTATTAGTGACATCGCAGGCCAGCGCCAACGTCGTTACGCCCAGCGCTCGCAATTCCTCCGCGGCCGTCTCGCAGCGTTCTTTCTTGCGGGCGCAAAGCACCAGATTCGCGCCCATTTCCGCAAGGCCTTCCGCCATCTGCCGGCCCAACCCGACGGACCCGCCAGTGATAATCGCCACGCGGCCGGTAAGATCAAAAAGCTGTCTTGCGTTTACAGTGTGATCGGGTGACATTGCTCCCCTGAGTCGCTGTTAGTCATTTGGCTATAAGAGTTTACGACGTCCAGGCACAGCCGCGCCAGAAGATGATCCTAGCAGCACCCACCATTTTCGCTATATCTCAGGAACAGAGTACTCAACACCCCATTGGACTGATTCAGTTAGTTACGCTAATCTGTCATGGTCTTAATCTACTCCGGGGTAGTGCAATTGGTAGCACACCAGCCTTTGGAGCTGGGCATCCTGGTTCGAGTCCAGGCCCCGGAGCCAACTCCTCGACCGCTTGACGAGCTGTTGGAATCCCTTTTTCGCCGCCCTCCCCGCGCTCCTTATCGCCCCTATCGAGGGAGCCGTCCATCTGCATGCGCATCTACAATTGTTATGGGGAAATAGCACATGGAGGTGATCTTCATCACAGGCGGATCAACCTGTTCGGCTCAAAATGTAGCTGCGTTCAGCAAGTCTGTTAGGAATTGGCGAACAGGCATTGACTGTCCTAGTGTTTACTTACAATGAGGGGTACGAGCAGGGAGCGCCGAAATGGTAAAAAAATCCTTTCCTTTGTCTCACGTCTATCGGCTGCTTGAGCCGGGGCCGGTGGTAATGGTCACGACTGTCCGCAAAGGGCGAGCGAATATTATGACCATGTCCTGGCACATGATGATCGATTTCGAACCGCCGATTGTGGGCTGCGTGATTAGCGACCGGAACGTTACTTTCGGCATCTTGAAAGCCACCAGGGAATGTGTGATCAATATCCCGACGGTGGAACTGGCGAAAAAGGTGGTGGGTTGCGGGAATACCTCGGGGCGAACGGTCGACAAGTTCAAGATCTTTCATCTCACGAAGGCAGCCGCCTCCCGCGTCAAATCGCCACTCATCGCGGAGTGCTACGCCAATCTCGAATGCAAGGTCATCGATACGAGAATGGCGTCCAAATACAACATCTTTATCCTTCAGGTCCTGAAAGCGTGGATCGCCTCTTCCAGAAAACAGCCGCGGACCATCCATCATCTCGGGAGAGGTGCATTCATGGTTGCCGGGAAGACAATTCAGTTGCCTTCCAAAATGAAATAGCCTGTGGTACGACTTCGAAAATACAAACTGTCGCCAGAGCCGGTGACGGTTGTCACCTCGCAAAGTGACACTTCTCACAGAATGACCCGATGGCCTGAGTTAACCGTAGGTATTGAACGTTTCAAGAGCATGGAAGTAGACGGCAATCTCTGGCATTCCGCGCTCAGTATCTGGCACTATGACTAATAGAAGCGTGAATTCATGAAATTTGGCGTACTAGCGCTGGACTACGACGGGACCATCGCACGCGATGGCGTATTGGATTCTCAGGTCAGGGCCGCGATTGCCGAAGTGCGTGCTCATGGAATCGCCGTGGTCATCGTAACCGGCCGCATCCTGGCGGAGCTGCAACAAGTTGCCGGAGACCTCGACTTTGTTGACGCGGTGATCGCGGAAAATGGCGCCGTGCTGTGGTTCCCGAACGGCCATTCAAGGCTGCTGGGTAACCCGCCGCCTTTGGCATTCCTGGTGGAACTCAGGCGGCTTGGCCTGGAATTCAAGGCGGGCCAGTGCGTTGTGGAACTCGATGCGGCATCGGCCCCGCAGGTTTTGACCGTTATCAGAGAGCAGGAATTGCCGCTCGCGTTGTTGTTTAACCGTGGCCGTTTGATGGTGCTTCCTCAAGGGGTCAGCAAAGGCATCGGCCTGCGTGAAGGGCTCACGACTCTCCGCCTGTCGGTGCACAACGCAATCGCCATTGGAGACGCGGAAAACGACCACAACCTGCTGGCCGCATGTGAGATTGGCGTGGCGGTCAGTTGGGGAAGTCAAACCCTGCAAAGCGTCGCGGACGATGTTCTGTACGGAGACGGTCCGGCTGCGGTAGCCGATTACATACGTCAATCGGCCGTGAAAGTCAGATTGCCCCCCGAACGAATTGGCCAGCACCGCTTGTTGCTCGGCACCGCCGACGACGGGCAGGTTCTGGCGCTTGCCATTCGCGGCCGCAACGCGCTCATTGCGGGAGACCCGCGATCCGGCAAGTCCTGGGTAACCGGGCTTGCTTGCGAACAACTGATCCTGCAAGGCTACTCTGTCTGCGTAATCGATCCCGAGGGCGATTATCGCACTCTGGAAACGCTGCCTGGCGTGGTCGTATTCGGAGGCGACGACCCGCCGCCGGAGTTGCCCGACCTGGCTCGGGTGCTCAGGCACCCGGACATGAGCGTGGTCATCGATTTGTCCCACGTGGCCTATCACGAAAAAGTGAGTTATTTGAAATCGCTTCTGCCGATGCTGGCTGCAATCAGGCGAGCCACGGGCTTGCCGCACCGGATCGTGATCGATGAAGCGCACTACTTCCTGCACGAACCGAACGTCGGAGAATTACTGGATCTCACTTTAGGCGCGTACACACTGGTCACCTATCGCCTGTCCGATCTGCATCCGGATCTTCGCAAGGCGATGGAAGGGGTCATCGTCAAGCGCACGACCGAGCCGCGCGAAATTCAAACATTACTGGAGATGGCCGGCACAAAGGAAATCACATCCGGATGGAAGACCATTTTTGCATCGTTGGAGATGGGCCAGGCTATTCTCCTGCCCGGAATTGAAGAAGCAAGAGGAAAGCTGCTGAAATTTCAACTTTTCCCGCGACTTACCTCCCACGTCCGCCACAAGGCCAAGTACCTGGACGTGCAGTTGCTCCACGAGCAGGGATTCTCGTTCACCGAAAATGGCAAGACAGTTGGCGCCCCGGCGCGGACCTTAAAAGAGTTCGTCTCGCAATTGGCAAGCGTGCCGTCTGCGGTGATTGAAGGACACGCCTATCGGGGAGACTTCTCGCGCTGGATTGCGGACGTATTTTGCGATCATTTTCTCGCATCGGACATTCGAAAAGTGGAGCAGCGATACCGGCTCGGTCACATCCACAATCTCCAGGATTCGCTGGCGCAATTAATTCAGGAGCGCTACGAGTTTTCTACTTGATGGATCATGGACGCTCATGCTACTAGTGATATTCGTTACCGCGGGCGGTGACGCGGCTCACAGCATGTGAATGCTGGAGCGAGCTCAATAGACTGGTATAAGGATGGCATCGACGATTAGGCGCTTACCCGCCAGTGGAGCCCTTGGAAATTAATTCACAACGTTGTGCGCGATTGCCCATCCTTAGAAGGAGGCTCGAAATGACCTGCTCACATTGCACAAGAGAAATCCCGGAGTATTCAAATTATTGCTCTTTCTGCGGCGGACGACAGAGATCCGCAATTTTGTGCCGCCGGTTGATGCTTTCCGCCACCGATTCCAAGATCGCGGGTGTTTGCGGGGGCATCGCCGAGTATTTCGAAGTCGATTCCACGATTGTGCGTCTGATCTGGGCGGTATTATCGGTTTTCCCCGGCGGATTTATCGGCGGCGTCGTGGCTTACCTGTTCGCTTGGATCATTATTCCCAAGGGCGGACAATCGGTGACGACACCAGCCAGTGCGCCAACGGGGCACGCCGCGAAGACGTAACGTGGAAAATGGCACGAACGCAGGACTGCCCTCCCAAAAACAGGGCGGCCGCTGCAACAGCACTCCCATCCGCGAATACATAACGGTTTGTAGCGACCGCTGCGTCCCGCTATTTTTGGGGCGCAACGGGCATTTTCCCTCTCAAACTCAACCACTACCGAAAATATATAACGCTATCCCTGCCGGCATGTCATACTCGACATGGCTATCCTGGGTCGAGTCCAGTCCCTGGAGCCAACTCTTCGCGGGATGAAAACCTCTGATCTAGCGCTCGGCGCCATCTGGTACATCGTCTTTCTATTTTCGACGACCTGCCACGAAGCCTCGCACGCATTGGCCGCCAAGCTAGGCGGCGATCCCACTGCATTCGAGGGCGGCCAGGTGACGCTCAACCCCATCCCTCACATGCGCCGCACGCCATTTGGGATGGTTGTCATGCCGATTTTGTCGTTTTTTTTAGGGGGCTGGATGATTGGCTGGGCGAGCGCCCCATTCGATCCCCGCTGGCAGCAGCGTTATCCCCGCCGCTCGGCATGGATGGCTTTGGCAGGGCCTGCGGCGAATTTCACACTCATGCTTCTCGCTGGCATCGCCATTCGCGCAGGTGTTGCCCTGGACCAATTTCGTGCGCCGGACTTCATCGGAAGCTATGCCGGGATTACCACTGCGGCGCACTCTGCCGGTCCTACTTTCCTTACCACAGCGCTGAGCATCCTATTTGTCCTGAACTTGCTTCTCTTCACATTCAATCTGCTTCCTGTCCCGCCACTGGATGGCTGCACGGTAATCATGCTACTCATGCCGGAAAAGACGGCGCAGCGCTATCTGGAGTGGACGCGCAAGTCGGGCAACTTGGCCCTAATCGGGTTGCTGATTGCGTGGCGTCTATTTGGTGAAATCTTCCAACCGTTATTTTCCTTTGCGCTTCACATGCTCTATACAGGCATCCGCAACAGCTAGATCCCGCTCGACGCCAGCGGACATCAATCGGGTAGCTCCAGATTTGAAGCACTTATGTTTCAAAACTGCACAGATATCCCAAATTATACTCAAGCAGCACCGCGGCACCCCAGCAACAGCGAGTTAAGTCCTTATTTATCAGTCCATCAGAATCTTGCTCGACTGGCCCGTCGGCTGCATTAGATGTGCACAGGAGTTCGGCCTAATGAATCATTCATCAAACGTCCTGGAGCATTATCAAATTGAAGTGGAAGTATCAGGCTGGGGTTTGGACAAGGAATTTTTTGTGGAAAATGCAAACCAATCCTGGACTCAGAGCGGTACTCAGGACGGTCATGACGAATCCCGAACGAAATTGGTCCTGCACCGGCAATTGCCCCAGGGCGGTATCGTGTTTATTCGCCGGTTTTCTTTGCAATCTTCGTTCGATTCCATCCCTGTGCCTTATCGCGTGGAAAGTGTGCAGCCGATGGATTGTAAAGGGCAGTGTGAGATAGGCATCCAGCAATTGCATCCGCGCCTGAAAGCACCTATTGCCGGTCAACTTGCATCTAATTCAGGTGAAGGCGTTGTGAACGATCGTAAAACAGGGGAGAGCGCAACATCGTTCGAACTCGAGGAGATTCTCCATGAAGCCTGAACTTATGAGTGCGACTGGTCAGGACCGACTCGCTACCTGGGAGGAGATTCGTCATGCAACATCGGCGACACCAGATTGCGTCCTGGAGTTTTGCCACGCCAATGGAGTCTACTGCGAGGTCGATTCTGACCTGGGCGGTGTAATTCGGTATCCGTCGGAGGAATTCGAGTTTTTCGCCCTGCTTAGCGAAAACGATGCGGCTGCGAACTGAAAGATATATGGTCGATCAGGCAGTTCAGTTTTGGCACAATTGCTGGCTAATCCGCTCCAGAATGGAACGTACCTTTCATCTCCACAAGGAATCCATTTTCAAATCTGGTGACTCTTGTGAGATGAGAATCTGCCAACACAGCTCTTCCCACATCTAATTGATTGTCTGCAGTGAACTTATAACATTCCCTTTCCTATCCGAACAGCTCGCGGCGCGGTCGCACCCCTCACTCATCTACGTTCATACTCTGGCCATTCTCGTGCCCATGTTTCAAACATGGGCACTTCAACTTCATCAACCAAAGAAGATCATCTGGTCTTTGGCAATTCTGAAGATACGCTAACAGTATGCGTGCTGGATGATGAACCGGTTATGGTGGAGACGCTTCAGGAATCGCTCCGCTGTCTCGGATTCAGCTCGATTGGGACATGCGATCCACAACACGCGTTTGAAATGATCGACCAAAACCGCGTGCGCGTCGTCATCTCGGACATCAAGATGCCTGGCATGGATGGCGTGGAGTTTCTCGATCAAGCCCTTCGCCATGACCCGGGCGTGTACGTCATCCTCATGACGGGATCTTATTTGCTCGATAATGCCATAGCGGCGATCAAACGGGGCGCCTATGACTACATCCCCAAACCTGTTGACCGGTCACGACTCAAAAAATCCCTGGATGAGCTTGCCGAATCGTTCCACCGTCGCAAGCGTATTCGAATTCTCGAGCGGCAACTGCTGACAGACCTGGAATTCCACGGAATTATCGGCAGAAGCCCAGCCATGCTCGACGTTTTCGAAATGGTCCGCAAAGTTGCGCTTCATTACACCAACATCCTGCTGGTTGGCCCAACCGGCACCGGAAAAGAGTTGGTCGCCAAAGCCATTCATCAAATTAGTCCGGTGGCCCAGCACCGGTTTGCGGTTTGTAACTGTTCGGCCATGGTGGATACGCTTCTGGAGAGTCAGCTGTTTGGTCACGTGCGAGGTTCGTTCACTGGCGCGACCGACACTCGCGCCGGGTTGTTCGAATACGCCAATGGAGGCACCGTATTTCTGGACGAAGTGGGAGAGACATCGCTCGCTATGCAGTCCAAACTCTTGCGCGTGATACAGAACCGCGAAATTCAGCGTGTTGGATCTCCGGAAGTCCGCCATGTGGACGTGCGCTTAATCGCAGCCACCAACCGCGACCTGCGAGCCGAAGTCGCCGCCGGCCGCTTCCGCGAAGACCTGTTTTACCGCCTGAGCACCATTGAGGTCCGCGTCCCCAGCTTGGCCGAGCGCCTGGATGATATTCCCATGCTCACCCAATTTTTTCTTAAGAAGTATAACCAAGCCTACAGCAAGCAGATTCTGGGACTGACCAGACGGGCGCAAGCCGTCCTGCTGCAACACGGCTGGCCAGGAAACGTGCGCGAATTGGAAAACGTAATTTCCTGCGCATGTCTCACCTCGATCAATGAATTTATTGATGTGGATGATTTCCCGGAAAACTTTCAAAAGCCGGCGGCTCACGCTGGCCAGCCGGGGGATTCATGGCGCCCGCTTTCTCTAAATGAGGTTCGGCGGCAGCACATTCGCCGGGTGCTGGAAGCCTGTGAAGGCAACCGCGTGCGCGCCGCTCAATTGCTTGGGATTGGCCGTACAAGTCTATATCGCTTCTTGAAACGATCTGAGAAGAAGCCTGCTGACGCCACATCTTCTGGGGATTAAATGCGCCGCGCAATTACGCGGCAGCGGAAATGGCGCGGCGATAAAGCAGAAACATTACGGCGAGGAACAAGGTCAGAGCCGGAGCCAGCAACGCTAGAATTCCTATGTTTAGAGAGCGTTGCGCGGCCACGCTGGTCGCAGCCGCCGTGGTGTAGCACAAAGCGCAGCCTTGCGCATATGCGCCTGGCGTTAACCCCAAGAACGCGAAACCCGCTGCCAGTAATAATCTCAAACGCATCGCGCCTTCCTTCCAGAAAACCGCCAAAACCTTTCCTTCAATCTTACCACTGGTGCCCTCAACGCGGCCTCATCTGGAGCAGCCGGAAGGCTTCCGGAAAGAAGAAAATCATCATCATGCAGATGCAGAAAATCATGGCCGGCACCAGCAACAGGACCAACGAAAATTTCTCGAATTTCAGGTGCATGAAATAGGACATGATCATCGCGGCCTTGACCAAAGACAAGCCTACCAGAATGGTCAGCATGAGGGTGGGTTGCAATGCTTCATAGGCCAGAAAAACTTCCAGGCCGGTGATCGCGACCAGGCCAATCCAGATTGCGACATTGGTGCCTTGACTGGCTCCGGCGTGAGCGTGTTCCGCGTGCGCGTGTGTGTTCATCGACTATTCTTCTCCCAAAATAAACGCGACTAGTATTTCACCGACATTAAATAGATCAATGGGAAAACGAACATCCAGACCAGGTCGACAAAGTGCCAGTACAGCCCGTTGACTTCGACATCTTCGGCTGAAAATTTCCCGCGACCATACCCTGTCGCTACGATTCCCAGGTAGATAACCCCGATCAGAACGTGCGTCATATGCATCCCGGTGATGCCGAAAAAAACCGCCCCAAACTGCGGCGTTCCCCAGGGGTTGTGGGTGATCGTGGCGCCCTCTTCAAATAGATGAAACCATTCGCGCAGGTGCAGGCCCATAAACGTCAGGCCGCCGGCCATTGTGGCGATCATCCACAAAACCGTGGACTTACGGTTGTTGCGCTGCGCCGCCATCACGGCCATAACCATCGTCAGTGAACTCGCAAGCAGCACCACCGTCATGGCCGTCGAAAAAATGATGGCGGGATTCATGGGAAACGGCTTTGGCCAATCAGGATTGGTGAGCCGCGAATAGCTATAGGTAATCAACAAAGCGGAGAATGTCAGGGTATCGGAGACGATAAACAGCCACATCCCCAATTTCTTTGAGCCCATCGCAAACGGAGACGCTCCGCCTGACCATGCCGAATCTAGCGCCGCGTCGGTCTTTACATCATGCACGGTTCACCGTCCCAGAATCAGAAGTACGAGCAAGAAAATCCATAGCCCGTCCATGAAGTGCCAGTAAATCGCAGCCAGTTCCGCGGCCGTCGCTTGCGAGATCCGCGAGCGCTTCCACTGCCGGAACGTGACGTAGAACAAAGCAAAAATTCCACCCGCCAAGTGCGCGCCGTGCGCCGCGGTCAAAAGATAAAAGAAACTGCTGCTTGGATTCGTCGACAGAAGCATTCCGGCGGCGGCCAGCTGGCGCCAGGCAATGATCTGGCCGGCCAGGAACAGCAGACCCAGGCCGGTGGTCAGCCCCCACCAGCTTCGGAATGCCTCGTGCGCCCCACCCTCCAGCTTCTTGCGCGCCACAACAATGGTGATGCTGCTTGCCAGCAACACGGCGGTGTTGAACCAGATCACCCGCGGCATCGGCATGCGCTGCCAGTCGTTGCCAAGTCCCTTGCGCACGATGTAGGAGCTGGCCAGCGCCATGAAGAACATGACGATGGCCGCCAGTCCTAACTGCAGCGCCGTGAAATAGGCGCGGCGCGGGACTCGTTGCC
>JBGOVX010000227.1:0-5156 GCA_041478355.1 Terriglobia bacterium | reverse complement strand
TGATAAAAAAGACGGGCCGGGAATTGCGGCTGTGGCCAGGGAGCTGCATCGTCCATGAAATGTTTTCCGAGCGCAGCCTGGTGCAGTTAAAAGAACGCCACCCTCAGGCTCTGGTCCTGGCGCATCCGGAGTGCACCGAAGCCGTCCTGCGCCACGCGGATTATGTGGGCTCGACGACCGGCATCCTGAACTACGCCAAGCGGAGTCCGGCGAGCGAGTTCATTGTAGCCACCGAAAGCGGCATCCTCCATCAGATGGAGAAAGCCTGCCCGGAAAAGACCTTCATTCCCGCTCCGGGCGAGGGAGGATGCTCGTGCAGCGAATGTCCTCACATGAAGCTGAATACCATGGAAAAACTTTATCTTTGCATGAGAGACCGGAAACCGGAAATCACTCTGGATGAAGAGCTGCGCAAGCGCGCCTTGCGGCCCATCCAGCGAATGTTGGAGATGAGTTAGAAATCGCCGTCCCTTCCGCCCATGCCTCCCTTCCTCGACGCATCCGCCTGCCACAATTTGTTGCGGTCATTCCTTGCCGAAGACCTGGGAGCCGGAGATATCACTACCGACACCCTGGTGCCCGCGACGCAGCGCGCCCGCGGCGAAGTGATTGCTAAAGCGCCGCTGGTGCTCGCGGGGATTGACCTGTTTGCCGAAGTTTTCCGCCTGCTGGACCCGACAGCCGGAGCGGAGATCAGCTTCCACGACGGCGATGAACTCAAACCCGGTCAAATCCCCGCGCGCCTGACGGCATCGGCCCGCGCACTGCTCACCGGAGAACGCGTCGCGTTGAACCTGCTGCAACACCTGAGCGGCGTCGCCACTGTTACCCGGCAGTTTGTGAAGACGGTAGAGGGCACCAGCGCGCAAATTCTCGACACGCGCAAGACTACGCCGGGCCTGCGGGCGCTTGAAAAGTACGCTGTCCTTGTGGGAGGCGGTCACAATCATCGAAAGGACCTGAGCGAGGCCGTCCTCATTAAGGAAAACCACATTCGCTTGGCTGGAGGGGTGACGCCGGCGCTTGCGGCTGCGCAAGCAGTCAAAGGCCGTGTGGCCTGGATCGAAATCGAGGTAACCAATCTGGAGGAATTGCGCGAAGCGCTCGCGCATAATCCGGATGTCGTCCTGCTCGACAACATGAGCCCCCAGCTGGTGCGGCAGGCGGTCGAATACGTGCATGCGGTTCATCCGCGGCGCACCATCCGCACCGAGGCCTCTGGCGGAATTACCATCGCCAACCTGCGTGAATTCGCCGAGGCAGGTGTAGACTGGATTTCGGCCGGTGCGCTCACACACTCCGCTCCGGCGGTCGATTTAAGTTTCGAAATTGAGCCCATTTAAACCTATGCTTATGAATTGGCCGCGGGCAAAAAAATGGCCAAATAGGCGGTCCAACAATTGACGCGTGACGCGACACAAACCGATATCCTGGTGATTGGCAGCGGGCTGGGAGGCCTGGCCGCCGCATGGAGCGCCGCAAAACGGGGTTGTGAAGTCACCCTGCTGACGCGTGCCTTGAACCCCGAGGACAGCAATACCTACCGGGCACAGGGCGGGATTATTTATAAGGGCCGCGATGAATCACCGGAGAAACTGGTTGACGATATTCTTTCGGCGGGCGCCGGCCTAAGCTCTCCCGAGGCTGCGACGCTGCTGAGCAATGAAGGTCCCCGGCTGGTTAAGGAAATCCTGATTGATGAGCTCCGCGTTCGGTTCGATCCCTCTGCGGAATATCCTGGTGAGCTGGACCTGACATCGGAAGCGGGCCATAGCGTTCTGCGCATCATTCATTACAAGGATCAGACCGGTTTTGCGATCGAGCGCGCGTTCGTCGAGCGCATCGGCCTCCATCCAAAAGTAAAAATTATATCCAATGCCACCGCGGTGGACTTGCTGACGGTTTCGCACCATTCGGTCGAGGCCACCGACGTCTATCGCCCGATCACCTGCGTGGGAGCGTATGTCCTCGACCGGGAGACGGAAAAAATATTTCCCATCCTGGCAAAGGAAACTGTCATTGCCACCGGCGGACTCGGCAGCGTGTTTCTTCATACCACAAACCCTCCGGGGGCCCGCGGGGACGGCATCGCCATGGCCTATCGTGCCGGGGCTCGCTGCATCAACATGCAATACGTGCAGTTCCACCCCACTGCTCTGCTCGCGCCCGATGGCTGCTTCCTGATTTCCGAGACGGTGCGTGGAGAAGGCGGCCGCGTCGTCGATCGCCACGGGAAGGAATTCATGCAACGCTTCCATCCCGCGGGCTCGCTCGCCCCGCGCGACGTCGCCGCGCGCGCAATCTATCAAACCATGCTCGAATCTGGTGAACCCTGCGTCTATCTCGACATTTCTCACAAACCTGCCGAGCAGCTCCGCGAGCGATTCCCCGGAATCTACGCCGTCTGTATGGAGCGCGGGATTGACATGACGCGTGAACCGATTCCGGTGGTTCCCGCGGCGCACTATAGCTGCGGCGGCGTGGCCACCGATGATTATGGACGGACCACGGTGGACCGCCTGCGAGCCGTGGGCGAAGTGGCTTGCACCGGATTGCATGGCGCCAATCGCCTGGCCAGCACATCTCTGCTCGAATGCCTGGTCTGGGGAACGCGCGCCGGGGAGCATGCCGCGGAACGCATTGCCAAAGGCAACGCTTTCTATTTTCCCAAAATCGCCGACTGGCGCTACGAACACGAGCCGGCCGATCCCGCGCTGATTTCGCAGGATTGGCTCACCATCCAGCACACCATGTGGAATTATGTAGGACTGATTCGCAGCGAGAAGAGGCTGAATCGCGCGATGCGCATCTTGCGCGAACTCGATTTGGAAATCGCGCGTTTTTATGAGAAGTGCGAAATCAGCGACTCGATCATCGGCCTGCGCAACGGCATCCTGACGTCGCTGCTGATTTTGGACGCGGCCGACCAAGCCCACGAAAGCCGCGGCTGCCATTACCGCATCGATTAAATTCCGCCCGGTGCAATGCTGAGTTGCCGTTTACGCGCTTATGCCTGTTGCGTTGACGGGGCTGATAACCTCTGTTAGACTCCCGAAAATGGCACGCAGCAAAAAGCCGGTAAAACGCCGCAGCGGAAGGAAATCGGGCGGCTCCTCTCGTAAATCTAAGATATTGAAAAATAAGATAGTTAAAGCTGTTGCGGCACATGCCGAAGCGGTCCGGCAAATGGTGGATCCGCATTTCGAACAGCAATTGAAGTATTACGAGCAGGCGGTGCAGCACTTTCATCAGCTTAAGCTGGCGAAGGCGAAGGAATTACTGGAGAAAGCCATGGTTGGTCCGAGCAAAGAACTGGCGGACCGCGCGATGGTCCACCTGCGAATTACCGAGCAACGCATGGCTAAGCAAGCCGCTCCGTCGCTGCGCACGCCGGAAGAGCACTATCAGGCCGGCGTGGCCATGATGAATCTGGGACGATGGGACGAGGCGCGCGATCATTTGCTGCGAGCGCGCAAGCTGGCTCCCAAGGCTGACTTCGTTTTCTACGCCATGGCGGCGCTTGATTGTCTTACCGGGGAAGCCGAGTCCGCCATGGGAAATCTCAAGACGGCGATCCAGTTGCGTCCGGAAAATCGCTATCATGCGCGCAACGATGAAGATTTTGCGTTTCTGCAGGAAGACCCACGTTTCACGGAACTACTTTATCCCGAACGCGAAGCATCGGGCGGTTAGATCCGGCGAGTTCAGCAACACACTCATGCAATCCCCATGAAGCAAAACCAGCGACAACGTGTCCAGGTCTTCCAGGGCGTGCGCGTAGTCGCCATTGGCGGCGGCACGGGGCTTTCGATGCTGCTGCGCGGCTTGAAGCACTATGTAGCACGGCGCCGCCAGGAAACAGACCGCCATCCGATCAGCGACCTCGCCGCGATCGTCACGGTCACCGATGACGGCGGAAGCTCGGGCCGGTTGCGGCGCGAGTACCGCACGCTCCCTCCGGGCGATATACGTAACTGCATGGTGGCGCTCTCGCAGGACGAAGCGCTGCTGGGGCGGCTGTTTCAGTACCGCTTCAATGCAGGCCGCGGATTGCGTGGACATAGCTTTGGGAACCTGTTCTTGATGGCGCTCAGCCATGTGACCGGTGATTTTGCGGAAGCCGTCAGATTGAGCGGAGAAGTGCTTGCGATTCGCGGGCGAATTTTTCCCGCAACCATTGAAAATGTTTCGCTGGAAGCGGAAATGACGGACGGAAAGATCGTATTCGGAGAAACGCGCATCGCGAAAAGCGGAAGGAAAATTCGCCGCCTGCGTCTGCAACCGCGCCACGTCCATCCGCTTCCCGAAGTGCTCGAAGCGATCGCGCAAGCCGATTTGATTCTGATCGGTCCCGGCTCGCTCTATACCAGTATTTTACCGAATCTTCTGGTTTCCGGCGTCGCCGAGGCCATCGAGGCATCTTCGGCGACCCGCGTCTGCATTGCGAATCTGATGACGCAGCCGGGAGAAACCAGCGGATATTCACTTTCCGATCATATGCGCGCCATACACAAGCACACACGGCGCAAGCTATTCGACTGGGTCGTTGCCAGCAACCAGCCGGTTTCACTCGAGGTGGCGCGGCGATACCATGCGCGCGGCGCCGAACCTGTGCGCGTGGATGTGGGAGAGTTGCAGCGCCTGGGTTTGCGCTGTCTGCTCGACAATCTGCTCGATGAGCACGGCGTGGTTCGTCACGATTCCGAGCGACTTTCGCAGCTTCTGATCGAAGAATTCGTCAGGCGCCGCCCCACACGCAACTGAGCTGGGTTGATCCAGCATCTCCCCGCTGGTTTTCATTCCTTTCCTTGCGCCCCATAGTCTGGATTCGTATACTGGCCTGGGCAAATCTCTATATTTTTCGGATGCGATCTTGGTGGGAACCCACCGGTTCCCCTGCCCGCTGCAACCCGATGCAATCGGATGGTCCAGGTTTGCAAGGAGTGTTTGTAGTGGCCACGCCGGCTATTCAGGATGAATTCAACGTCTATGCGTCCGCCGATGCCCGCTTCGAAGCCGCGGCGCGAAAGCTGGGGCTGGAAGAGGGTCTTTACCGTTTTCTGAAGTACCCGAATAAGGAAATTACCGTATACATTCCGGTGATGCTGGATAACGGACACCTTGAGGTGTTCATCGGCTATCGCGTCCACCATTCC
>JBGOVX010000267.1:0-3089 GCA_041478355.1 Terriglobia bacterium | reverse complement strand
GTCCAGAGGCGTCAAGCCCGCGCGCACATCTACAACCAGCAGGAGTTGCGACGCCCCTTCGATGGCCATTTGCGCTTGGCGCAGGATTTCGCGCGGGATGGCGGCTTTGTCATCCGGCACAATTCCGCCGGTATCCACTACTTCGAACGTGCGGCCCTGCCAGGTCGCGCTGCCGTAGATGCGATCGCGAGTGATTCCAGGTTCGTCGGTGACAATCGACCGGCGTGTGCCGGTCAAACGATTGAAGATCGTGGATTTGCCGACATTGGGGCGGCCAACAATCACCACCGATGGTAGTTTTTCAGTCATTTTTTTTAGGCGGGCTCCAAGTAGAGCCCGCACCCGTGGAGACACACAGAACCCTAAATGAGAGGTTCGGAACCTTCTACTGTATCCTACCGGACGCGGAAACAGAAACTTGGTGGGTTATCTCGTGCGGCGGGGAGCGCGCAAGACCTCTTTGCCCTGAGCAATCCCGAAATCCTTATTTTCATGCCGGTTTTTCGCGGTAATCCCCTTGAGCGATTTCCGGAGGCGGTAACTGCCATCGCTTTAGTTTCCTCATTACTTATTTGTCCGCCTGTCATTCCGAGGCACGCTGCGTGCCGAGGAATCTCTCTTTTCCCCGGCTTCAAACAAAGAGAGATTCCTCACTTCGTTCGGAATGACAACGAAGAAAACTTTTTCAGCAAGCAGTTAGGGCAGATTCGCCACCTTCTTGGCGTCGCCGGCAAGTTCGAGGATATGCATTCCCGTGTTGGCGCGATCGACGATGTAGATGTAGCCGCGATCGTCCACTTCCACGTTGTTGGTTTGAATCGCGATCTTGCACTTCTGGTCCGCACCAGTGCCGACGCACCGCTGGTCGGTCTTGTCGGTAATGGCCGGAATGTAATAGCCGATTTCCCTGGGGTTGAATGGGTCGCGAACGTCGACAGCACGCACGCCCGCATTGAAGTGCGCGACGAAGACCACGCGCTTGTAGTAAATCGGAGTCAGGTTTTCATTGACCGAATGCGTGCCAAAGCGTCCGCCGCGGCTGCAGAAATTCCCGCTGGCCTCCGGCACCGTCCAGGTGGCAACACCCAGGATTCTTGATTCGGCAGTGATGTCGAAGAAGCGCAATAGTTCCCTGGGGGCATGACATTCATTGTCGGTGGTCTCGCCCGGCACAACCAGAAAATCCTTTTTGGCTTGCGAGCCATTTTTCGCGAACTCGGGCAGGTCGATCCCTATTAACGGGTAGGCTGTGTGCGCTCCGGCTTCATCCGGAAGATCGAGTCTTCCTACGACCGGGTACGTGAGATTCGCCTCGGTAGGATCCTTGGGGCCTTTAAGCAGTTTTTCGCGATCAATGATTTCGATTACTCCGCCATGGGAGGTGCCATAGCCGGCATAGATGCGGTTGCCTTTGGGTCCGGTGGACATTGCGCCGTGCATGTCGATGGGGATAGGGCCGGTCGCTCCGGGCTGCTGGCCGGGCAAGCCGAAGTCGCGGACAAATAGCGGCTCGGAAGGATCGCTCAGGTCATACACCTGCATCATGCGTTTGGTACGCCAGCCGGGCTTGCCGGAGACTAGGTAGGCGATACCGCTGTCGCATTCCCACCAACTCTTATGCGTATCGACCAATCCGCTCAGGATAATGTTCAGCCGATTCGGTTTTGCCGGGTCGGTTACATCCCACATTTCATGAGAAGCAGTGCCCCTGGTGCGCAGCAAATACACCTTGCTCTTATTGCCGTGCGGCAATTCGGATCCGTCGCACAGACGCGCCATTTGCGCACCGCCTGATTCACCCGGCCCGGGGACACGCGGATCGCCCGGAATGTGGGCCAAATACTTGGGCTGCGCCGGATTGGTGACATCCAAGATCGAAGTTCCGTTGTCTTCCATTTTCCCGGTCATCGGGTTCATCACCGAGCCGCCGTGGTGGCCGATGTAGGCGATCCAGCGGTTGCCCTGTTTATGGACCATCGGTTGATAGGCGCTCCGGCCCTGCAAGTCGTCGTAGCCCACCAGATTCATGTTCTTGCTCTCGGCCTGCTTCTGAGCCGCGGCGGGAGTCACAGAAAATGCCGCTAGCGCCCAGCCAAGGGCCAGGATAATTGCCCATCTCTTGCCCAGCCAATCTGTTCGCAACATCGATCCTCCTATACGAAGTCCGCCGCCGATTGCGGCTGGCGCGGCGCCCGATTGCAGAAGCCCCAGCGGACCACGATCGCGCAAATTCGTTAGAATTCCGTCGCATCCGGGGCTCATGCCTCGAAATTATGTGTGGAGTGTACACCATGCGGCCCGGGATTTTCGACAAAGACGCTACGGTTTTGAAACTACTTTTGGATGGGGCCCTTTGTCCAGCACTGGCGATCTAAACCAGGCCGAGACTTCGTCCAACTTCCGCAATGATCTCACACGCACGCTCTAGGTCGGCGCGCTTATGCGTGGCTGTGACAATGGCCCGCAGCCGCGCCTTGCCTTCGGGAACGGTGGGAAAACCAACGGCTGGCGCGAAAACACCAGCTTGGTACAAGCGGCTAGAGAATTCGAATGCCTTGGCGGCTTCGCCAACATGAATCGGAGTGATGGGGGTCTGGGCCGATCCGATGGAGAATCCGAGTTTCTTCAGGCGGCGCTGGAAGAATTTCGTATTCGACCAGAGTTTCTTGATCAGCTTTTCGCCATCGGGAGAATCCAGCAGCGAAAATGCGGCCTGGCATGCGGCGATCACTGAAGGCGGATGGCCGGTGGAATACAGGAACGGCCGCGCGCGGCGATACAGAAAATTCACCAGATCGCGCGAGCCGCACACGTAGCCACCCATTGCGCCGATGGCCTTGCTGAGCGTGCCCACTTGGATGTGCACGCGGCCGTGGCAGCCCAGGTGATCCACCGTGCCGCGCCCGTTGCGTCCGAGAACGCCGGAGGAATGCGCGTCGTCCACCATCATGATGCAATTGTATTTTTCCGCCAGGTTGCAAAGCTCCGGAAGCGGCGCGATGTCTCCCTCCATCGAGAAAACGCCGTCGGTGATGAGCAGTTTGTGGCCGGGCCAATTTTCGGTTTCCTTGCACAGGCGCTCGCAGTCG
>JBGOVX010000140.1:0-9703 GCA_041478355.1 Terriglobia bacterium | reverse complement strand
TGTGCCTTTGGCGGAAGCCGTCGTTTTCGCGATGCTGGCCTCTTACATCCTATCGAGGACCCTGGTTCCAACGATGGCGATGTACCTGCTCAAGAACCATCATGGCGAGGAATACGCCACCGGCAATGATATTTTCTCGCGTGTTCAGCGCAAATTTGCGCATGGATTTCAGCGCATGCGCGACGCCTATCGCCGCAGCCTGGACGTATGCCTGGATCACGCATATCTATTTGTGGCCTTGTTTCTGGTGGTTTGCCTGGCTTCGGCGCCGTTTCTGCTTGTTTTGGGACGTGACTTCTTCCCCTCTGTAGATGCTGGATTGATCCGGCTGCACATGCGTGCCCGTGCCGGTCAGCGCGTGGAAGAAACGGCTCGAGAAGCCGACGGCGTGGACAATCTGATCCGGCGCGTGATTCCGCCGGACGACCTCGGCAACATCCTGGACAACATTGGCTTGTTTAACAGCATCGTCAACACCACCTATAGCAATTCCGGTGTAATTGGCGCGTCCGACGCCGAGATTCTGATCGGTTTGAAGCCCGAACACAAACAGCCTACACGATATTACATTGACCGGTTGCGCGAGCGCCTGGCCGAGGAGTTTCCTGGAACGCAGTTCTTTTTTCAGCCTGCGGACATGGTCAGCCAAATCCTGAACTTCGGCGTGCCCGCTCCGATCGATATCCAGCTCATCGGGCCCAGTGAAAGGACCAACTACGAGCTGGCGCAGCAGATCTCCAACCGCATTCAACATGTGCCAGGGGCGGTGGACGTTCACGTCCAGCAATTGCGCTCGTACCCGACATTGTTCCTTAATGTCGATCGCACCAAGGCGCAGTCAGTGGGTCTGAGCGAACAAGACGTGGCCAATAGCGTCCTGCTTACGCTGAGTTCGAGCTTTCAGATCAACCCCTCGTTCTGGGTCAACCCGGCCAACGGCTTTGAATACAGCGTGGCCGTGCAAGTTCCGCAATATAAGGTTAACTCCATGCAGGCGCTCGACAACATTCCGATCTCGTCAGTGTCCGCCAAGTCTCCCCAGATATTGCGAAACCTCGCGGAGATGAGCGTCAACGTGGAGCCGGCCTTGATCAGTCATTACAACAGCCTGCCCATGATTAATGTTTATGCATCGATTGAGAGACGCGATCTCGGCGGCGTAGATGATGACATCCAAAAAGTATTGAAGGATTTTCAAGGCAAGCTTCCACGCGGCACACAACTGTTCCGGAGGGGACAAGTCTCTACGATGGCCTCGTCCTTCGCCGGTTTGGGCGCGGGAGTGGCAGTGGCCATCGTTCTGGTCTATCTGTTGATCGTCGTGAATTTCCAGTCATGGATCGATCCGTTCATTATCATCACGGCGCTGCCGGGCGCACTGACTGGAATCATATGGATCCTGTTGCTGACGCATACCACCATGAGCGTGCCATCGCTCACAGGCACGATCATGTGCATGGGCGTGGCCACCGCCAACAGTATTTTAATGATATCGTTTGCTCGCGAGCGTTTGATTGAGGGGCTGAATTCAAAACAGGCCGCTCTGCAAGCCGGTTATGTTCGTATGCGCCCCGTGCTCATGACGGCTCTGGCGATGATCATTGGAATGGTTCCGCTGTCTCTGGGGCTGGGCGAGGGCGGAGAGCAGAATGCGCCGCTGGGACGCGCGGTCATCGGCGGACTGATCGTAGCCACATTCGCGACTTTATATTTGGTGCCGTGCGTGTTCTCCCTGGTCCATCGGCGCCATAGGCCGGGAGCACGCGCAGGAATCGCAGAAGTAGCCGCTTCTTAGAGTGGCCAGAAATTTCAGGAGAGTTTTCGGAATGTCCGACATTTCACCAGATTCGCATCGCGTCTTGCAGAGCGAGGATAGTTCCGGGAGCCCCGGCAAGGGGCGGGGCCCGATGCTGCGCTGGTTTTCGGCGTTTTTTCTTCTCTTACTGGGGCTGGGTATTTTTGTGCTCGCACAAAGACGAACCGAGCATCAGGTGCTGGCGCAACAGACAGAGAGTATGGCCGTACCATTCGTAGCCGTGATTCACGCTGCGCCTATCGTGGGCGAATCGGAAATGGTGCTTCCGGGATCGCTCAAGGCATACGTCGAGTCCCCGATTTACGCGCGGACCAATGGGTATTTGAAGAAGTGGTACAAAGACATGGGCAGCCATGTCGGCAAGGGCGACCTGCTCGCCGAAATTGAGACTCCCGAAGTGGATCAACAGCTAGTGCAGGCCCGCGCCGAGCTCAATACCGCCCGGGCCAATCTCAACCTTTCCAGCATCACGGCGGCGCGTTATCAAGATCTGCTCAAGACCGAGTCGGTTTCCAAGCAGGATGTGGATAACGCCAATGGCGATTACGCGGCGAAACAAGCGATGGTGCAATCGGCCGAAGCTAACGTCAAGCGCCTCGAAGAACTGGAATCGTTCAAGCGCGTCTACGCTCCATTCTCCGGCGTGCTCACTCAGCGGAACGTCGATCCGGGCACATTGATTAATGCCGGAAATGGCGGGAGCGCAACCAAGGAAATGTTCTACCTCGCTCAAATCGATCCGCTGCGCGTATTCGTCTCCGTTCCCCAGTCCTATAGCCCTTCGATCCATTCTGGGATGAGGGCATGTCTGGAGCTGTCCGAATTCCCGCAGCGCAGATTTTGCGGCCAGGTCGCGCGTACCGCGAACGCCATTGATGCCGCTACGCGCACGTTACTCACCGAGGTTGACGTCCCTAACCCCTCCGGCACGTTGCTCCCCGGAGCATACGCCGAAGTGCATTTCGACGCTAAACTGACCGGTCAGCGCCTCTCTCTGCCGATCAATGCGTTGCTGTTTCGTCCCGAAGGAACATTGGCCGCTGTCGTGGGTCCAGACGGGCGTCTCAATTTGAAGAAGATCACGATCGGGCGGGATTTGGGCACCGCTGTCGAAGTAATGCAAGGAATCACGATTGAAGACAACGTGGTGATCAATCCACCCGATGCACTCGAACAGGGCGAGCAGGTCAAAGTCACACAGCTGAATAAAGGAGATGCATCCCAACCGCAGGGCTCTCAAGCCCCGAAACATTGAAGTGTTACCCGCGAGTCGTCCGCCGCACGTGCGGCCGTCGCAGGGCTATCGTGAAGGGCAGTACTCGCAAACAAATTGTGCAGTTCCAATTGCCGGCAGCGCGATGGCTTTGGCGCCGCCGGCAATCAGAAGAAACATGCTACGCCTGCAACTACTTCCCCATCTTCTGCAATTCGGGGAGAACGGCAAGCAATTCTTCGCTGTGTTTGGTGGGATCCACCTTGATATATTCCTTCACGATCGTGCCCTGGGGGTTGATGATGAAGGTGTTGCGCGCGGCCAGGGTGTTCCCGTTGATCATCTGAATGGAACCATAAGTCGTCGAAACCTGTTTGTCGGAGTCGGCCAGGAGCTTGAAGGTCAGAGCTTCCTTGGTGCAGAATTGTTTATGTGAATCCACCGTGTCCACGCTGACTCCCACGATGGCGGTGTTCTTCTGCTCGTACTGCGCCAAATCGCGTTCAAAGTTGTGGGCTTCAATTGTGCAGCCGGTCGTGAAATCTTTTGGATAGAAGTACAGGACGACCCATTTGCCGCGGAAATCGTGCAAATTTACGGTGTTGCCTTCCTGCGACATCAGCTTGAAATCCGGCGCTACCGATCCGACCGCGGGCGGCTGATCTGCCGCATGCAGGAGCGGATACGCCAGAAGCAACAGTGCCATTCCCAGGAAAACATACATGACGGGCCGAGCGAAACTGCTTCGCGATTTGTTCATACTCTTTAATCCTCCTGAAGATTCATTGCGGCCGCCCGGGGGCGAACCATTTCCAAACCCAATATCGTCTGCGTCTAGAATCTTGGATCTGACTGTGCCACCCCTACCGGGAATCTTGCGCGCAGAACATACCAGATAGTATATGCCATAACCACGATTTCAAATGAATGGGAAAATTGCCAGCCTGTGGGGCAACCAGTTTCTCGAGATGATTTTGCGAGGGCGTCTCACAGAGTCGCGGAACATCCGTGAAACGTGATACAACTTGGGAAGCGCGCGCCGCGAGGTTGGAAGCATGGACGGCAGGCAAGGCGGTCCGGAGTGGCGCTGGTTTCTGGAGGATAGGACAGAACATGGCAATTGCAACGATTAATCCGGCGACCGGGCAAACCATCAAGACATTCGAAGCCCTCACCGATTCACAGGTCGACCAGAAAATTAAGCGCGCAGCCGAAGTGTTCCCGGCGTTCCGGAAATTGTCGTTCGCCGAGCGCGGCAGGATGATGATCAAGGCGGCGGAAATACTCGAAAGTGAAAAGGAGTCCCTCGGCCGCCTGATGACCATCGAGATGGGCAAGACCTACCGTTCAGCGGTAGACGAAGCCGTCAAGTGCGCCTGGGGCTGCCGCTACTATGCCGAACATGCGGAGCGCTTTCTCGCCGATGAGGCCGTCCAGACGCCGGCAAGCCGCAGTTTTATTCGTTACCAACCGCTCGGCGTCATCCTGGTAGTGATGCCGTGGAATTATCCCTTTTGGCAAGTATTTCGTTTCGTGGCGCCGGGTCTGATGGCGGGCAATGTGGGGCTACTGAAACATGCTTCCAACGTGCCTCAATGCGCATTGAAGATAGAAGAGATTCTGTTCAAGGCGGGATTTCCCGAAGGCGCCTTTCAAACTCTGCTGATCGGGTCCGGCAAAGTGGATAGAATTCTGGATGATCCGCGTGTGGCGGCGGCAACCCTGACGGGCAGTGAAGGGGCGGGAATTCAGGTTGGATCGGGCGCCGCAAAGAGGGTCAAGAAAGTCGTGCTCGAACTCGGCGGCAGCGACCCCTTTATCGTCATGCCGAGCGCCAATCTTGACGAAGCGGTCGCGGTCGGCGTCAAGGCGCGCGTGGCCAACAATGGACAGTCGTGCATCGCGGCCAAGCGATTTATCGTTGCCGATCAAATTGCAGACCAATTTGAACGCGCCTTCGTAAAAATGATGGAAAACCTGAAGCTGGGCGATCCATTCGATGAAAAGACCGATGTGGGCCCGCTGGCGACAGCCGATGCCGTCACCTCCCTCCATGCCGACGTCCGCAAGACGATCGATGCCGGGGCGAAGCTTCTGACCGGCGGCAGGCCCGCGGAGGGCCCTGGAAGTTTCTATTTGCCTACGGTGTTGACGAATATCCCGGTTCATTCCCCGGCATACGGAGAAGAGCTCTTCGGCCCCGTGGCCTCCATTTTCCGAGTGAAAAATGCCGAAGAAGCGATTCGTATCGCCAACGACACCCGGTTTGGGCTTGGCGCGAGCGCATGGACCAACGACAAGGGCGAGCAAGAGCGCTTCATGAACGAGCTTGAGGCCGGCATGGTCTTCATTAACCAGATGGTGGCTTCCGATCCCCGAGTCCCGTTCGGCGGGGTCAAAAGGTCCGGCATTGGCCGGGAATTGAGCACCTATGGGATTCGCGAATTTACGAATGTAAAGACCGTCTGGGTAAAATGACCGACAAAGCTCAAATAAAATTGCAATCAGTTCCGGTTTCTGATATGGTGGTCCAACCATTAGACCTTTAATTTCGAGTTTAATGGAATATGAACTCTCGATATTGATAATTTTTTCGAGGAACTTCTGGGCTCGGGCGAAATTTTGCTGCCCTTCGGAGATCTTGTTTGCCGGAGAGAAACTTCGTGTACAAGATTGTTCAGAGTTCGCGTCTGTACGAGCAAATTGTTCAGCAGATAGAAGAATCTGTCCTCAAGGGTGTATTGAAGACGGGTGATCAGCTTCCTGCGGAACGCGAGCTCGCCGAGCAATTTGGTGTCAGTCGAACCGCGGTACGCGAGGCCATCAAGGCGCTGCACGAAAAGGGCATGGTGGAGGCTTGTCCAGGGCGTGGAACCTTCATCACCAGCGGCACTTCCAATTCCATGCGCCAGTCTCTCGGGCGTATTCTCAAGAACGGCCGGCCCGAAGGCTCCGCGTATCTGGTGGAGGTTCGTGAAATTCTGGAGCCGGAAATCGCGGCGCTGGCGGCGGCTCGCGCCAGCGATCAGCACCTGGCGACGATGCGAGAGGCCGTCCGTATCATGGATGACGCGCGCAGCGATGCCGACGCGTTCATCGAGGCGGATCTGGATTTCCATCTTTCATTAGCCGAAGCGGCAGAGAATCCCATCGTTCTATCCCTGATCGATTCCATCGTAGGATTACTGCGCGAACAGCGCCTGCGAATCTTTTACATCGATGGCGGCCCGGAGCGCGGACAGGGTCACCATAAGCGCATTCTTGAGGCGATCGAGCGCCGCGACCCGGCGGCGGCACGTGGAGCAATGAAGGCTCATCTTCGGCAGGTGCGCGAAGATACGCGCAATTCTCCGGATGAGAGTGAGTCCGAAACGTAAGCTTCATTTTGGTTAGGAGACCACCTCGAATGGCGAATCTTGGGTTCGTAGGCCTGGGAGTGATGGGCGGCGAGATGGTGAATCGCCTGCTCAGCAAGGGCCACACCGTCACGGGATATAACCGCACCCGTTCGAAGGCGGAATGGCTGATTAAGAAAGGCATGAAATGGGGGGATTCGCCCCGTGCTGTCGCGGCGGCGGCCGATTTTGTATTTTCCATGGTCACCAATTCCGCGTCGCTGCACGCGATCGCGGACGGGCCGGATGGAATGCTGGCCGGTCTCAAGGCCGGGAAAATCCTCATTGATATGAGCACGGTCAGTCCGTCGTTCAGCCGCTCCATGGCCGAGAAAGTGCGCGAAAAAGGCGCGGACATGGTGGACTCACCGGTTTCTGGAAGCGTGATAACACTCCAAGAGGGGAAATTATCGGTGATGGTGGGAGGCCGCCAGAAAACCTTTGAAACCGTGAAGCCGCTGCTCCATGACATCGGACCGAAGGTGACCTACGTCGGGAACAATGGTCTTGCGCTTTCCATGAAAATCGCGACCAACCTGAGTCTCGCTGTGCAGATGCTGGCGTTCTGCGAAGGCGTTTTGCTCGCGGAAAAAAGCGGAATCGCGCGCGAAACCGCGGTGGATGTTCTCACTCACAGCGTCGTGGCGTCACCCATGGTTCAGTACCGGGGGCCCTTCGTGCTCAAAATGCCCGAGGAAGCATGGTTCAACGTAAATATGATGCAGAAGGACATGCTATTGGCGCTGGAACTAGGGCACCAGCTCGATGTGCCATTGCCCACCACGGCCGTAACCAATGAAATTCTGACCGCGGCGCGGGGCATGGGAATGGCGGACAAGGATTTTGCGGTAATCTTCGACGTTCTAGCCCGGCTTTCAGGAGTTGCGAAATGACGACGGCCACAAACCGGTCCGGAGCGGATTCCGGAATCAGCCGCGAACAACTGCTTCTCATGTACAAGCGGATGGTGGCGATCCGCCTATTCGAGGAGCAGGTGAACGATTTGTACATGCGCGCGCTCATGCCCGGCCTTGCTCACCAGTACTCGGGCGAAGAGGCGGTTGCAGTTGGAATTTGCGAGGCGCTTCACCGCGACGATTACATCACCAGCACGCATCGCGGCCACGGGCATTGTCTGGCCAAGGGCGCGGCGCCAGACCGCATGTTCGCCGAACTGCTTGGCAAGCAAGCGGGATACTGTCACGGCAAGGGCGGATCGATGCACATCGCCGACCCGGCCAGTGGAAACCTGGGCGCGAACGCCATCGTCGGCGGAAGCGCGGGAATTGCAACTGGCGCGGCGTTTTCCGCCAAGTATCTGGGCACCAAGCAAGTCTCGGTTTGTTTCTTCGGCGATGGGGCGCTTGGCCAGGGTCTGCTCTATGAAGTCATGAACATGGCCCGGCTATGGGACCTGCCGGTGATTTACGTTTGCGAAAATAATCTTTACGGCGAGTACACGCATTTCTCTGAAACAACGGCGGGGGATATTTTGGCCCGCCCCGCGGCGTTCGGAATTCCCGCGGAGAGCGTGGATGGACAGGATGTACGAGCCGTGTATGCCACCGCGAGCCGCATGGTTGACGCGGCGCGTTCGGGGAAAGGCCCTGCATTTCTGTTGTGCCATACCTACCGCTATCGCGGCCATCACGTTGGAGACATCAATCGGGAATACTACCGGGCGAAGCAGGAAGAACAACGCTGGATGTCCGAGCGCGATCCGATTAAACTGCACGGCGACTGGTTGATTGCGCAGAAACTCGCGGAAAAAGCTCAGCTCGATGAAATGTACTCGCAGGTCAAGTCCGAGATAGACGCTGCGGTGGAGTTTGCCATGAAGGCTCCCTATCCGGGACTCGACCAAGTGGTGGAGGACATTTATGCCTGAAGTCGCAACGCGAGAACTCACGCTCGGAGAAGCGGTCCGGGAGGCGCTGGCGGAAGAGATGCGGCGCGATCCACGCGTGTGCCTCATGGGCGAAGATGTAGCCGAAGCGGGCACGCCGTTCAAAGTGTTATCGGGGCTGGTTGAAGAATTTGGCAAAGCGCGCGTGATTGATACACCCATTTCGGAAGCCGGATTTACAGGCATCGCTGTGGGAGCGGCGATGACGGGGCTTCGCCCGGTGGTTGACATCATGTTCGGAGATTTCATCACATTGACGATGGACCAGATGGTGAACCAGGCAGCCAAGGTTCACTACATGTCCGGAGGCGCGTGGAAAGTGCCGATGGTGATGCGGGCGACGCTGGGAGCCTCGCGGCGTTCCGCGGCGCAACATTCGCAGTCGCTGCATGCCTGGTTCAGCCATGTTCCCGGCCTAAAAGTCGTGCTGCCATCGACGCCCTACGATGCCAAAGGGCTGATGAAGACGGCGATTCGCGATGAAAATCCCGTGGTGTTTTTTGAAGACAAGATGATGTTCAAGCTCAAGGGGCCGGTGCCGCTCGAGGAGTACACCATCCCGTTAGGTGTGGCGGACATCAAGCGCGAGGGAGATGACATCACAATCGTCGCTACCAGCAGCATGGTTCAAGTGGCGCTGGGAGCGGCTTCCATGCTCAAAGAAATTGGGATCAGCGCCGAAGTGATTGATCCACGGACGACCTGGCCGCTGGATGAGAAAACGCTGATCGAATCGGCCAAAAAGACCTCGCGGGCAATTGTCATGGACGAAGGTTACGAGCGGTACGGCGTTACCGCGGAAATCGCCTCGGTGATTGCCACCGGCGCATTCTACGATCTGGACGCGCCGGTGAGGCGAATTGGAGCCATGCACGTTCCGGTTCCCTTCTCGCCTCATCTCGAGGATGCGACGATTCCCACCGAGCAAACCGTATTCGAGATGGCCCGGACCATGTGTAAACGGTCCTGAAATTTCAGCACGGGAGGCTTGCTATGGCACTACCAACATACGGAACCATGGCGGTTGATTGGGAACAGCGCGTGGACTTCGATCGCTTGCGCAAGGAGCGGCTGGCCCGCGCCAAGGCGCTGCTCGTCAAGTCCGAAATGGGCGCCCTGCTTTGCTTTGACATGAACAATGTGCGCTATCTGACTTCTACGCACATCGGCTCATGGGCACAGGACAAGATGAGCCGCTTCACTCTGCTGCCGCAGAACGACGAGCCGATCCTTTGGGACTTCGGCTCGGCCGCGCGGCATCATCAACTTCACTGCCCGTGGCTTGGAGAGCGCTCGCGAGCCGGAATTCCATTGCTGCGCGGCGCGATGTCGCCGGAGATGGGCCGCGCGGAAGACGTCGCCAAGAAAATTCG
>JBGOVX010000069.1:0-16247 GCA_041478355.1 Terriglobia bacterium | reverse complement strand
CACCTGCAGGCGCGTATTTACTTCGAGAAAATAGAAATTATGAGCGGCATCCACCAGAAACTCCACCGTTCCCGCGTTCGTGTACCCCGCTTCACGCGCCAGCCTCACGGCGGCTTCGCCCATCGCGCGGCGCAGCGCGGGCGTCACTACAGGCGAAGGGCACTCTTCGATGATCTTCTGGTGCCGGCGCTGCACGGAGCACTCGCGTTCGCCGAGATACACGATCTGGCCGCGGGTGTCGCCGGCAATTTGAATTTCGATGTGGCGCGGATTTTCCAGGTACCGTTCGAGATACACGCGAGCATCGCCAAACGCGTTGAGGGCTTCCGAAGAGGCCTCGCGCCACGCGGCAGCCATTTCCGCCGGCCCGCCAACCAGGCGCATGCCTTTTCCTCCGCCACCGGCCACGGCTTTGAGGAGCACGGGATAGCCCAGTTCTCGCGCGATCCGCTCGGCGTCCCGCAGATTTTCGATTGGGTCCTGCATGCCGGGAACCGTGGGCACGCCCGCTTTTGCCGCGAGCTGCCTGGCGGCTGTTTTCGATCCCAAACGCTCCATGGCCTCGGGCGAAGGGCCGATGAACGTGATGTTGCTCGCGGCGCAGGCTCGCGCCAGATCAGGATTCTCGGCAAGAAATCCATAGCCGGGATGTAATGCGTCACATCCGGCGCGCCGCGCGACATCCATCAGTTTGTCGATGCGGAGGTAGCTCTCACGGGAGGGAGCTGGGCCGATCCCGTACGCTTCTTCGGCCAAGCGGACATGCAGCGCGGCGCGATCGGCGTCACTGTAGACGGCGACGGGAATAATGCCCATTTCGCGGCAGGCCCGCGCGATCCGGACGGCAATTTCGCCGCGATTGGCAATGAGGATCTTCTTAAACATCCCGCGACACTAGACTCGCACGCATTCTAGCACGATGCCCGCAAGCATCGAGTTGGCGCGGAATATGGGGCGGGATATTTTCCGAGTTCCATCCTAAATTTCCCCTTGACTTCGTCCTGAAATGGACAGATAAGCACTCTGGACGAGCAATCCTGACTGGTCTGTAGGCACCTGGCGCTTAGACCGGTTGCCTTTACCCTTTTGTTCGCCTTAGCGAACTAACGACTGGCGCTGTGATCTCGGCGGCTCCCTGAGCGAAGCGGCCCGTCAGCGGAGGGAAAGTGCTAATATCCGCCGGCCGGGGAATGAAATGGAAATTCCTGGTTATATGTCGATGCCTGCAACCAATGCGATGGAAGGATTCTATGAAACCGACGAACGCGTTACGCTCACATTTCGTGAGCATTTTTCTGGTAGCCGCATGGTTGATGCTTGCGGTGAGTGGGAGCCGGGCGCAGCAGCCGGCTGTGAAAAAAGCTCCGCCACGCGCTACGGCGCCGGTGGTTTCTTCTGCAGCAGAGCCCAAATACAAAGGAATCTGGGAGCCGGTGAACTATCCTGACGACGTCGAGCTCCACTCCGTCTATTTTGTGAGTGATAAAGTGGGATGGGCTTCAGGGAAAGGCAGCGGTGGAATCATCGTTCACACAACGGATGGCGGCGAACACTGGGACATTCAACTCGGAGATCCGAAATCCAACGAGCCGCCGTTCCAACACCTCCATTTCCTTGACCAGACGCACGGCTGGGCGGTACAAAGCGGAGAAAAATTGGTCCGCACCTCAGACGGCAAGAACTGGGAAGAAGCCGGCTCGTTTCCCAAGTTTCAATCCCTGGCAAACTATGTGTTTACCTCTCCTCAGATCGGTTTTGAAATTGCCGGCCCTTTCAATCAATCCAGAATTTTTAATACTCGGGACGGGGGCCGCAGTTGGAAAGAAATGTTTGCTTGCGAAACGACTCTTCAAATCCAAGGCCTCACGAAAAAAATGGGCTGCAGCTTCATGGACTTGGCATTCCCTTCTCCTCGGATAGGATACGCCGTAGGCGGCGGGTATAACGGAGGCTTTTCCGTCATCGCCAAAACAGAAGATAGCGGCACAACATGGCACCTCATCTTCGCTTCCACCGACATGGATACCATCGATGCGGTTTTCTTTACCGACGAAAGCCACGGCGTAATTCGGCTCCGGGACACGAAGATGTTTGCCACTGAAGACGGCGGACAATCCTGGCGTGGCATACCGTCTTCGGCGTCAGGTGATATTAAGTTTGGCGATCCGGATGTGGGTTGGTCGTGTAAACAACGAACTTGCAGTTTTACCACCGATGGCGGCCAACATTGGTCTTCCCGAGAAATGCGTCTGCCCGCGTCCGTTGACGCCTTCAGCGTGCCGCGGCGCGACAAGATCTTCGTAGTTGGCGATCATGGAATGGTTTATCGGTATCGTATCGTCCCGACGGATTACACCGCGAGGGATATAGCCGATGCTCCCCTTTTGCCCGCATATGGAGAGCCAGTAATTACACAGCTTGGCAGGATCAGGACCCGCGTGCGGGAGTTGCAGGTTAAGCTCGGCGTGCCCGCTGGATCAGCCAATGCTCCGGATTCAAGTTTCGGAACGGGCTCGGCTTCGACAAGCGGCAAAGCCGCGCAGCCTGGAACGCAACCACGAAATCAGGTTTTCACATCGCAGAGTCAGCCTGGCGTAACCGTAGATTCCGCGCGAGCCGGCCAGAATGCTGCGTCAGCAAGCGGATTTTCCCAAGGATCCACGGCAAGTATGGATAGCCAGAATGGGGCGACCGGCGCGAGCTTTGTGCAGGATGCTGGTTTTTCGCAGGACACGCTCAGCGCCCCGCCGAGCTCCGCAATTCAGGACTGTTGCGCCGCGCAATTTCAAAGTCTTCAGACGGATGTAAGCGCGTTCTCACAGCAAGTGCCGGGGTTCACCGGGAAGTTTCGAAATTTGAATCTTCTTTTCGTCGGCATGAATATGCTGAGTGATCTAACTTCGAAGGCGCGAGGAGTTCGTGATTCCTTTCTCGCTTTCAAGAAAGCGCCTAACCTGCAGGCTGCTGCCGCCGCGCTGCAGGATATGACTGCGAGTGTAGAAAACACGTCTCAAGCTGTTTCGACCGGATTCCAGAGCCTTACCGCGAGCAATGCGATGCCCGCAGTCACCGGCGCGGTAAGCAACATGTTGGGAGCTCCAACTGCCGGCTCTACCAGTGCGGATCCTAATGCGGCAGCTCCAATACAACCTGCGCCCTCAGCTGACCAGGGGAAGCCCGCCGCGAGTGCGCCGCCCCCAAACAAAAGCACCACTGCGGACGATGTAAAGAAAGCGCTGAAGAAGAGGATTCCTTTCTAGCCATGAATAGTAACCGCAAGCAGTAAGAGCCACCTCGGAAGCGGCTCATCCTCAATGTGCTGAGTACAGTAGGCACTCGCGTGGCGCCGTGACCAACAAACCACCCGAGAACGGGCTGCAAAACATTGACGCCCAGGCGACAGGCTGATAGCCACGACCTGTAACGAGTTGCACGTACGTAGTTTGTTATGGGACTCAATGCGCTATGCATCTCAGGGAGTGAATATGAAACGTTTATTCGGAACTTTGATTCCTGTCGTGGTCATGCTGTTGGGTGTGGTGCGGCCGACTCGCGCACAAACGCCGCCATGCTGCTCGGTGATGGCGATCGATGCCCGGACTGGAACCATCTCTGCAAAGGAAACTGTCACCGGACGCAATTTTCAGTTCCGCGTCGCCAACGCTCTTCAGCTTCGCGGGCTTCACGTGGGGTCGCCTGTCTATGCTAATTTTTCCGCCAGCCAGGTATCCCTGGACGGAAAGACCGCATGCTGTGTAATCACCAGCATGAGTCCGGTCCCGGCACCCGCGCCCGTACGCCCCGCCGCGGTTCCAACTCCGGCGCGGGCTCCAGCAGCAGCTCCACCTCCCTCTTCGACGCCCGCCACCGGTTCCAGCGTGGCCACCGTATTTAATATCCAACCAAGGGGCATAGTTTCTCCTCCCAGCGAAAATGCCAAGGGCGAACCCGACCCGGCCCCCCACGCTGTAGGACATGTGGTCGCGGCGGTAAGTACTCTGGGGCCGCATCAACAACGTCTGGCGGAGACCGATCAAGGAAAACAGATCATTCAGCAAGGTGTTAAATTACTTGGTGGCATTACCATGCACGCCAGCCTTCTTGGCGGCCATAAATACATGATCAACAACTGCCTGGGAATAAAAGCGAGTGCCGGGAATTTCGATCTGCTCATCCCCGATCCTGACGTCCGTTTTGAGAACACCGCCGCCCGGATGAGCTTCACTATCGATCGCATCAGCATGAACGCCCTCTCGGTGCGGTTGCGTCCTGACCTCGGCGATCCAACGAACGCGTGCAGCTTTAGTGGACGCATCGGAATCGGGGGTTACGCGGAAAATATTCGATATGACATCACCTTCGATCCTATTCTCGATCTGCAGAGTTGCCGGTTGGGAAGCATGGGCAAGGTGGATTTTAAGTACTCGGTGGGCAAGGTTCGCCTCGAACCGCTGCCGCCCGAAGTCGGAAATCTTGCCAAAGACTTGATCAATGATGCACTTCTATTAATCTATTCCAACACGAACTTCAACCTCGTGGATGAGGAGATGCTGGCTATCAATCGGCTCCTCGCCCAGAAATGTCCGGCGCCACATTTGTCGTACTGATTGTTCCCATTCGTTCACAAGTCCCTCCACTTTTGACGGAGCCATCATTCACTGGCTAGAATGACGGCGTGGCGAAGCTGCGGAACATTTCTCACATTCTCCTAGGCCGTTGCCGAATACGATTTGTGGCTTCACTTCACTGTGCGCGGGCTGGCACAATGGTGGCTGTCTTGTAGATTGTTTTGTGGGTCACGGCTTTACGGGCTGCGGAAAAAGTCAAAACGCTGTCATTCCGTTCACGGAGAACGTTCTCGGCTCGCCGTGAGCTCTCGCCGTGAACGGTGAATTGAGGCACGCTGCGTGCCGAGGAATCTCTCTTTTCTCGAGCATTAAACAAAGAGGGATTCCTCGCTTCGCTCGGGATGACAACCGAAAGTGCTGTTTCCGCGGACTCTTTAGCCCTTGGAATTCACATGAACACACGCAGCGAAAAAGCGGCGATTCTGGTTGTCGAAGACGAAGCCAAAATGAGGCGGCTGCTCGAGTTGCAGCTTGGTGAAGAGGGGTTCGTCGTGCACTCGGCAGCCGACGCGGAAACTGGCCTGCAACTTCTGGTCCGCGAAAAACCGGACCTCGTCGTTACCGACTTGCGCCTGCCGGGAATGAACGGGCTGGAATTCTTGCAGGCCGTGAAACGCGTGAACGCCGCGCTCCCTGTGGTTGTGATGACCGCGCACGGCACGGTGGAATCCGCCGTCGAGGCGATGAAAATGGGCGCGAGCGATTACGTGACCAAACCGTTCTCGCTTGCCGAGCTTGTGCTGGTGATTCGCAAGGAGCTCGATTCGCACCGCCTGCGCGAAGAAAACCGCTCGTTGCGTGAAGCTCTGGGACGCCGCTACGCCTATGACAACATTGTGGCGCACAGCGATAAGATGCAGGCGGTCCTGGCGCTGGTCGAACGCGTGGCGCCAACTAATTCCACGGTCCTGCTGGGCGGTGAAAGCGGCGTTGGCAAGGACCTGATCGCCCGCGCCATTCACGAGCACTCGCAGCGCGCCTCCGGCCCCTTCATCAAAATCAACAGTACGGCGATTCCGGAAACGCTGCTCGAAAGCGAGCTATTTGGATATGAGAAGGGCGCATTTTCCGGCGCGTCGATAAGCAAGCAGGGAAAATTCGAGCTGGCCGACAAGGGCACGATATTTCTCGACGAAATCGGCGATGTGCCTGGGGCCATACAGGTGAAACTTCTGCGCGTGTTGCAGGACCGCGAGTTCGAGCGCCTGGGCGGAACCAAAACGCACAAGGTAGATGTGCGCCTGGTCGCCGCCACCAATCGCGATCTCCGCGCCGCGCTCGAGGAAGGCACCTTCCGCGAGGACCTCTACTACCGCTTGAACGTAGTGGCGATCGACATTCCCCCGCTGCGCGACCGCAAGGAAGATATTCCCGCGCTCGCCAACTTTTTTCTCGAACGCTACGCGCGGGAATCGGCCAAACCCGTCGCGGGTATCACTCCCGCGGCGATGAAAAAGTTGATGGACTATCACTGGCCGGGAAATGTCCGCGAACTGCAAAACATCATCGAGCGCGGCGTCACGCTGTCAGTAGGCACAACGCTCGACGCCGCCGACATTTATCTCGACGATCCCGCCGCCCCGCGCCAGGCTTCTTCGTCGGCACACGTCCTGCCGCCCGGCATGACGCTCGAACAATGGGAAGATGAAACCATCCGCGAAGCCCTCCGCCGCGCCGGCGGCAACAAGAGCCAGGCCGCCCGCGCCCTGGGCCTCTCCCGCAACGCGTTGCGCTACCGCCTCTCGAAATTGGGCGTGCCGGATCCTATTGATACAGAGAATTAGGTAATTGCTTCCAATTGTCGCCGAGCGCTTGTTGTAGCCCGCGTCTCTTGCTCTGAGCGAACGTGAAGGGTCGGACGCGGGGATTTTTCCTTCCCATTTGCACGAAAGCCTCGCCTCTGAAGAGACGAGCTACAACAGAGATGTTACCGGGCATTGGTATGCTGTGTCGTGCCACTGGTTGAAATCCACCACCTGCTGCTTGAGAACCACCGAATCTTAGAGTTATTCCCTCACGCGCCAGCCGGCATTACACCAGTAAGTAGCTGAAATAATTTGACTTATAGGAATGCTAAAGCCTTGCTCGGTTTGGCACCCCTCCTGCACTCATCTAACACGAGTGTGATTATTAAAGGGCCTGTGCAGTCGTAGGAGGTCAGTCATGAAACGCTATCTTGAAACTTTAGCAACCCTTCTTATCTTCGGGACTTCGTTCTTGGGAATGGGCGCGATGGCGCTTGCGCAGGAGCAGTATCCATCTTCGCAGCAGCCCGAGGAGATTCCCGCGCAATACCCGCAACAGCAGCAGGGGGGACCGCAGCAGCAGCCTGCGCAAAGCGATCAGGGCGCGGCGCGCGTCAGCTTTATTCATGGCGATGTTTCGACGCAACACAGCGACTCCGGCGAGTGGACCGCGGCGACGTTAAATACGCCGGTTGTGACCGGGGACCGCATTTCGACGGGCAAGAATTCACGCGGGGAATTTGAGCTCGACCACGCGAACATCCTGCGCATCTCGGATGAGTCCACGGCGAATGTAATAAATCTTTCACGCACGCAAATTCAATTGCAGGTTGGGCAGGGCCTGGTGAACTACGACGTGCTGAGGGGCAGCGAAGCAAATATCGAAATCGACACGCCCAACGTGGCGGTCCATCCGCAAATGGGCGAAGGCAGCTACCGCATTCAAGTCAATTCTAACGGTGAAACAATCGTGGACGTCCGCAATGGCTCCGCTGAAATCTCCACATCGCAGGGCAGCACTCGCGTGGAGAGAGGTAAACGCATCACCGTTCAGGGCAATGCGGAAAGCGCGCAATATCAGGTTTCCGATGCGCCCGGCAGAGACGATTGGGATAAGTGGAACAACGACCGCGACCACGTGATCACCAGTGCGGAAAGCTGGCGCCACACCAATCCCTACTACACGGGCAGTCATGATCTTGACACCTATGGCCACTGGAGCGATGTCCCCGACTACGGCAACGTATGGTTTCCCTCCACAGACCCAGGCTGGGCGCCGTACCGCGATGGGCGCTGGGTTTATGAGCCGTACTACGGCTGGACTTGGGTTTCCTATGAGCCCTGGGGCTGGGCGCCGTATCACTATGGCCGGTGGTTCGTTTATGGAGGGAACTGGGGTTGGTGGCCAGGACCCATCTACGGCGGGTATCGTCCGATCTGGGCGCCCGCATATGTATCCTTCTTCGGCTATGGCGGAGGAGGCTGGGGCCTTAGCTTCGGTTTCGGCGGCGGCTTCGGGAATATTGGTTGGCTGCCGTGCGGTCCGGGCGACCGGTTCTTCCCGTGGTACGGCCGGGGCATAAACCGGGTGAACGTCGTCAATATCTATAATATCCATAATGATCGCGGCGGATTTGAGCCGCTGCGAGGACGAAACGGCTTCTCCAACGTTGATCGGGCGTTCAGCGATGCTCGCGTTCGTGGTGGTGTGAGCTCGATGCGATCCGATCAATTTGGCCGTGGACGCGTGGCGATGCAGCAGGAAAGGCTGGACGCGGGATCGTTCCGGAAGGCCAGTTTGATGACCGGCGCAAATCCTGTGTCACCGTCGCGTGAAAGTTTCCGTTCGTCCGACCGGCAGGTAAGCCCCGGCGCAATCCCGAATCGGGCTAACGGCAACCAGCATTTTTTCAGCAGCAACGCTCGCCAGGGAACAGCCGCGCAATCGGAACGATCGCAGGGAGGCTTCAACCGCGGTGGAAATTCTGGTGGCGCTCAGCCGCAGCAGAACACTGCGCGTCCGGGGTTCCGCAGCTTCGGGTCAAACAATACGGGCAATACGGGCAACTCGGGCAATTCGGGAAACATGGAGCGGGGACCAGCCTCCAACCAGATGGCCAGACCTTCGCAGCAGAATGGCCAAGGTCAGCGTGGCTTTACTCCACCGTCGTCGCAACAGGCCCCATCCGGCCAGTCTGCGAGGCCTGGTTGGCGCCCGTTTACAGCGCCATCCCGCGAATCACAACCCAACAACGGCGGCAGAACGTTTGAACGACCGGGCGGAGGCCAATCGCGGCCCAATTCTCCCCAGTCCTCTGAATCGCCACGGCAGTTTCAGAACAACTCGCGGGGAAGCTCCGGCAGCTATGGCTATAGCCGGCCGCCTCTCAATATGCAGCAACCGGTCGTGACGCCGCGCGGAGGAGGTTCCTACTCCAATCCGCGAAGCGCGCCGAGCGGCGGAGGCCCTTCGAGCGGAGGGTATCGTGGCGGAGGCGGTTACAGCGGCGGAGGCCCTTCCGGTGGAGGAAATCGCGGCGGGGGCGGTTATAGCGGCGGGTCTTCCGGCGGATCTCGCGGAGGTTCATCATCTTCGGGTTCGGGCGGCGGTAATCGCGGCGGTAACTCAGGAGGCGGCTCCCGTGGCGGCTCATCATCTTCAGGTTCGGGTTCAAGTTCGGGCGGCGGCCATTCTTCTCCTGGATACAATGCCCGCTAATATTTTTCACCCTGTCTTCAAGCAGGCCCCACTCACCGTCAGGAGGCTCCGAGAGGAGCCTCCTGTTCTCCCCAGGGACACTGCGGGAATCGAGAGAACTAATCCCGCACAGGGATGTTTTATAAGGAAAGAGTGTCAGACAGGAAGCAAGGCGTCAGGTTAAGGGACACTATTCCGGAGTAGGAGTAAGATATTAGTGAATATCCAGTATGCGAGCACTCGAATGCGGAAGGGAGAACCCACAATGAGAAAACCCATTTCCTCTTTCCTGTTTCTGATTCTTTCTGCCAGTCTTCTTTTTGCATTTTCGAAACCCGTAATGGCGGATGATGATCCGCCTGGCAGGGTGGCTCGCCTCAATTACATCCAGGGATCAGTGTCTTTCCAGCCGGGCGGCGAGACCGATTGGGTCCAGGCGAATCCCAACCGTCCGCTAACTACGGGAGACAATCTCTGGACGGACAGAAATTCGCGCGGCGAGTTGCATATCGGCAGCATGGCGATCCGTCTCTCCGCTGAAACCGGAATTTCGTTCCTGAACCTCAATGACCGCACGGTGCAGATTCAACTCGCGCAAGGTTCCTTGAGTATCCACGTCAGGAGACTGGATGGAGGCGATGCGTTCGAGATCGACACGCCGAATCTTGCGTTTACGCTTCAGCGTCCCGGCGAATACCGCGTCGATGTCGACCCCGACGGCCACGCGACAATCATCACCGTTCGCCAGGGAGAAGGCGAAGCCACCGGCGGCGGCAACAACTTCCACTTGGACTCCGGCGATCGCACCAGTTTTTCCGGCACCGATTCGCTGAGCTACGACGAAGGGCAAGCTGGGCGCCCGGATGAGTTTGACGAATGGTGCCGTTTGCGCGACGAGCGCGAAGAGCGCGCTCAATCCGCACGCTACGTCTCGCGTGACGTCATTGGCTACGAAGACCTAGATGAGAACGGCGATTGGAGAAGTGTTCCCGAATACGGCTACGTGTGGTTTCCGGCACGCGTCGCCGTGGGTTGGGCTCCCTACCGCTTCGGACATTGGACCTGGATAGCGCCGTGGGGTTGGACCTGGGTGGAAGATGAGCCGTGGGGTTTCGCGCCGTTCCATTATGGCCGTTGGGCCGTGGTCGGCGGAGGCTGGTGCTGGGTTCCCGGTCCCGTTGTTGTGCGGCCGGTGTACGCACCGGCGCTGGTAGCGTTCGTCGGCGGAGGCCGGTTCAGCATGTCCCTGTCGATTGGCGGTAGAGGCGGGGTCGGATGGTTCCCGCTAGGGCCTCGAGAAGTTTACGTTCCCAGCTATCGCTCGAGCGTTCGCTACGTGCAAAACGTCAACATTACGAACACTACAGTGAACGTCGTCAACGTCACCAACGTCTACAACAATGTGAACGTCACCAAAGTCACCTACATGCACCAGAACAACGTGGCCGCGGTTACTGCGGTTTCGCACGAGACGTTTGTGAATGCGCGGTCCGTAGGCGCGGCCCAGGTCCGCGTCAATTCGCAGCAACTTCAGACCGCGGAGATCCAACGCGGAGCTTCGATGGCGCCGGTGCGAAGGAGTATCGCGGGGGCAGGAGAACCGGCGACTGCCAGGCCGCCGGCCGAGGTCATGCGCCGCCAGGTGATTGCCAAGGAGCAGCCGGCCGCTCCGCGAGTGCCGTTTGAAAGAAGCCAGCAGGGACCGTCTTTACAGCCCGGGCGCGCGCCGATGCAATCCCAAGCGCAACAGCCACAGACGAATCGACAACCACAATCCCAACAACGGCCAGCGCAGCAACAACCACAGATACAACAGCGGCAGCAACAACAGCAAACGCAACAACAGCGTCCACAGACGGATCAGACGCGCCGGGCTCCTGAGCAGCAGAACCCCGCCGTGAAATTTGCTCCACCAGCCCGGGCAAATGAGGGCACCTACCATCCCCATGAATTTGAAAGACCGCGGAATGCCGCGCCATCTAGAAACGAAAGAGAACAGCAGAAAGCGCCAGAACGCGGGCAACCGCGCGGACAGGAATCCAACAAGGCGGGCGGCGACCAGAACCGCAAATAGACCGGCTAGGCTTTTCTCCAGATTTGCCACTGCTGCTTACTAGATAAATAAATTGGGCGCGCCGACGGAAATCACAAATCATGGTTTCCGCGGCGCGCCCTCCATATTTATATTCCTATTGTTTGCCGGAGGGTGGCGAAGCCGGATGAGTTTCCTTTACGGAGGGCGCCTTGGCCTGGCCGCCTTTCTTAGTGACTACAATATTTTCCAGCCAGACATCATTCTGATTCACGACAATATCAGCATTGATCTGATCATCAGCGGACAGCGAATCGAGCAGGCCGGGATCTTTGACGCCATATCCCATGGTCATGGCCATCATGAAGCCCGGAACGTCTCCTCCATCCACGACAACTTGTTTCTTCGCTTTCTCAACGGAAACGACACGGCCACTGAGCGCGTACCGGCGCGGGCCTTTCTCCTGCTCCTTTTGCGCTGGTTTCGGGGAACTACACCCGGCAAGGCAGATAAAAATAAAAATTCCCAATGCCATCCTGATGAAAACAAGTGCGCGTGCGCTGAGTGTGGTACGTTCCCGCATGTGGCGCCCCCTTGATCCGGATGCGTTTGTTCTCGCGAATCCGGTTCGACTTGTGCTTGCCAGTCCTTTCCCACCAAGGATACACAAACAATCTCAACATCTTCAACGGGCCTGCGGCCGATTCCGCGCGGCCCACTCGAGTCAGATCGCCGTGCCCTCCCTGCTGGCCATTGGAACACCGTCCGAGTTGATTAGCAGGCAACCGGCGAATGCAAAAAACAGGGAAAGGATCATGTTATCGAACAAAATCCCGCGGCCACTCACCCGGACCAGCAAAAGTTCCAGCAGAACCGGGGGCAGAAACAAAAAAAGCCCCAAGATGAGCCGTGCCGAGATATTGCCTGACGGACAATTCCCCCCTGCCCACCCGATTAACATGCCTGCCGGAATGAAGATCAGCGTCGCATAAACTACGATGTAGCCTTGCAGACCATCCGTCCTTAGAATGACGAACCTCTGCGCGAGGCTTGCGCCAGGGCTCAACCGGTAGGTCCGCGGGACTTTTTTCCCATCAACGTAAACAGATGCATTCGATCCGTCGTAAGAAACCAGGATGTCCCTGGTTGCCTGGGTTTGGAACACACCCGGAACGTACCAGGTTAACGCCGCCCTTCTTACCGAAAGCGGGTTGCGAAACCAAAAGGTCAGGGAAGTTCCATCCTGTCTCATGTTTAAATTCACCACGTCCTGAGATTGTGAAATGGAGACGATGCGGCCAGTGGCGCCGCGCGATTCCGCCGGGGCGCACGTGATCCGCAGCGTAAATTGATTTGTTCCTCTAATTTTCCTGGCCAGTTCCGTCATGGGGATCCTGCTGGCCGGCCAGGACTGGCCGTCCAATTCCAGCCCTTCTGGTTTCCCGGCGGACGGCGCGCTGGGCTGCCAAGTCAGCGCGGGCCAAGCAAGCAGGTCCGAATCTCCGCTCGCGGCGGAACCCGCCATAATTTGATGAACGTGTTCTTCCGGGAAAGCACGGCTCCACATTTGGATGAGGAATATTTTTCCCTTCCAAGGATGCTGTGTGGAGAAGTCGTTGCCGACCAAGAGGGAAGACTGGTCGTCCCAATTGCTCAAGCGGGTTTTCTCTTGGAAGAAAATTGAAATGCCGAACCAAATACAGAAATAGAGCAGCAGAACCACTGCGGCGTGATTCGGGGACATCCAACTTCTGATGGCGTTCTCGTATTTTGACAGTCGCGAGAACACGATATTCCCGCAAAGTTCGAAGAGCAGGAAACCCACGACCGAACCCGTGGAATTAGAGAAGACATCATCCCAGCCCGAGCTTCTCCCGGGGACATAGATCTGTAGAAGCTCGATCAGATACGAAACCAGGATGCCTCCGGCGAGTGCCAGGGCAACGCCCGCCGTCCGGCTCACGCCCCATTTACGCAATTGCGCGGTCAGCCCGATTCCGAAAGGAACGAACAGGAGGAGGTTTAAGAAAAAATCCAAGCCGATCGAGTGTTTCGAGGAAGGTCCCAGGAGGAAGGGAGACGCGCTCCCCGGCAAGGTAGAACTGAAATCAAATCGGAAAGGAAACAAGGTCAAGTAAACGATACCCATCATCGCAACGATCAGAATTCGATTGGACCATTGTGTGGATGGCGCAGGGGGCTGTGGACCCATCATCATTGTCGGGTGCGGCGCGACCCTTGAATACATGGGCCAGCTCAAGTTTAGGTCAATTCAAGTCTAGCACGGATACGGCGTTCGCCTTTCGCGCTGACCTGTCCTCCGGAATTCCCAAATCATCATTCATTCCTCCGCTTTCACACATGAACCGGACCTCTCCCGGAAGCTGTACGTTCGGGAAATGTTAGCCCGCGACGGTTCTCTTGGACAGGAGGCACTCCCTGTCCCTTGTTTGTACCCCTGACCAGTAGCGTGTTTCCGTAGCTAGTCTCTACCCTGAATGAGCTATGACCTCGTGCGCGCAAAATCACACACATCAGAAACATGGCCTGATCCAGGCGAAACAGAGCGGCTTAACCAAGCCAGGTAATTTTGTTGCTTTCCTGGTGTTGCTCACGGCGCTCGCGACCACGTTCACTCTTTCCGGGTGTGTCGGGTTGGCCAGCGCCAGCAAATCATCGACTCCCGCGAGCACGAGTACCGCTCCATCCATTACGACTCAGCCGGCCAACCAGACGGCGGCATCGGGCCAGACTGCGACGTTCATCGTTGCTGCATCGGGCACGGCAACTCTTTCCTACCAGTGGATGAAGGGCGGCACGGCAATCAGCGGCGCGACATCTTCGAGCTATACAACCCCGGCCGCGGCAAGCTCGGATAACGGCGCACAGTTCACTGTGACGGTGACCAATAGCGTGGGCAGCGCAACCAGCAACGCGGCCACACTCACAGTCTCGGCGCCTGCACCTCCATCGATCACCACCCAGCCGACCAGCCGGACGGTCGTGGCGGGCCAGACTGCGACGTTCACCGTGGCTGCATCAGGCACGGGAACTCTCACCTACCAGTGGATGAAGGGCGGCACGGCAATCAGCGGCGCGACTTCCTCGACCTATACAACCCCGGCCACGGCAAACTCGGATAACGGCGCGACATTCACTGTGACGGTGACCAATAGCGTGGGCAGCGTAACCAGCAACGCAGCCACACTCACGGTAAACACCGCGACGTTCTTACTCAATGCCAGCGCCACGACGCTGAGCTTCGGCAATGTGAACATTGGCAGCAGCAGCACTCAGAACGTCACGCTTACGAACGCAGGAAATTCGAGCGTCACGATTTCAAACGTCAGCATCTCTGGCGCTGGGTTTACCGCTGGCGGCGCCTCCACGGGCCTGATATTGGCGGCTGGGAAGACGGCTACTCTTAGCGTGACCTTTACCCCAGCAACCGCCGTGGCTGTGACCGGCAGCGTTACCGTCGCCAGCAACGCGACAAATTCTCCGGTTACGATTACCCTATCAGGCACTGGCGTGCAGCCGGTCATTCACTCGGTCTTGTTGTCCTGGACTGCCAGCACATCCGCCGTGTCCGGCTACAACGCGTATCGCGGCGCCGTTTCAGGAGGCCCTTACGCGAAGATGAATTCCACCACAGACACGACGACGTCGTACACCGATCCCAACGCTCTATCTGGTCAGACGTATTTCTATGTGGTTACCGCGGTCGATTCAACCAACACCGAGAGCGCGTTCTCGAATGAAATCTCGGCTGTGATCCCGTAAAGCAACGCGGGATCGGGCGGCTGGGTGGGTTAGGCGCATCCTCACACAGAATTCACCGCAATTTGTGATTATTCTCCACAAACAATTGTGGCCCATCCATTGTAGGGGATATCAATCGTAAGAAAGGGATTCGATCGCGTCCTTGCGGCTCGCAAGCCACGCCGGATAGCTTGCGCCGAGCACCCCTCCCACCAAGGCGATCACCGCGGATCGCAGGATCCACTCGGGAGTAATCAGGATGGAAAGCGTTGGATAAGAAGCCAGAAACAGCGCTCGCGCGACGTAGCTCATCACGATACCCACGGCGACTCCGGCTACGCAGATAAAAATGGATTCCCCCAGAAGCGCGCGGATAATATATCCCTTGGATGCGCCAATGGATTTGAGAACGCCGATGTCGCGCGTGCGCTCGATCACGGTCGTATACATGGAAAGCAGAATCACCAGGAATCCGATGGTGACCGCTAGTGCAATCATGCTGTCGATGAAGGCATCGAGGCCAGGCAGGTTCGAGGAACTCATCAGCGAAAGAAAATCCTTTAGCGGGCGAATTTCGTAGCCTGGAAAGATAGGCCGCATCAAGTCCAACACAAACTGGGTGTGGTCCGCCCGCGTGCACTTGATGAAGAAGATGGACGCTTTTTCATGGGAGCCGGAAAGGTCTTGCAGGGTCGCAATCGGCACGAACAGGCGCGCGCCTTTTCCGTGCTCCACGATTCCGGCAATATGAAAATCATGCTCCAGCAGCCGGAAGGTTCCTCCCGCTGCGGCATGTTTCGACTTGGCGGCCCAATCATCCAGCAATATGTCGTCCGGTCCCTCCATATCATGCCCCTCGAGGAACACGAATCCGCCCGACACATCGCGAAAGCTCTGCGCATCAATCCCGTAAATCACGTCCACCCCGCCCGAGGAGCTGAATTGCAGCAGGACCGGAGTAACCGCCTGGACGTACTTTATTTCGCGCAACCGGTCGGCAATTTTGATTGGCATGGGCGCGCCGCTGAATGCCAGGAACACGGAGGCGGAGGGCGGCTGGAGCATGATATCGGCGCCGATACCCTCAATGCGCTTGGCCGTCTCCTGCAACAGGCCGCTGGTGAGCCCGACAATCAGGATGACCAGCGCCACCTCAACCCCCACCGCGATTACGCCCACAATGGTCCGCACGGGCCGGTGCAACACATTGTTCACGATCAGTTGCCGGATCATGGTTGCGCTCCCGTGGATTCTTCGTTCACATGCACCAGTTCAGTGCCGGCGGGTTGAGCCAGCTCAAAGCGGTCCGCGGAAATTGGTTCGTTCACGGTGAGCTTGGTGATGTGGATTTCGAGCTTGTAATCGTCTTGCGGACGCCAGAT
>JBGOVX010000025.1:0-28796 GCA_041478355.1 Terriglobia bacterium | reverse complement strand
GGGGACCGCAGGGCCATGGAACGCGCCAGCCGTTTCGAAGGCACCCGCATTCTGCTTCTGAATAAGATTGACCGCGTTTCCAAAGCCCGCCTGCTTCCCTTGATCGAAGCCGCCGGGAAGGCTGGAAATTTCGCCGAGATTATTCCGATTTCAGCGCTGACAGGCGACGGCGTTGATCGTGTTCTGGAACAATTCATCAAATATATTCCCGCGGGAGAGGCCAAATTCCCAGCGGACCAATATACCGATCAGCCGGAGCGATTCCTGGCGGCGGAAATAATTCGCGAAAAGGCCATGGAGAGGACCACGCAGGAAGTTCCTCATGCGGTGGCGGTCCTGGCGGATTCATTTGAGGAATCCGGCAAGCTGATACGCATTCGCGCCACCATCTACGTCGAGCGCGAAGGGCAAAAGGGAATTTTGATCGGCCGCTCGGGGGCGTCGCTGAAGCATATCGGGACAGCGGCGCGGAAAGAACTCGAGGAAATCCTGGGCGCCAAGATTTTTCTGGAATTGTACGTGAAGGTGCAGCAAAACTGGCGCGACAACCCGCAGTTAGTGCGCCAGCTCGACTGGCATAGGCAACTCGAACATCTTGCGGAAGAGTAAGATTCCCTATTTTGTTTCTTCTTCAGCAGTGATTCCCAATGTGCGCATCCTGCGATACAGGTGGCTGCGTTCCAGGCCCAGGCATTCGGCCGTGCGCGTCATGTGCCACTGATTCTCTTCCAGCTTTCGCAGAATAAATTCCCTCTCGTAGGCGTCCCGCGCTTCGTGCAGGGTTGCGTTGGGTTGCTGAGGCATGCGCGAACTGTCGCGGAATAGTTCCCCCGGCAAGTGCAAGGGCTCGATTTTGTCTTGCGGCACCACGATCATCAGCCGCTCGATCAGGTTGCGCAGTTCGCGAACGTTTCCCGGCCATTGATAACGCAGCATGATATTGAGGGCGGATTCTCCCAACTCTTTTGGTTTGCGGCCGTAAGCGGCCCCGTATTCGGCCATAAAATACCGGGCGAGAATGGGAATGTCCTCGAGCCGCTCGCGCAAGGGCGGCAAGTTGAACGGAATCACGTTGAGACGATAGAACAGATCTTCCCGAAATCTGCCGTGCGCGATCTCATCTTCCAGGCGCTTGTTGGTTGCTGCGATCACGCGCACATCCACGCGCACCGTTTGATTCGAGCCCACCGGCTCGAGCCGCTGCTCCTCGAGCACGCGCAGGACTTTGGATTGCGTGCGCAGGCTCATGTCCCCAACTTCGTCGAGAAACAGTGTGCCCCCATCCGCTTTCTCGAATTTACCGATCTTATTTTCGCTGGCGCCGGTGAAGCTGCCCTTGGAGTGCCCGAACAGCTCGGACTCGATCAGCTCTTCCGGGATCGCGGCGCAATTGACCTCCACAAATCCCCGCTCGCTGCGCATGCTTGCGGCGTGCAGGGCGCGGGCGACCAACTCCTTGCCGGTGCCGCTTTCGCCATAAATCAATACGCGCCCGTTGGTGGGCGCTGTCAGCGCAATTTGCTGGCGTAGGGCGCGCATGGGCACGCTTTCGCCGTGCAGATGGGTGCGCCCGCTGATTTCTTCACGAAGGCGGCGATTTTCCTGCTCCAGGCGATGAACTTCCAGAGCATTTTTGATGACCAGAATGACTTTTTCCAGGGAAAGCGGCTTTTCGATGAAATCAAATGCGCCGAGTTTGGTGGCTCGCACGGCCGTTTCAATTTTGGCGTGCCCGGAAATCATGACGACCATGGGGTCCATGCCGTTCTTGCGCATGCGCTCCAGCGTTTCCAGACCGTCGATTCCTTCGAGCCAAACATCAAGCAACACCAGGTCCACCGGCCGCTTATCGAGCAGCGCCAGGCATTCCTCGCCTGAGGAAACCGCAGTGGATTCGTAGCCTTCGTCGGCAAGGATCGAGGAAAGCGCCTCGCGAATGCCTTTCTCGTCGTCCACGATGAGGATGGAATCTGGCATACAGCCGCTATTTTATCCTACCCGCGGCGAAATTGGCGCAGGAGCGGCCTCGGTCACGGGGAGTTGGAGAATGAATTTCGCGCCGATGGGAGAATTGTCCTCGACACGAATGGAACCGTGATGTTCGGCCATGATGCGGCTGGCAATGGCCAGGCCGAGACCCGTCCCGCGGTCCTTGGTCGAAAAGTGGGGAAGGAAAAGCCGGTCCTTGTCTTCGGGGGAAATTCCGTGGCCGCTATCGCCAACGATAATCTCTACTATTTCACGGTCGTTGTTATACCGGGTTCGCAAAAGTAATTCCTTCACCGACGAACCCTCCATGGCCTCGGCAGCATTATCAATCAGGTTCACGATTACCCGGCGAAGAAGTTCTCCATCGACTCGAATAGCGGGCAGCCCGGGCGCCAGTTCTTTTCTAACGGAAATTCCTTCGAGCCGGCCGCCGAACACCGCCAGCGCTTCGGTGACGATTTCATTCGCGAATGCGGAAGAAAATCTCGCCGTGGGGAAGCGCGCGAACTGCGAGAATTCGCTGACCAACGACTCGAGCGCGGTGACCTCCCGTTCGATCAGGCCCGAACACTCGCCGACCAGGCGCACCAGCTCAGGAGGATCGTTTGGCGCGGACTTTTCGCGGTTGCGTTCCAGATATCGCGACAATCGCTGCGCGGAGAGCTGAATCGGCGTGAGAGGGTTCTTGATTTCGTGCGCGATCCGCTGCGCTACTTCCTGCCACGCCGCGGCCTTCTGCGCCCGGAGCAAATCGGTCAAATCGTCCACCACGACGACGTAGCCGCGATTGGTGCGCCGCGGTCCAAGTGAGCTGACGGTCACGGCCGCATGCAGAAGGCGTCCCGCGACTACGAACTCAAGCTCTTGCGTCGCCGCGCCCAGGCGGAGCGATCGCCGCATCAGGGTGTGTACAGCCCGCGCCGCCTGCTCGCCTAACAGTTGCCCGAAACTCACAGCTTGCTTGGCGCTCTCTCCAAACATCCGGACGGCAGCGGGGTTTACTCGCCGGATCTCTTCGTCTTCGCCGACGGAAATGACTCCGGTTGGAATGTTCTCGAGAATCGTTTCCATCAATGTGCGCCTGCGCTCGAGTTCCTGCACGGCCTGCTGCAAGTTTTGCGTGAATGTGTCGATTTGCCGCCGGTTGTCGCCCAGTTGCTCGGTCATTCGATTGAACGACCGTACCAAGGTCTCCAGCTCATCTTGGGCCTGCACATTGACGCGTGTTTCAAAATTGCCCGCAATGATCTCCTGCGTGGCTTCAGCCAGCGCCTGGATGGGGACCGTGACCTGCTTTGAAAGGAACAGAGCGAACCAGGTGGCTGAGAACATCAAGAGAATCGTGAACAGCAGCAGCGTCAGCAGCATTTGCGTTTTGTAGGTACGCAATTGCTGGCGCTGCAGGCCGTAGGCCAGGGTTTGCGTCTCGATTTCCCGGATACGATCCGGAAAGTCGTCCGGAATGTTGCGGCCCACCAGGAGGTAGTTGCCACCTGATTTTGCGCGTCCCGCGAGAAAATATTTCCCGCGGTATCGCCACAACTCAGCGCCGCTCGACATCAACCTGACAAGATTTGGCAGTTCGGGCGGTGGACCGGAGGTGTTGGGAGTCTGCCCGGCGCCGAAGGTAAAGTTCGAGTTAACGCCCACTGCGACAGGTTGGCCGTCTTGGGTAGTGACCCATGCAAGATCGGCGCCGCGCGCAAAAGACGATTCGAAAGAATGGATCGTATCTCGCGCCGTATTTTGAATGCCGGCGCTTGCCACCTCCTGGGCGATTTCCGTCATGCGCTGGTGATCGGAATGCCCAATTTCGTCGAGCAAGCTGCGGCTTGATTGCGTCGCCACCTCAAGCGGACGAGGAAACCAAAGCACCAGGGTGCGGTTCAGCAGTGCGTAGCTTACGAAGAACAAAAACACAACAGGCAAAAATGAAACCGCGATCGCTCCAAAAACCATTTTTGTTTTGAAACGCGAACCGGGTTGATGGGCGCGCCGCTCCGCCCAAAGGCGTAGCAGACTGCGCGTAAGAATCAGGCCGAAAACAAGAAGCGCTACCACAATGAACGTAGAGAGAGCGTACAGCACCAGTACCTGGTCCCATTGGCGAGGCTCGAAAGGAAGTGTCAAGGAGCCGAGCGTAAAAACGGCCCCCAGCAACAGTACGATTGCCAGCCCGCCCAGGGCTAGCAGGAACTGCGATTTGCGGCTGGCGCTCAAACCGTGGCCTCCTCGCGCATACCGGCATTGCCCGGCTGTTCCACAATTTGGGAATACGGCGATGTTTCCGGGAGCAGCGGGCGAAGCGGGCACTGTTCACACAGGGGCGCGCGCTTGCGGCACCAGTTTTTGCCCGTATTTACAATCAGGGCGTGGAATTCATTCAGCATGCGCGAGTCGCGCGGGAGGGCCGCTTCGAACATCGCGCGGACACGCTCATAATCCGGTTTGCTCCCGGTAATCCCGTGACGCCCGAATATCCTGTGCGTGTATACATCCACAACAAAGACGGGATGATTTCCCGCATACAGCAGTATGGAGTCGGCGGTTTCAGGGCCTATGCCGTGCACAGCCAGAAGTTTTTCGCGCAGGAGTGAGGTGGGTGAATCGAACATGCGTTTCAGGGAGCCGCGATATTCACGTTGCAGGAATCGGGCAAAGGCTTTCAGTTTTTTTGCTTTCTGGCGAAAGTAGCCCGATGGCCGCACCAACCGGGCGAGGCGTAACGTCCTCGACTTCAGGATCGCCGAAGGCGTGAGCATGCCTGCGGCGCGCAGATTTTCCATAGCCCGTTCGACGTTTCCCCATGAGGTGTTCTGCGTCAAGATGGCACCTACGATCACTTCGAACGGTGTTCTAGCGGGCCACCAGTGCATAGGCCCAAGCGCCTCTGACATGGTCTCAAAGTAGCGCATCACCTCGGCGGACATTTCCACGGAAGCCGGCAGCGCCCTGCCCGGATCAGACCAAACTGCTGGACTGCCCTGAAAAGCGCCATTAGGGTCCTTGGAAATAGAAGGCGTCATCGCTTCGGAAGATAACGGGAGCCGTACATCTAGTCAAGGCATGGTATCGCAATTCTATACGCGGCAGCCGGGTCACTCACCCAAATGACAAGAATCTCATGTGTCGCCCCTGCCGGGGCTTTCTCGCCGTTCTGGGACGTTTCCCCACAGCTTCCGCTGTGGGCTACGTTGTGACGTCCCTCCGGGACTCGCAGAAACATAGAATTAGTCCACTACCGGCCCGGACGTCATGTCTGGAATAGATCTTTAGCGCGGCACATCCAGGCTGGCAGAGAGCAGTACCGCATCTTCCTCAGGAGAACGGTAATACCGAGGGCGGCGGCCACATTCCATGAAGCCATGACGGACATACAGGGAAATGGCGGATGTATTCGACGCGCGCACTTCCAAATACGCACGACTCCCTCCGGCAAGCCTGGAAAATTCAAGCGCTGCTTCCACCAATTTTGATGCAATTCCCTGCCGGCGATATCGCGGCGCCACCGCAAGATTCAGGATCTCCAATTCGCCGGCTGCAATTTGTCCGATCAGGAACCCGCGGACCTGTTCCCCGTGTACAGCAACCCAAGCGACGCTGTTCGACACCGCTTGTAGAAGACTATCACCAGACCACGCGGCGGCCTCTGGACTTTCCTGCAGGATTCCAAGCACGGCCGGGACGTCCGAAGGCAAAATCCGCCTGACGATTTCTTCTTCAGCCTTCCCGCGGGCCTCACCGGGCATGTACCTCACACGTCCTTCCAGGAAGCCTCGGCGTCTGTGCGGCGTACATAGTTGGCGTCTAGAAGCAGAGCATCAACTAAATCGCCCCGACACGCACGGTCATAACCAAGCTGGCCTATTGCTGGCGCAAGGACCGGCGAAACCTGTTCAATATCCACACCGATAAAAATCGCTTGGACACGGTCCGGCAGGATTACATCCGGGGTCGGTGATACCAGGATAGGCGCAGACGAGCCCGACGCCCCTTTCACTAGTTCCAGGAAACCATCCGCGAACAGAATCGCTTCCTCTCCCACAACCTCAAGTCGAGTTGAATTTGAAATGGCGCGGCGGTAAATTGCGCCGAACACTTGGCCGCGTCGAGCGTCCAGAAAGGGCGCGATGACTCCGCCCTCTTCCCGAGATTGGCATTGCAATGCCTTTGCTTGGGAAGCGATCGCCTCCAAGCCGCTAATTGCTGCGATGGGTTTTCGATGAACTTCGGCCCACGCCTTGACCGCTGTAAGCCCTACACGCAGCCCCGTAAACGACCCCGGACCCGCAGCAACCGCGAAGACATCAATTTGATCAATAGTAAATTGTGCCCTGGATCGCAGCACTTCTATATCCCGGAAGAGCCGGTTCCCGTAGGGAGTATCTTCGAGGTTCGATACCACAGCCAATACCTGCCGGTCTCGCAGAAATGCAACACTTCCGGCCCTGGTACTGGTATCTATTGCCAGAATAAGCATGTACAGGCATTGTAATGCAGATTCAGCAGGTTCCTGAAACAGTAATGAATCGTGTTGGGGGATCAGATCGCCTCCCCGCCACCAAATGTAAAGAATACGTAAAATATCTGGAGCAATTGCAGTGCCATTCTCAAAACAAAGTTCATCTTAACTTACTGATTCTAAGATAAATATGTTGACTTTTACGTCCTATTCCCACAGACTGACTTTGGTACCTCGAGGGGGCTTCCTACCATGGACTATAAGATAGGGGACAAGGTCGTCTATCCGAACCACGGAGTTGGGATCATCGAGCAAATAAATTTCGGAGCATTGAACGGACGTACGGAAAAGTATTACATGCTTAAGATTTTTTCCAGTGGACTAAAAGTCATGGTTCCGGCAGGCAACGCGATTTCGGTTGGCTTGCGGCCCGTGATTCGCAACGGGGAAATGCTTAAAGTTCTGAGTTTCCTGGAAAAGGGCAAACCGAATTCGCATCACGATTGGAAGCATCGATTCAAAGAAAATTCCGAACGGATGCGGACCGGCGCACTAATCGAAGTAGCTGCAGTATTGAAGAGCCTGGTATCACTGAGCCGCACCAAACCCCTTTCCTTCCGCGAAAAGAAAATGCTGGAGCGCGCCAAGTTCCTGTTAGTGAGCGAATTGGCCACTGCACGAAACACTTCCACCGAAACCATCGAAGGGACACTGGTCAAGTCGCTCGCCAAAGCGCGACTGCAGATGCCTTTGCCATTGGAAAAATCTCCAGCCGCGGATTTCTAGGCGGCAAGTTTCGTTTGTTAAGAAGCCTCAAGTCGTTCGCGCCTTGAGGCTTTTTCCTTTTACGGGCGCCCCGCTCGATTCCTGATTGGTAAACCGATTGCGAACAGGCGACAGGCTCAGGCCAGGCGAAGATTTGGCTCGGCGTTCAAATCGCATGAAGCCGTATCGCCGCCGGCCAGGCGGGAATATGCGGCGGCGGCAATCATGGCCGCGTTGTCAGTGGAAAGGGCGCGGCTGGGAAAATAGACGCTCAAGCCAGCTGGACCAGCTTTCAATGCAAATTTCTTTCGCAATTCAGAATTGGCTGCCACGCCACCCGACACCAAAACCGTGCGCGATCCCGTCTCAACGGCTGCCGCGAGCGTGCGCCGTACAAGCTCGTGGACGACGGCGGACTGAAATGTGGAAACCAGCGATAGAGTGCGCGCGCTGCACAGAGGCATTAGATCCTCGGCTCCGCGGCGCCCTTCTTGAAGCGCCTTTCGACGCGCTTCCATTTCGCCCGCGAATTCCGGATGCGCGCGAACGTAATACAACACGGCCGTCTTGATCCCGCTAAAGCTGAAATCGCAGGAGTTCCCTTTAATCTTCACCGGACCAAAATTGAAATCGTCCTTGGTGTTTGCGCCTGCCCCCGAGAGGCCTGCCTGCACCGCAAGCTGATCGATAATGGGTCCTCCGGGGTACCCAAGAGCAAGCAGCCTGGCGACCTTGTCATACGCCTCGCCGGCCGCATCATCCCGCGTGCCGCCCAGGCGGCTATAACGGAATCCGCGCCTTGATCCGGCTTCGTTTTCGCCCCCTGCTTCCACCTGGTACAGCAACGTATGCCCGCCGGAAACAATCAGACAAACCGCCGGCAGTTCCGGCGTGATCCCCGAAAGATGCGCCTCCAGGAACACGGCGTGAACATGGCCTTCCAGATGGTTTACCGGAACCAGCGGCTTGCCAAGTTCAGTGGCCAGGACTTTGCCGTAAGTCACGCCAACCAGCAGCGAACCCACCAGTCCCGGCCCATACGTCACGCCCACCGCATCGATATCGCCAAAAGTAAGCCCCGCTTGCGCCAGGGCTTCGCGCACCACGGGCACGATCTGCCGCAGATGCTCGCGCGAGGCGAGTTCGGGAACCACGCCGCCGTACTTGCGATGAATGTCCATCTGCGAAGCAACCACGCTCGACAATATATCGCGGCCGTCGGCGACAATTGCCGCCGCGGTTTCGTCGCAGGAAGACTCGATTCCGAGAATGCGCGTGGACATAAATTTGATTCCCTGGCTTGGGGATATCTTCATGTTAGCACAGTGCGCCGAGCGGCTTTCATCGCGGAATAATTGGGTGGTGGGCTAATTTCGTGTCGGTGAGATCTTCGTGTCGCCCCTATCGGGGCTTCCTGGTCATCCGTAGGATGTTTCCCACCGCTTGCGCAGTGGGCTACGTTGTGCCGTCCCTGCGGGACTCCCAGCCAAACAGAATTAGTTTACTACTAATAATTGGGTTCCTCGGCGATTGTCATTCGAGCTAACCTAGTACTATTAGTTTTTCGCCACTTTTGCGGCATTAGTTGGATTGACACGGCACAGCATGCCACGTAAGGTGGCTCCTGGTTATTAAAACATATGGCCAATACGCCCCAACGCGTTCGCAAAGCCGTTCTGCCCGCCGCAGGTTTGGGCACCCGATTCCTTCCCGCCACCAAGGCACAGCCCAAGGAAATGCTGTCTGTGGTGGACAAACCGTTGATTCAATACGTAGTTGAGGAATGTGTGGCCTCGGGGATCGAAAACATCATCATCGTCACGGGCCGAGGCAAGAACGCCATCGAAGACCATTTCGATTCCTCGCCGGAACTCGAGAGTTTTCTCGAAAGCAAGGGGAAATCCGAACTAGCCGAATTGGTGCGCAACATCGGGAACATGGTGCACTTCAGCTATACGCGGCAGAAGGAAGCGCTGGGGCTGGGACATGCCGTGCTGGTGGCGAAGGAACTGGTGGGCAATGAACCGTTCGCTGTCTTGCTCGGCGACGTGATTATTCCCGGTCCACGGCCCGCGACTCGTCAACTGGTCGATGTGTATGAGGCTACCGGCAAGGGCGCCATCGCCGTCGAAGAAGTGCCTCGCGCAAAAACTGGATTGTATGGCATCGTGGACGTCGAACCGGTAAATGATTCGCGCTGGGGTAAGCGCTTGATGCGAATTCGCGATCTGGTCGAAAAACCAAGCCCTGCGGAGGCGCCGTCCACCCTGGGCGTTACTGGGCGTTACGTTCTCCCTCCGGAAGTCTTTGATTGCCTGGAACGGACCAAGCCCGGGCGTGGCGGCGAGATCCAATTGACCGATGCTTTGCGCCTGCTGGCAAAGGAAACCGGGCTCTTCGCTTATGTCTACGAGGGGAAATCCTACGATGCCGGAGATAAATTAGGCTTTCTGAAGGCCACCGTCGAGCTGGGGCTTGAAAATCCGGAATTTGGCGGAGATTTCCGTGACTACCTGCGTACGCTCAAACTGTGACCGCTCTTTTCTAATTCTCTGCGACGGAATACTATTTTTCCTTGGACGCTGTGGAGGGCTTCCTGTCTTCCTTCGCATTCGCCGTCTTGGATTCGGACTTCGACGATTTCTCGGACTTCTCCGGCTTTTCGGATTTCTCCGATTTTTCGCCCTTTTCTGCTTTCGAACCATCCCCCCCCGAGGTTTTCCGGCCGTAATCGGTGACGTACCAGCCCGTGCCCTTGAATTGAATCGAGGGAGCGGTGAGGACCGATTCGACTTTTCCGCCGCAATGAGGGCATTTTTTCAGATGCGGCCCGTTCATTTTTTCAATCTTATCGGTGTGGATCTTGCACTTTAGACAGCGGTATTCGTAGAGCGGCAAGTCGCATCTCCTCCTGGTGAATGAGCGAAGACAGTATACTAGCACGACGCGCAATTCCTCATGCCTGCCGATCAGGCACAGGTGTCCAATGGCCGCGCACCGCTTCTGGGACAGGTCCGCGACCCGATTGGCCCAGCAGACACCGTGCGGCGCCCCTGGATGTTGGCCCTGCATGCTAGACTGATAGCCTGAGAATCACCATGACAACGAAAGCCCAGCGCGAAATAGACACCGGCTGCCTGTACCTGGTGGCCACACCGATCGGCAACCTCGAAGATATTACGCTGCGCGGGATTCGCATCCTAAAGGAAGCGGACCTCGTCGCCTGCGAAGACACGCGGCAAACGCAAAAACTGCTTCGGCATTACGAAATCCGGAAGGAATTAGTCAGCTATCACGCGCACAATGAATTGACCCGGTCGCCTGAATTATTGATTGAGATGGAGCAGGGCGCCAAGGTTGCGCTGGTCAGCGATGCCGGCACCCCCGGAATATCTGATCCTGGGCATCACCTGGTTACACTCTGCCTGCGGCACCACATTCCCGTGATTCCGATTCCCGGCCCTTCGGCTTTGATCGCGGCGCTGGCGGCTTCCGGCCTGCCAACAAATGAGTTCCTGTTCGTAGGATTTTTGCCGCCGCGCACAGGCGCGCGCCGCAAGGCTCTGGAGGCATTGAAAAAAGAGTCGCGCACCCTGATCCTTTACGAAGCTCCGCACCGGATTGTGGAGACTCTCGCTGAAGCTAAGAGTATTCTTGGGCCGCGGCCGGCCGTCATCGCGCGGGAGCTAACCAAGATCCACGAAGAATTTCTGCGCGGCAATCTCGCCGAACTGCTCGAATCCACGAGCAAACGCGCTCCGCGCGGCGAAATCACGCTGCTGATAGGGCCAGGCGCCCCCGAGGCGCAGCTTGTGGAACTCAACGTGTCGCTCAAGCAGCGGGTCAAGCAACTCGAAAACGAATCCGGGATGGATCGCAAGGCGGCGCTCAAGCAAGCTGCGCGCGAACGCGGCCTGGGAAAGCGCGAAGCTTACAAACAACTTCTGCTGGAGCGTTAGTTTCGGTTCGGTGAGATTTCAGCCAACTGCAGGACTACATTTAGGTGGTCGATTCCGAAACGTACATGCGGTTAAACCGTGGCCCGGTGAACTCCACGCCGACAATGAGTCCGCGGTCACTGTTGCCCGGCTTGACGTGGGCAATGCGGCCCGCCGTGGAAAACTCCGCGTGAGGCTCTCCCGCCGACTGCGCGGCTGGAATACTGATTTCTATCCTCGCACCCATGTCCAGCACATACCGGGTTGAAAATGAGACTCCCCCGCGGCACAAGTTCTCGCTAAAGGTGCGTTCCTCGAACCACTCGCCGGTTCGATCCGTGCCGCGAACCATCATCGGAAGGTGGACTGGAACGCGGCGTTCGCGTCTGCGTTCAAGGGCTGGGGTTTGGGCCGTGGCGGCAGTCATGCAGCACCTCCTGTGGTAACAGTATCGGCAAAGAACGAATCCACTTGATCTAAAATTTCCACGGTCGTCCGGGCGGTGTGCACGTTCCTGCGCAACTCGCTGCCATTGCGAACGCCGTGCGTAAACCAGCAGGCAAACTGTTTCATCTTTCCGACTGCATCAGGCCAATCGGTATCCACAAGATTGCGGAAATAGGAGGACAAAAGACGGTACCGGTCGAGTTCGCTGGGTTCGTCAAATTGTCGCGTTTCCACGTATTGCGAGATTTGACGGAAAATCCACGGATTGGTGGAAGCGGCGCGCCCGATCATCACGGCGTCGCAGCCGGTTTCACTCAACATTCGCATCGCGTCTTGCGGCGAATTGATGTCGCCGTTGCCGATCACGGGCATGCGTACTGCCTGCTTCACGTCGCGGATGATACTCCAATTTGCGGGTCCCGTGTACACCTGCAGCCGGGTGCGGGGGTGAACAGCTATGGCTTCGACGCCGATCTGCTCGGCCATGCGCGCCACTTCAACCGCAACAATCGTGTTTTCATCCCATCCGGCGCGAATCTTAATGGTAAGCGGGATGCGAACCGCTGCCCGGACCGTTCGCAGCACTTGCTCGAGCCCCTTCAAATCGCGCAGCAACCCCGAGCCGCCGCACTTGACCACTTTTCTCGCGGGGCACCCCAAATTGATGTCCACAATGTCGAAGCCCAGTTCCTCCACCATCCCGGCCGCGCGCGCCATCACGTTCGGGTCGGCTCCGAACAACTGTCCGGTGATGGGATGTTCATCGGGTTCAAAGAAAAGATATCGTGAGGTCCGCGCGGCGTTTCTCGTAATGCATTCGGCGCTGGTGAATTCGGTCATGATCAGGCCGCAGCCTCCCAAGCCTCGGATCATGCGGCGAAACACGGTATCGGTTACACCGGCCATGGGGGCCAGAACCGTCGCCGGGGTTATGTGTTTGTCGCGGATTGTAAGTCGTGCGGGTAACATGGCGGCCTACGGTAAATTCTCGTCACGGTCTGGTGCACGCAATTCTCCAACACCAGCGCCGGGAGCGTCAATCGTAGCTCCGGGGGCAACCACCGCGGAAAGTCTCTGGTCTTGTTTGGCCGCGCGGGGCGACGACGTCTGGCGTTGTGTAGAGAGGTGGAGCGCAAGAGCATCCGCCGATCCTGAAAAAAATCCCACGATAATTTTCTCGACGGCGCTGAACCGCGCTTCCTCGGCGCTCAGGTTTGCCTGGTAACGGAACGCCCGTCCTGCTTTGCGGCGCGTTACGATTCCCTTCTGCGCCAGCCGGTCCATGATCGTCAGGATCGTGGTGTAGGCGCGGGGACGAGACACGGCCAATTGGCTGTGAATTTCTCGGACGCTGCCCTCACCGAGCGACCAGAGCGCATTCATGCACTCAAGCTCAAGCGGCGCGAGATCGAGAATGGAATGCCGCGGACCGGTAAGCCGGTTGGGCGCTGAGCTAGAATCCATCGCCTTTTCCCTTCGCCTTGGGGCGCTTCACAGCTTCCGCCACGGATTCTCCCACGCCGTCGTTGGTTCCAGCCTCTTGCGCGGCGGCCTTGCGAAACTGATCGACACGCAGAATGCGCCGCTCCAGAGCCCCGCTATATGCCGTCCAGTTGCCTTCTCCCTTATCGGAAGCAAGCGCCGCGCGAACCGCGGCCATTTTGGAATCCAAATCGTCCAGGTAATGCAGCATCAGCGCCTCGCGAAACATGGGAAGCTTGGGCGAACCAAATTCATACTGCCCATGATGCGCGATCAACATGTGGAGCACTAAAGTCTTCAAGGTGGGAGGAAATCCCTGGATGGCGTCGATCTTCTTAGCGATGGATTCGTATTCGATTACGATGTGCCCGAGCAACTGTCCATCGTCGGTATAGCCGATAGAGCGCTGGTAACTCAATTCCTCCAGTTTTCCGACGTCATGCAACACCGCGCCGGTCATCAGCAGGTCCGCGTCGGCCTCGGGATAATGCGAGAGCGCCACGCGGCACAATCCGCACAAGCTGACGACGTGCTCGAGCAGGCCGCCAAAATACGCGTGATGCATCATCTTGGCGGCGGGCGCGCGCTTTAACCGCGGAACGTTGACGGGATCCTGCACGACGCTTTCCAGCAGGCGTCGCAGCCACGGATTGCCGACCGCCGCGACGAATTCCAGCAGTTTGGCGTATAGCTCTTCCACATCTTCGGTTGTATGCGCGAAGAAATCCGCCGGCTCGACTTCATGTTCTTCAGCCCGACGAATCTTCTCGATGGAAAGCTGAAGTTTGTTGCGGTAACTTTCGACGCGCGCCTGGACCTTCACAAAGTCGTCGCGATCGAAGGTGGAGGCATCGCGCTCAAAACCTTCCCACATGCGCGCTTCCACTCTGCCGGTGCAATCGCCCAGTTCCAGGCGGAGATAGGATTTGCCTTCGCGCGTCGCGCGAATCTCTTTTTCACAGACGAGAAAATAGGAAGTCACGTTCTGGTCGGCTTGCAGGCTGGAGACAACGCACTGTTTCATGTTCCAGATTTCTTCTTGGGAAGAATCAACAATCTGCGCCCGGATTTCTTCTTGGCGTCCTTATCGGGCGTGGCGGCGACTTCTTCGATCGGCTCGGCATTGACACCGGCGGAGTCGGAATAGCCCGGCTTGATCACGACGAAGCTATCCTGCCGCAAAGTCGTGAGATAGGTGCGCATCTCCGGCTCCATTTTTTGTTCATAAAGATGGCTGGTGATTTCGCCCTCGACTTTATCGAGAGGCTGCTCACCGGCTTTGTAGCGCTCTTGCACCTGCAAGATTTCAAATCCCGTTTTCGTCTCGATGAGGTCGGTCATTTGCCCGCGGTTCAGAGCGAACACCTTATCGGCGATATTGGGGTCCAGCTGGGAGCGTCCGAACGATCCCAGTTCACCCGCTTGCTGCGCCGTGGAGCTGTCTGAAAAGTGCTTGGCCAAATCTCCAAAATCATCGCCATTCTTCAGCACGCGGTCGCGGAGATTCTCGGCCTTCTTCCGCAGCGCGGGAACATCCGCGGCAGGCTTACCCTCGGTGGATACAAATATTTCCCGGAGCACGACCGTTTCCGGCCGCACGAATTCACCCTTGTGCTCGTTGTAATATTTTACGACCTCTTCATGGCTGGTGATGATGCGCGAACCGACTTCCTTGCGAATGACGTCCTGCGTCAGCAACTGGTTTTGAATCTGGTTTTTGAAGTCCTCGAAGTCCTGTCCGGACTTGGTGACTTCCTTTTCCAAGGCATCCATGTCGGGCAACTTGGCCTGCTGGCGAATGGAATCCAATCTCTTGATCACTTCGGTATCGACTTTTATCCCTGAATCTTTGGCGCGCTGCACCAGCAGGGATTGATCGATCAAATCGCGCAGCAGGTTTTTTTCCTTGGACGCCACTTGCGCGCGCACCTGTTCGGGAGTGCAATTCTGGCAATCCTGCTGGGCCTCACTCTGGAGACTTTTGCGGGCGCGATCCAAGTCCTCGGTGGTGATAACTTCGTTGTTCACGCGGGCCACAATCTCTTCAAGGACGACATTGCCGGTTTGCGCGCACAACGTCGAGCCGACCAGAAGCAACGGGAAAATCAGCCATTTGTTCATTTTCATGGAATTTCTCAACTCCGAGTTTATCGCTTCGTTTCCAAAGGAAGCAACACGTTTCTGACGCTCTCGGCAATCCTGCCGCGCCTCTCCAGGCGAATCCAGAGCGTCCCGCCGGGGTCCAGCCGCAGCCCTTCTCCCTTGGCGCGAATTAGTCCTACTAATTTTTCCGGAGGCAGCGGCGTCTCCGGATGAAATTTGATGGCCACTTCGTTGGCTCGCCGTTCGATCGAAGAAACCATGAGTCCCTCGGCCAGCCCCTTCAGCAAGGCATAATCGAGAAGATTTTCAAGCGCCGGAGGCGGAGCTCCAAAGCGGTCCTCCAGCTCGCGGTTGACTTCTTCCCTTTCGGCCTCATTGACGATGCCAGCGATGCGCTTGTAGGTTCTCAATCGCATGTTCTCATTAGGGATGTACTCCTGCGGGATGCGAATATCCAGGCCGAGGTTGATGGTGGCGCGCATTTCCGGCTTGGTTTCCTCGCCTTTGAGCGCCGCCACGGCGCGCTCCATCATCTGGCAGTACATATCAAATCCAATCGCATTGATGTGCCCGTGCTGTTGTCCACCAAGCAAGTTTCCGGCGCCGCGAAGTTCCAAGTCCAGCGCGGCGACGCGGAACCCCGCTCCCAACGCGCTGAACTCCTTGAGAGCCGCAAGCCTGCGCTTGGCCAAATCCGAGAGCGCCACGTCCTCCGGAACCAGCAAGTAGGCATAGGCGCGCTCGTTCGAGCGTCCCACCCGTCCGCGAAGCTGGTACAACTCGGACAGACCGAACCGGTCGGCGCGATTGATCAGAATCGTGTTCGCGCGCGGAATGTCGAGGCCGTTTTCCACGATGGTCGTGGACACCAGCACATCGGCCTCACCGCTCACGAATTTCAGCATGACCGATTCCAGTTCCTTCTCGCCCATTTGGCCGTGTCCCACGACCACGCGCGCTTTCGGCACCAGCTGCTTTACCGTCGACGCCAGGGAATAAATGGTCTCGACTCGGTTATGGACCAGGAACACTTGTCCGCCGCGCGCTATCTCCTCATCAATTGCGCGGCGCACCAGCGATTCGGAATATGGGGCGACCACGGTTTGAATGGCCAGGCGGTCTTTGGGAGGCGTTTCGATCACGCTCATGTCACGAAGTCCGACCAGCGACATATTGAGCGTGCGCGGGATAGGCGTCGCCGATAGGGTCAGCACATCGACGTTATGCCTGAGTTCTTTCAATCGTTCCTTGTGGGCCACACCGAAGCGCTGCTCTTCATCGACGACCAGGAGTCCCAAATCATGAAACTTCACATCGCGAGAAAGCAGGCGATGCGTGCCAATCACGATATCCACCTTGCCGGTGTCCACTCTGGCCAGGACGTCTTTCTGCTCGCGCGGATTGCGAAACCGGCTGAGCATTTCGATATTCACCGGAAACGCCGCAAAACGCCGGCGAAACGTCTCATAGTGCTGGAAGGCCAGCACGGTTGTGGGCGCCAGCACGGCAACTTGCTTGGAGTCGGTAACGGCCTTGAATGCCGCACGCATGGCCACTTCGGTCTTGCCGTAGCCCACGTCGCCGCATAGCAGGCGGTCCATCGGCAGAGGGCGCTCCATGTCGCGTTTGACGTCCGCGATGGCGATCACCTGGTCTGGGGTTTCTTCAAATTCAAAGGAATCTTCAAATTCCCGCTGGAATGCGCCGTCCGGCGAAAATGCGAAGCCCTGGCCGGCCTTGCGCTCGGCATAAAGCTTCAATAATTTTTCGGCCATGTCCTCGACCGACTTCCGCACGCGGGCCTTGCGCGCGGTCCAGGTGGTGCCACCGAGTTTGTCGAGGACAGGGGAAGTGCCCTCCACCGCGCGGTAGCTCTGCACCAGGTCAAGGCGTTCGAGCGGCACATAAAGCCGGGCATCATCGGCAAAACGCAGGCGCATGAACTCACCGCGAGCGCCGCCGTTTTCAATCTGTTGCAGTCCCTCGAACTGGCCAATGCCGTGATCCACGTGAACCACGTAATCCCCGGCCTTGAGTTCGGAAAAATCGCTGAAAAAACTTGCCGTCTTGGGACGCCGGCGCGACAGCGCGCCCGCCGGCATGGTCTCAAATAAATCGCCTGTACCGTAGATTGCCAGATGAGCGTCGGGAAATACGACGCCATCAGTGAACGGGGCGCGGCACAACACAATCGCGGGAATACTGCCGGCGGTGGAATCTTCCGCCAAGCGCGCGCTGGTGGCGCTTTCTTCAAGCTCTCCTAGGCGGTAAGGGATTTCATATTCATGGCACAGGTCAACGTAACGCTCAAGTTCGCCAAGATTCCCGGCCGCCAGCAAGACTCGTTCTCCGGCAGCAATTCGTCCGCGCGCTTCGCCCATGAATGCGGCCACGTTGCCCCGATAGCGCATGGTGGCTTGCGTTTGAATCGTGCGAGTCTCGACTCCTTCGCGTGCTACCGAAAGCTGTTCCAGGTCAAGCCTCGTGTGGCCCGCGAGGCGCTGGTCCCAATCGCCTGTGAAAAAGTAGGAGGACACAGAACTCGTGGAATCATTCCCCGCACTTAAAAATGTTTCTTCGGCGTGCGCCAAAAATTCCTTTGCCGCTGCCTCGATAGCTTCCGGCTCATCCAGAATGATCACGGTATCTTCGCGTAGATCGAACAGGGAGTTCACCCTAGGGATGACGGCCAAGCTCGCGGCATTCCCGTCTCCGGATCGAAAACCGTTCGATGGGAGTTCGACCAGAGGAGGCAGGGTTACGCGTTCAATCGGACGCACCGAACGCTGCGTGTTGGGATCAAACTCCCGCAGGGATTCGACCGAGTCTCCGAAAAATTCCAAACGCACCGGGCGTTCGGCTTCGGCCGGGAAAACGTCCACGATGCCCCCGCGAACCGTGAATTGGCCGGGCATTTCAACCATGTCGTGGGACTCATAGCCCACTCGTCGAAGATGAGCGATGAGTTCGTCGAGCGAGGCATCCTGGTGCCGCGCAAGCGTGCGCGCCTGCTCCGCATAGAATGCCGCGTCCGCAACCCGCATGCGCGCCGCGACAATCGGCGCAACCACCACGCGCGCAAGTCCGGTTGCGTATCGCCACAACGTCACCGCGCGAGTTTCCAGAATTTCCGCATGTGGGATGGCGTCCTGCCAGGGCAACGCGTCAAGGGCTGGAAGATAGGCCACTTCTGTAGCCTCTTGACCGGCCAGCGCCCTGTAAAAAAATTGCAGTGATGATTGCAGCGTCTCCGCCCGCGCAGCCGTGGCGACGATGACGATTACAGGCCGGCGAAGGTCAGTGGCAACTTGGGCTGCGATCAGAGCCTTGGCGGTATCGGTCAGTCCGGCCAGACGTTCATGCGCGACGCCCTGATGGAGAGCCGCAATTACGGATTCCACTGCGGGATGCCGGCTCACGGACACTAAAGTTTCCGAAACCGATGGCAGGATCATGTCAGGAGTGGCGGTCAGCCGCCTCAGACTTGGTTGCGGTAGCAGCCTTGCGGATCTTTTCGATGAGACTGGTCGTGGAATATCCCGCGGCGAGTGGAATCGAAACCACCCGCCCGCCAGCGGCATCCACTTCCGCGCGTCCAACTACGTCGTCGAGCGCCCAGTCAGCGCCCTTCACTAGCACGCCCGGAAGCACGCGGGCAATCAACTCGCGAGGCGTCGGCTCATCAAATATCGTGACATAATCGACCGACGCCAGCGCTGCCAGAACCTCGGCGCGGTCCTGCTGCGGCACCAGAGGACGGTCCGCACCCTTGTTGCCGCGAACGCTTTGGTCGCTATTGATTGCGACGACCAGAACATCACCTAGCGCGCGAGCCTGGGCCAGGCAGCGCACGTGGCCCGGATGCAGCAAATCGAAGCATCCGTTGGTAAAAACAACGCGCCGCCCATTGCGCTTTTCGCGCGCGGTGAGCAGAATCAGTTCGTCTTGAGAAACGATTTGTCCCATCAGTGGTGTTGCGGCCAAGACCCAGAACGCTGCCGCCGGCGTCACAGCGCATCTTCATATTATCATGCTGGCGGACTGGCATGATCATACGCCATGAAATCAAATTGGCAGTCGTTGGTGTATCGCTGCTGCTTGCAGGCGCTTGCCTGATTGCCCGGTCGCATGGGCCTATGCGAGATGCTCGCATCGCAGGCGCAGCAGTGCGTATTTTAGATCCCACGCGATCGCCGCAAATAGGCGCGGCGGTCGTCTTCCACGGGCTTTCCGCGAACCGTATCCTGATGCAGGAAGCGGGCCAGTGGCTGGCGGCGCAAGGATTCCGTGTTTATTTAGTTGATGCCCCGGGCCACGGCCGCACCCCAGGAACCTTTTCCCATACCGAAACCCTGGACTCCTCACTTCGCGTGTTGTCTGAACTTTTGCAATCCGGGCATATCGACCCACAAACCACAATCCTGGTTGGGCACTCGATGGGCGGTGAAACTGCCATACGTCTGGCCGACTACTTTCCGTCGGCGGCCACCGTGGCACTTTCGCCGGCGCCGATGGTCTTACCACGACGCATGCCCATGAACTTATTGGTGATTGAAGCGCAGTTAGATCTGCCGCCGATAAAAGAAATAACGGATAAACTAATACGCGCGGCAAACGGGACGCGGGCATCCCCGGAAGATTTTCAGCAGCGCCGCGCCGTTGAAAAAGTCGAGGTGCCGTGGGCATCGCATGGATCTATTATGTTGGATCCCCGCGCATTAAGAATGATGGCTGGTTGGGCCCGCAAGGCGATTGGCTTAGCGGGGCCACCCGATGAACCGCGCGGGGCGCCGTTGACGGGCGAGCTCGTAGGCATCGCTGGCCTTGTTCTGTTATTTCCCTTGACGGCCGCTCTCGTGGTCACCGCTTGCCGCAATAATCGTTTGCCATCAGATGATAGACCGCCGCCCCCGCCGGTCCAATTGCTCCTATTCTGGTGCGTTGCGTCGTTGCTGGGAGTCGCCGCCGTTAGCTTTTGGGATCCGCAACGAGTTTTTCCGTTCTACACGGGCGGCTATCTGGCTTGCTTCCTTCTATTCACAGGAGTAGTGCTCGCGCTTCTGCTCAAGCAACACATCCCCAACGTGTTTCACAACGGATACCGGCCGGCCCTGGCTGCCGTGGCCCTGGGGGTGATCATGATCTTCCTCTTCGGGGGATGGCTCAATTGGCAGCTTACCGAGGTGTGGATGAACGGCACGCGCTGGCTCTACGTTGTTCCTCTTGTGCTCGTGAATCTCCCCTACACGCTGGCGGAAGAAGTAGCGCTTGGTCCGCCCACGGCATCCCGACGCCTATGGAGGTTCGGAATATTTCTGTTGCTGCGCCTCATTATTTGGCTGGTTCTACTGGCCGGAATTATTGTTTTGTTGAGTGGCCAGGTGCTGATGGCCTTGCTGGCTCCCTACTTTCTCGTCATATCGCTGGGACAAAGGCTTGGTGCGGATTCGTTACGCCGTCGCACCGGATCGCCTGCGGCAGCCGCAATATTTTCTGCTATACTCGCGGCATGGTTCATAGCCGCGGTGTTTCCGCTGGCTTGATTGAACCTTTCTCAGCGCCGGGTTCGGCGCCAGGCACTGCCCTTTTTCGTCGAGGCTTTTTGATGCGTGATATTGCGATTGTGGGCGGCGGCCCGGCTGGCGCGATGTGCGGTGAGCGGCTGGCGCTTGCTGGGTACGACGTCACCATTTACGACGAGCATCTTGCCTGGGAAAAGCCTTGCGGCGGCGGCCTGACGCACAAGGCGATTAAAACCTATCCATTCCTTCTGAACGGTCCCTATCCCAAAAAACTGATCCGCAGCGTGGAGTTGATCTCCAGCAAGGGACATCGCGCGCACCTTTCGCTGGATCATCCCATCGTCATTTATTCAAGGACGGTGCTGAATGGACTTCTTCTGGAACGCGCGGAGGCGGCAGGGTGTCGCGTGCAGCGTTCGCGGGTTACTCAAATCGATACGGCGGGAGAACGCGCCACGCTGGCCATCGGTGAGTCTCGCGTGGAAACCGACTTCGTCGTGATTGCGGCTGGCGCCCGGAATTCCCTATTGCCCGATACCAGGCCGCTTTCGCGCGACGACCTGGAAATGACTCTCGGTTATTTTGTTCCAGCACAGGCCGAGAGGATTTGCGTGAAGTTTCTCAGCCGCTTCGAAGGGTACTTGTGGTCGTTCCCCAGGTGCGACCATCTTTCGGTGGGAATATGCGGCAGCATGACGCACCATACCAGCCACGAACTGCGGCGGCACCTGCACACATTCATGGATGATGAAAACATTTCGCGCGAAGGCGCGAGTTTCTTTAGTCACGTACTTCCTTCCCCGCAGCGTCAAACGTTGTCCGCAAGGCGGGTCGTGGGACGCAACTGGGCGCTCGCGGGTGATGCCGCGGCTTGGGTAGACCCCATTACCGGCGAAGGCCTTTACTATGCGTTGCGCTCGGGCGATTTGCTGGCGGAAGCGTTGATCGCAAATCAGCCCACCGATTATCCTGCCCGGATTCGCAAAGCTTTTTCCGCCGACCTTGAATTTGCAACGCGGATCGCCCGCCGGTTCTATCGCGGCAGATTTCTGGGCCAGGCGGTGGCCACGCGTATGATCCAGTTCATCGAGCGCAGCCCCACTTTCAGAGGCTTGATGACCGACCTGTTCGGAGGGTCGCAGGATTATTGCAGCTTGAAAAGGCGCCTGTGGGCGCAGTGCGGCACCACGCTGACCGAAGTGGTGGGCAGCCTGATGAAAAAGCAGCCGTCCTTGACAAAGAGCGCCTCGGTTGCCGGCACCGAAAACTCGCAGTGAGCGAACACACCCGCACCACAATCCTGAAGCAGCGATTCTCGAAACATTCTTAAAACAAAACGTTAGTATGCGGAACGCCGGGCGGCGGGCTTGCGTACGGGGGGAGGAATTACGGTAGCCATCTTCCGGATCATGGCTAGTACCAGGCGTTTATCTCCTTCGGATAGCGTGGTGCTGTATTTCTTGATCTCGGAAAGGAAACGAATTTCGTCTTCGGAAAGTTCGTCGAGCATCTTTTGTGTATCGCGGTCTCGCGGCGTCTCCGCGCCAGGAAAGAAATCGGCCAGGGCGATTTCCATGGCTTCGGCAATTTTGGCGAGGGTCTCGAGGGAGGGCACCGTATGGCCGTTCTCAACGCGCGAAAGATAGCAACGCAGCAAGCCCGTCCGCCGTTCGATATCGCCTTGCGAAAGCCCGCGCTGCCCCCGGTAACTCCGGATCACTTCACCGATGTTGACCTTTGGCTTTTCTTTAGGCAAGGCTTCCACGCTTTCCAGTTACGCGGGGTATATTACGCAGCGGGCCGAATGCACGCAAGAGTTTTCTTCGCTATTCCTGGAGTCTGTGTTCTAAAACCGCAAGAAAGGACCTGATTTATATACTCTACATTAATATTAACGACCGGAAGCGGAGACCGAAAATGACTGTTCGATGCGGAAATCCAGCAGCGTCTCGCTGGGCACACGCACCTGCTCGCCCTTGGTCATGACCTGCACTGCTGCGCCCGCCCCGGCGCCCACTCCCGCGCCTATAGCGGCACCTTTGCCCCCGCCGGCGATGGCCCCGATGAGCGTGCCGGCCACAGCGCCGACGCCCACTTTCTTCGCCGTGTCCGAGCCTCGCGAAGATCCCGACACGTCGTAATCCCCGGTCATAATCGGCTGCAGACGGTTGTTGATGAGTATGTCGGTCAGCTCCAGCTTAAGCTGCGACTTTCCCTGAAAATGCCCTGCTTCCTTTGCTTCGGCCAGACGGCCGTAGACATCGGCCCCGCGTGACGCCACTCGGACTCCATTCACGATAAAATCCTGCTCCAGGCTGGCGCGAAATCGATCGCCCACGTGATTCTTATCCGAATCCACGCTGTCGACCATCCGGACTAATAAGCTCGCGCCCGCCGGCACCGTGACCGTCGATCCGTTTCTTGTGCGGTCCGACGGAAAGGCAACGGGGGCCGCAGGTTCCCTCCATGCGGACTCATCCGGCCTGGGAGCGCTTGGCAGGGACAGGAACGTAACAGAAACGACCTGGTCGACGTTATACAACTCGATTCTACCGTTCACTTCAAATTGCACACTTGACTGGGTTCCGCCTATAAACCTGCCCTGAACCACGCGTCCATCTTTCATCTGGAGCGTGTCGGCCGAAGCAGAGACACAAATCAGCGCGAGAAATGCAAACCCCGCAAATAATTTGTTCATTTTATTTATCCTCTCTCGAATCCCTATCAAAGCGTTCAAGGGGCCCTTAGGCCCGCGGCATATAATCATTTTTTCCCTGCTGAACTTTCAGAATACACCCGGCCATAAATATTTAGGAAGCAAAACTGGGTAGTGTGTTGAATCAGTTCTGGCCTGGCCCAAAGACTGCCCGCCCAACAGCAGAGCGGTTCACCGTTCGCGGCGAACGGTGAACATTCCCAATTCCCCGCAAGACGCGTTAATTCCAGTCGGTTGGCAATTGCACGCGCATTTGCGTGCCTTGACCGGGAAGGTTGGAGGCTTCAATGGTGCCTCCATAAGCGTCCACCAGCGCTTTGCAAATTGCCAGGCCCAAGCCGAATCCTCCGGTCGCGCGCGCGCGCGACGGGTCGCCGCGCCGGAACCTCTCGAAGATATGAGGCAACTGGTCAGGCGGGATGCCGGGTCCACAATCCACCACGGAGACTTCAGCCACTTTTCCGCCATTGGGATCCACGCGCATCATAACCGCGGACCCGGCTGGGCTGTATTGGACCGCATTCTCCAAAAGGTTCAGCCAGATCAGTTCGAGGTCCTCGGGATCGGCTCGCACCGACACCGCCACGGGACTTTCGAATTCCAACGTAACGTTGCGCGCGTCGGCCAGCGCGCGCATCCGCGAAATGGCAGCCTCGCATGTGGAAGTCAATTCGGTGGCAGGCAGACCGAGTGCGTCGCCATTCTCCGCCAACCGTTCAATGCGGGCCAGGCGCAACATCCGCCCCAGCAAATCTTCCAGACGCGCGCAATCCTGCAGCACGCGTTCGAGTCCCTCATGGTATTCGCGTTGCGTGCGGGGCCGATGAAGCAAGGATTGTAAAGTGGACTTGAGGATGGCGACCGACGTTTTCAATTCGTGCGCGGCATCGTTGGTGAAGTCGCGCTGCTGGCGAAATGATTCCTGCAGCCGGCCAAGCACCGTTTCAATCGCTGTTACCAGCGGAGAAAGCTCGCTGGCCAGTTTAACCCCCGAGGAAGGCCGGAAGTTCCACTGGTGCACGGAAATTGCGCCGGCCTGATCGGCCAGTTCATGCAAGGGATGCAATCCACGTCGAATGCTCCAGACGGCGAATGCATTGGCCACCAGCAAAAGAAAGAGGCTGGTGCCTCCCACGTACGCCGCAAGCGCCATCAATCGTTCATGGTTCGCAACCAGGGAAGATGCGAAAATTACCGTGACCTTCGCCGGGGGCCCTGCGTCTTCTTCTCCCGGTTCGTATTCCTCTGAATCAAGAATGGGCACATTTCGCATGACCACGGCACGATAGGACACCCCGTCAAACGAAAAGTCGGCATACCGCCCGTTCGCCTGTGTCACCGGCAAAGGTACCGAGCTCCATCCGCTCGATCGCGCTATCAAACTGCCGTCCGCAGCTTGAATTTGGTACAGGTCTTTATGCTTGTGGTCCGGTGCCGGGGGACGCATCGAAGAATCAAACATCAAAGCGGGGGGAGTGGTCTCAGTGTATCGAACCAGCGCCAGAGTGCTCATCGCGTCGCCTTCGAGAGCTTTATCGAAAGCGCCGCTCAATTCCTGCCGGGCATACAGCACCGCCACCATCGTGAGGCCCGCAGCCAACAAGAGTTGGCAGGAGACCACGCCGGTGATGATGCGTTTCGTCAGTGAAAAAGTCTTCACCGCGGAGGTATCCGATGCATGCGACTCAGATGTCAATTTCTTATCCATTCAGCCCCACACTCTTTTTGAAGCCAAAACTGAGGATCCCGTTGCTTGGCGAAGCTATCATTTCATTCCAGCGGTTTGCACCCGTTCCAGCGCACCCCCATCGCGCTAGCGGCCCGGTCGCAACACATATCCGTGCCCTCGCACGGTCTGAATCAATTTTACACTATGCAAGTCGTCAATTTTACGACGCAGTCCCGAGATGTACACTTCTATAACATTGCTGAATTTTTCCCAATTGTAGTCGTACAGGTGTTCGAGCAGCTCCGTTTTTGAAACCACCGCGCGCGGGCGATGAGCCAGATATTCGAGCACGCGGTATTCCATGGGAGCCAGGGCGATTTCCTTCTCACCGCGCCGCACGGTGCGTTCGACGGTATCCAACTGGAGGTCGGCGATCGATATCACGGGGGCGCGCTGTCCGGTGCCGCGCCGGACCAGAGCCTTGGCGCGCGCCAGAAATTCTCCCAGGTCGAAAGGCTTCGCTAAGTAGTCATCGGCGCCGGCATTTAGCAGTTTGACAATCGATTGTTTCCCTTCTCGCGCGGTCAGTATCAGCACCGGTGTGCCATGCCCTCGCTCACGATAGCGAACCAGCAAGTTATACCCGTCAAGCTTCGGCAGCATCAGATCCAGCACCACCAGATCGTAGGCGCTTGACTCCGCGAGGTAGAGACCTTGCTCGCCGTCTCCGGCAACGTCGACGGCGTAGCCCGCATTTTCGCGCAGCGAGCGGGCTATGTTCTCCGCCAAGCGGCTCTCATCCTCTACCAAAAGCACGCGCATGAATTTCGCTCCCCAAGACTTTGACGCCACCGCCAAGCGATCGTTTTGTTTGGAACCTTCATTGTACTATGCGTGCAGGGGTCCGTGCCTTGCTGTTACCTAAATGTCGCATCCTGACTCGTTCGGCCCATGCTCCCATGCTCTCTCCTCATGATATGCTCGCAAACCGTCGCTGGTTCGGCGAGATGGTCCCTCATGGCAACATCAAATATGCGGCAAATCGAAATCATTGAACCCATTATGCGGGCCATCCCGGAAGGTCGGTTTTCGATGGGCTGCGCCGAGGGACGCGATGACGAAAGGCCGGTGCGCCGGGTATGGGTCGATGCCTTCGACATTGCGGCTTACCAAACCACGAATACGGACTATGCCTTTTTTCTGGAGGCAACGCGCCATCCAATGCCTCTGTCGTGGCCTCAGTTGTGGGATGATCCTAACTTTAACAATCCCAAGCAGCCCGTCGTCGCCGTGTCCTGGTTTGACGCCGTTGCATACTGCGATTGGCTGACTCGCGTCAGCGGCCGGCGTTATCGTCTGCCCACCGAAGCCGAGTGGGAGCGCGCTGCTCGCGGCGGCGCCGAAGATTTGCTGTATCCGTGGGGCGACTGCCGGCCCGAACAGATTCCCGACTATGCGACTCGCTGGAAAACCGGCCCTGAACCGGTCGGACTGTATCCACCCAACGCCTACGGACTTTACAATCCAGGCGACAATGTCCATGAATGGTGCTCGGATTGGTACGACGCTGGCTACTACGCGCTCTCGCCGGAACGAAATCCTTGCGGCCCCGCATCCGGCACACGCCGCGCATCTCGCGGCGGTTCCTGGCGGCATCACATCAAGGTAACGCGCACCGCCGCCCGATCCAGCATTCCCCCAGAATTGAAATATGCCGACTATGGATTCCGCGTCGCGAGGGCTGCCGACGCTCCGGCCTCGACAAAGAGACTAGATAAATAATTCAGAAGAGCGCATGGGGACCGATGTTTTGCCGGGCCAGACAGCGACTCTAGCAAAACAGCGCGCGGGAAGTAGACCTTTGTCTAGTAAGAAGCACCGCATAGCTGAGCAATACACTGAACTGATTTGTCTTCGCCGCCAAGGTGCCGCAGAAAATCACTTAGGAAACTTATCGGTGGGCGTGAGTTTCTCTTATATTGGTCTGCTTAGGATCGTCTGCCGGCAGGAAGCCATAGATAGCGAGTTCCAAATCATGTGCACTCGTCGTCTGCTCAGGATAATTGATCGCATCGATCTTGAAAGAAAAGCGATCGTTGACACCCGCCGCATCAGATAGACCTTCCGAAAGACGGCCGGTGACTCGTCGAGCATCTGACGTGTCAACACCAGGCAGGATAACCCCAAAGAAGCCAGGCCTGAGAAGGTAGATGGAGTCTTCCTCGCGCAATTTCCGAGAGATTGCCTTTGCCGCATCGCCAAGAGCGGACATACCGAGACTTGTCTCGGAGAAAGCAGCATGCAATTTGATTGTGACCACAAGCACCGACAGCTTCAGGTTCGCCGCGATGGCACGCCGGATCTCCATAAACAATCGATCCTCGAACGTATTGAAGTTCGGCAGAGTTCCCAAAACGTCGGCGCTAGCCTGCTTCAAAGCCTCTGAAGCCCGCTTACGATCAGTTGTTATCTGGCGTCGAAGACCTTGAATCGTAATTTGGCGATCCACAATGTACGCGACAAGAAGACAGGATAGGACACAGAACCCGAAGAAGACAATCTGCGAAGTCCTATTCGGAGGCAATTCCAGGCTTGAAAAAACCGCCGGATACATGAGTAGCCCTAAACCAATGGCAAGAATGACGATCGCCAAACACGCGAAAAGGGTTAATTGAAATTCTCGCCGTTCCAAATCCGCCGATTCGATTCGCGCAAGCTCTTTCATGACACCATTACCTCTATGTGAAATTATACTCAAGGAAGCGACCGGCAGAACGGACGAGTGATTCCCATGGTAACCGAAGAGATATCAATCATGATAATTACTCTGCGGAGGTGCGATCGATAGGCGCGGGGATATCGTCTAAGTAGGCAGATATTCTTGGCAAAGTATCCAAACACAAGATTCAAATATTCGCTTACTTCAACACGGTATCAGCATGGAGAACGCCAGCTTGCTTTTGGGCCATCCATCACTCAAAGTGACCTAAAATACTACTCAAGCTAGACTAAAATCCCGGCAGCCTCAGCTTCGAGGACCGGCTCCGAAAGCCTGTTTGACTTGACGCCGCAGCAGATACCAGAGAATCCATGCCATACCCGTCCGATACCCAGTTGGAGGATCAGGCTGACAAAGGCAATCCCTGCGCTCAGTCCATTGGCAGCACAAAGTATCCAAAGCCGCCAGCGATGCAACGGGATCTTGAATATCCACTTTATAACTGCGGCTTCGATAGCCGTAGTCAATAGCACGGCTATTCAGAAATCCCTGGCCGGTCTAGAATCCGTTTTCACCGAGTTCGCTACCGCCTACCGGGATAATGACATGATGCGCTGCCTCGTTGCAGAACTGTCCATTGCGTCACTTCGCGTATGGATATTCCGAGAGCCTCGCAGGACCGGCAGGATTCGTCCATTGCAAGAGCGGCCGCAGCTCGTGGATGTCTTTGATCTTCTCGAGTTCGAGCACACGATCAATGAGACGCGACGAAGATGTGTCTCCTATGACCGGTGTCATGAGGTCGCGCGCTTTTGCGATCACCTGCTCTCGCGTCAATGGGATCTGAAAGTAAGTAGGGACGTCCTCCTGAACCAAACGCGTGCCATCCGTGAGGGTAATCTGAATTTGCGGGTCTCGCCTGCCAGGGAAGCCCGGCTCCAGCCGCACTTTCTGCCGCAGAGCCATGATCGCTGGATCCTGCAT
>JBGOVX010000064.1:0-16687 GCA_041478355.1 Terriglobia bacterium | reverse complement strand
TTTATCATGTTCTCGCGCAGGAGCGCGGACCTTTGCCGTTGCCGGCGCTCGCAAAACTCGCCAAGGTTTCGCGATCTCTAATTGAACGGCTGATCCGCCAGGAGAAACTAAAAAGCTGGGAAGAGCCGCTGGCAATCGAAGAAGACTTGTTCGAACTGGATTACACACCCCCTTCGAATATTCTCAATCCGGATCAGGAGCGCGCTCTGGGCGATGTCCGGGGCTGGCTCGATGCAGGCGTTTTCAACGTGGGCTTGCTTTACGGTGTCACCGGCAGCGGCAAAACGGAAGTGTACCTGGGAGCTGTCGAAGCGGCCCTGGAACGAAATAAGACGGCATTGATTCTGGTGCCGGAGATCGCTCTGACGCTGTGGATCGGCAGGTTGTGCCGCGCGCGCTTGGGCACCGGTGTGGCGGTGCTTCATAGCGCGCTGGCCGATGTGGAGCGCGCGAGAGAGTGGTGGCGCGCGCGGCGCGGCGACGCGCGCGTGGTGGTGGGGACGCGCTCCGCGGTATTCGCGCCGCTGGAAAATCTGGGGCTTGTGGTCGTCGATGAAGAGCAGGAATCCAGCTACAAGCAGGAAGACACGCCACGCTATCATGGGCGGGACGTTGCCATCGTTCGCGCCAAGCTTGCGGGCGCGGTGGCCCTGCTGGGTTCGGCAACGCCGTCGCTGGAAAGTTTTCACAACGCCCGCGCGGGCAAATACCATCTTCTCCAGCTCGAATCGCGCGTCGAAAATCGCCCTCTCGCGCCGGTCGAAATCGTCGATCTGCGCGAAGACTTCCGGGCCACACATCGGGCAGGGGCGCTTTCCTCCAAACTCAGCGAAGCCATTGCCGCGCGCCTCGCTGCGGGAACGCAGTCCTTAATTCTCATCAATCGCCGCGGGTATTCCTGGTTCGTGATTTGCCGGTCGTGCGGCGCTGGAATTCAATGCGAGAACTGCAGCATCTCGCTGACCTACCACAAACAACGCGACCGCCTGGAATGCCATTACTGCGGATTTTCGCGGCTGGTGCCCAAGTCCTGCCCGAAGTGCGGCTCCGAGCACATCTATTTTTTCGGCGCGGGCGCCGAGCAGCTCGAAGAAAAATTGCGTCAGAAGTTTCCCGGAGCCAGGGTGGCGCGTCTGGATCGCGACGCGGTTCGCACCAAGCGCGCTTACCAGCAGGTGCTTGGAGATTTTGCTGCGGGGAAAATAGATATCCTGGTAGGAACGCAGATGGTCGCGAAAGGGCACGACTTCCAACGCGTCACCCTTGTCGGCGTCGTTTCCGCCGATTCGCAGCTCAGCCTGCCGGATTTCCGCGCGGCCGAGCGCACATTTCAATTGTTGACGCAAGTTGCGGGGCGGGCGGGGCGCGGCGCTCTGCCTGGGGAAGTGCTGGTCGAGACCTATTACCCGGAGCACTATTCGATTCAGCTGGCCGCGCGCCAGGACTATCTCGCCTTTTTTGAAAAAGAATTGCAATTTCGCCGGTTGTTGCACTACCCGCCATTCACCGCGCTTGCAAGCGTGCTGGTTCGCGACACAAAAATCGAGAATGCGATTCGATGGTCGCGCCAACTGCGGACGTTTCTTGCTCCCCGGGAATCGCACGGAGTGAAAGTGTTAGGGCCCGCCGCCGCGCCACTGGCGAGACTCAAGCGCGAGTATCGCTTCCAGTTTCTGCTGAAGGCCCCCAAACGCGCACAGCTCACGCGAATCCTGTCGGAGCTGCTTGCATTCACCGAGGAGAAGGAAATTCCGCAGAAGGCTGTCCTGGTGGATGTGGACCCGCTGAGCTTGTTTTAACAAATGTCTTCTTGCGCGATCCCCAAGAAGGCCCTAGTCTGAAGTGCGGTTTGGGCATCCCAACCCTGTCAGGGACCCGGGATACAGCAACTCAATCGACGGATTGCTGTCGCCTGCTGTTGTAGCCCGCCTCTTTAAAGGCGGGGGTTCTTCATTCTCTAATTTCCGCGGATCATTACCGGCATAGGCATAAAACTCAGAACGAAGATGAGGAACGCGATGGCAGCCCATACCAGTCGCGTGCGGTCGAGCCGTTCCCGTTGGTGAATCAGTGGTGGATGACGGAAACCAATCGCCAGCAATAATGCGGCCCACAGGTACCAGCCGGCCCAGAAAAAATATCCGAGCGGAATCAAACACAGCGCCACGCCAAACGTCACCCGGCGATGGTATTTGCTGGCTGCCGCATACAGGATGTGCCCGCCGTCGAGCTGGCCCCCGGGAAGCAAGTTGAGCGCCGTCGCGAACAAACCCACCCACGCCGCACGCCCCACCGGATGCAAAAGCAGATCGCCCGGCGGCACTCCGGGCCGCAACAAATCCACTAGAAGCCGCAACGCCAGCGGATTTCCGAAGACAACCGAAGCGTGGGCCTCCGAAAAAGGAATCACTCTGGAATAGGCGACGGCAATGGCCAGTGCCGGAATCGCGAACAGAAATCCTACCACCGGCCCAGCAAGGGCCATATCAAACAGCGCCTTGCGATTGTAAATCGGAGACCGGATGAGTATGAACGCGCCGAGGGTTCCGATGAGCGTCGGCGCGGGAATAAAATAAGGGTAGCTGGCGGAAATACCGTAATAGCGGCACGCAAAGTAGTGCCCGAGTTCGTGCGCTAGAAGAATGCCGAGCAGCGTAAAAGCGAAGGGCGCTCCGGTCAGCAACAGTTGTGGATGAGCAAGCAATCTTCCGTACGTGGAGAAGACTTCGTTGAAATCGGGCGATTTCCCAGCGGCATAAGAGGCGGCAAACTGGGCTCCCACGGTTAGCGTCGAAATTAGGGTCAAAAAAAAGAGCAATAGAGCGATTGTGAGCGATTTTCGCCGCCTGCGATTCTCCTTCCCTTCCCAATAAGCACTCGTAGGCGGATTCCACGGTTCGGTTGCTGGCGTGTAGGTTTCGCTGGATACCTGTTCGAAGTCGCTGCTATCGTTCATGACGGATTGGATGCGCGAACTGCCGCGCGAGAACATGAATTGTCACGGGGGTGACTGCCCTAAGAGCGACGGGAAGGAAATGCGCCGCAGCCATTTGAACCCAAATTGGCGAACTCAGAGCGATTGTAATTCCTTGCCGGGTTTGAATCGCACCGCCTTGCCAGGCGGGATGCTGACCTCCTGGCCGGTGCGTGGATTGCGGCCAATGCCGGTCTTGCGCGGGCGTACGTTAAACACGCCAAAGCGGCGCAACTCAATGCGCTCGCCCTTGCCGAGGGCGGACTTCATCGCATCGAACACGGTCTCGACGGCCAGTTCCGCTTTGGTTCGGGTAACTCCCGTTTTGGTGACAACTGCGTTAACGATGTCGAGCTTAATCACAACTGCCTCCCGCTCTTGCGACGGCAAGCTATGCTAGACACGCAGTTGCGGGTTGTCAAGCCGCAGGAGGTCGGTTAAGATGCGCGTCTTTGCCGCGTGCGCGTTCCGTGAAAGGGGCGCCGTGGCGGATTGTTAAGGAGACCAGAATGTCGGTTAAGCCCGATCGTTGGATTAGGAAGATGGCGCTCGAACACAAGATGATCGAGCCATTCGAGGACCGCCAGGTACGTGATGGCGTGATCAGCTACGGCGTGTCCAGCTACGGCTACGATATTCGTGTTGCCGACGACTTTAAAATTTTTACCAACGTGAACTCCACCATCGTCGATCCCAAACATTTTGATCCACGCTCGCTTGTGGAATTCAAAGGCGCTTCGTGCTTGATTCCGCCGAACTCGTTCGCCCTAGGACGCTCGGTGGAATACTTCCGCATTCCCCGCAATGTGCTGACGATCTGCCTGGGAAAATCCACGTACGCGCGCTGCGGAATCATCGTGAACGTGACACCGTTTGAGCCGGAATGGGAGGGATTCGTCACGCTCGAGATCAGCAATACCACCCCGCTCCCCGCAAAGATTTATGCCAACGAAGGTCTCTGCCAGGTCATTTTCTTTGAATCCGATGAAGATTGCGAAATTTCGTATAAGGATAAGAAGGGGAAATATCAGGCGCAGCAAGGTATCGTCCTGCCGCGGCTCTAGCAATTTGCGGAAAAAATATTATTGATTGTCATTCCGAGCGAAGCGAGGAATCCCTCTTTGCTTAATGCCAAAGAAAAGAGGGATTCCTCGGCACGCAGCGTGCCTCGGAATGACAGTGTTTTGAGTTTTTCGCCAAGCTGCGAGAATCTGCGTAATAACCGGATTTGAGATGCTGCTACGCACTGCGAAAGATTAGGCTTCAGCGGCGGGTGCGTCGTCCGTCTCGTGTCTAGCCGGGCCCATTGGGAAACCGCGGCTGCGCCAGCCTTCGTACCCTTCGGCGAGCGGACGGATTTTTGTGATGCCTTTACTGCGCAGCAGGAGCGCCAGGCGGGCCGCTGTCACCTCGTTCGGACAATTACAGAAGAGAACGATCTCGCGGTCACGAGGAATTACCTGGTACGCTTCTTCAAGGTCCGCCGCATCCATATGAATTGAGCCGGGAATTGTATCCGGTTGCGCATCAAAATCGAGTGCGTGGCGCAGGTCGACGATAATGACGTCGATGCCCCCATCAATTTTTTCTTTGAGCTCCTCGGGAGTGATGCGGGCGATTCTGAGGTTGCGCAAGAACTTCTGGCGTTTGTAGAATTTCCAGCCCACATACCCCGCGAATGCCGCAAGAAGTATGACCAGCAGCCATTCTCCCAAGAACGCCGCGCGGGCCGCTATGCGCTCCAATTCCCCGCTGAATGCATATCCGGTCACCGAAAAGGCGCTCACCCAAAGCAACGATCCCAGCGCGTCGAACAATACAAACCGCCGCCATCCCATGCGGATGATCCCCGCCAGCGGCGCTGCCATCGCATTCAATCCTGGAATGAATTTGGCAACCAGAAGCACGCGTGCGCCACGCTTTCCGAAGCTCACCTGGGTTCGCCGAACGCAAGAATCCGGCTCGAGTGAAATCCGGCAGAGAAGCTGCAGTATCCGGACGCCCTTTCGCCGCCCGAGTTCGTACCACATTGAGTCGCTCGCCACGGCGGCGAATAATGCGACACTGATTGCCAGGCCCAAATTCATTTTCCCTGTTCCGGCCAATGCGCCCGCGGCAAGGAGCAGCGGAGCCGAAGGGATCGGCAGCCCGGCTTGTTCGACAAAAACCCACGCGAAAATCAGCGAGTAACCATGCCGGACGACGAATGCAAGCAGTTCATTCATTGGTTTCCGGGCCGCGCAATCGAAGCCGGGTGGCCCCAGGTCCCCGAAAAAACGAAATCTCCCAGCGGCTTGCGATGGCGCGGCGCCATCTCGCGCTCGCGTAAGGATTCGGGTAATGATTCTGCCTCGCCCGGATAGCCCAGCGCAATCACGCTCACCGGCTCCCATCCTTGAGGCACGGCAAATAGCTTACGCGCATCCTCCACATGGAACCCACCCATCTGGTGGGTGATAAGACCGAGCGATGTGGCCTGGATCACCAGATTCGCCGTCGCCTGGCCCAGGTCGTAGAACCCGTGCCGATTGGGCTGGCCACCCTGCTCCAGCCGAGTGTGCGCCATCGCCAGCAGGAGCACCGGAGCTTTCTGCGCCCAAGTACGGTTCGAGCCCGCTAGGACGCCGAGAAGCGCCTGGTATTCTTTCGGGTCTTCATGCGTAGCCACCAGGTAGGCCCACGGCTGTTCATTGCGCGAGGAAGGGGCCCAACGTGCCGCTTCCAGGACGCTGCGGAGCTTATCCGCCTCGACTGATTTTTCGGAAAATGCACGCGGACTCCAGCGTCGCGCAATGATGTCGTCCAGGGGAGCTTGTGTCTTTGCGAATTTCTCCATTTAGGTGTTGCTCACTTTCTCCGCTGGAATTGTATTCCACTTTGAACAAAAACGGCCGAAGAGGGAAACCCGTCCGGCCGTCAGTCCGCCTGCCGATCTGAAGGCGTCCTTATCGCTTACTTTTGGGCGGTCGCGGGGGCTTGTTGCACCAACTCGGCTTCGATCGTGATCGAAACCTCATCACCTACCATGACGCCAACTCCTTCGACCAACGCGTTCCAAACCAACCCGAAATCTTTCCGGTTAATTTTCGCCGTAGCTGCAACGCCGGCTCGCACGCTTCCCCAAGGGTCTTTTACGGCCGGTGTAGGACCCTCGACATCGAAGGCAACCTCCTTGGAGACGCCGCGAATCGTCAAATCGCCTGTCAGTTTGAAATGCTCGGGCCCAGCGGCCGCAATTTGTTTGGAGCGGAAGGCAATCTTAGGATGATTGGCTACATCGAAAAAGTCAGCGCTGCGCAGATGCTCGTCCCGCTGGGGTTCGCGGGTGTTAATCGATGCGGTTTCCATGCTCACTTCGACGGTGGATCGCGTCAGATCCGCCGAATCAAGGATGATGTTTCCGCTCAACTTGCTGAACTCTCCACGCACGTTGGAAATCATCATGTGCCGCACACTGAAATGCGCTGCGGAATGGGCGGGATCAATTTGCCATTGGGTTGCTGTTTTGCTCTGACTCACTGCTGTGCTCATATTAATTTCTCCTCCAGTTAAATTAGCAGTACATCGAATATAGGACTCAAAAAATACTTACTCTTCGGAATGCTGCGTCTGCGCGCCCGCACGCTCCAGCAGACGCGAAAGTTGCCGTAGTTCTTTCGGCGAGAGTTGATGCAACTGCCGGCAATGTAAATCCGCCATGGGAGTATCCAGGTCTTTTAAGATCCGGAGCCCTTCCGCGGTGATACGCGTCTTCACCACGCGCCGGTCGTTTTCTTCTCTCACGCGCGAAATCAGTTGCCGCGATTCCATGCGGTCCAGCAAACGCGTGATGTCGGGGTCGCGCGAAATCATCCGGCAGCCCACTTCGCGGCAGGCCAGGCCTTTGGGTCCCGCGCCACGCAAAATGCGCAGGACGTTGTACTGGGTGGCGGATAGACCGGAAGGCTTCAGAAGCGCCTCGGCTCCCCGGGCCAGGGCATCCGCTGCGCGAAGCATGCTGACAAATACCTGAGCTTCCAGTGTCGTTTCGGGGGCGGCAGCGGGCCTTGTGATTTGGCGTTTGTTAGGCACGCTGCAAATATAGTCGTTATAACAACTATTGTCAAGAGGAATAATTGGAGACCCGGCACCTCCGGAGGCTCCGGGCAATGCTCCTTTGACCGGCAGGCATCTCTACTGCATTCCTTGATTTTCCTGGCGGCTGGAAAATGTTATTCTGACCAAGCTTCCCTTTTAAGACGGGCTTCATCTTACTTATAGGCAACTTAACAGTGGCATGAAAGCAGCCGGTGGGGCCGGCGAGTAGTCTTGGTGAATGGCGCTTGCGCCATGGATTGGGATTCCCTATAATCCGATAGCTTTTAAACCCGCAGTTGTTTCGAGGGCCTTGTTTCTGCGATGGAGTTCACGGAAATTTGTTGAGGAGGCTGGAAGCCGATGATGCGAAAGTGGATTGTGATGGGCGCCGGTCTATTAATGATAGCGCTGGGGGCGGGCAAGATCTGGGCCGCTCCGCAGGATCAAGCAAAACCTGCCTATACGCTGGCGGAATACAATGCATACAAGGCTGCTGACGGAGAGCAGAATCCTCAGCAAAAGGTTGCGAAGCTGGATGAGTTCGTCAAGCAGTACCCCGCTTCCACCTTGCTGCCCTATATCTACCGCGACTATTACCTGACCGACTATGGATTGAAAAATTTTGCGGGGTCCATCGAGTATGCCGACCGCATGATTGCGCTGGGCGACAAGGTGGATACGCAAGGGCGCTTGGAGGCTGCGGCCACCCGCGCGCAGGCATTTTATCAGGGCGCGTCGTCCGACAAATCGCTGCAAACAGCGGATGCGCAGGGCAAGGCGCGAGATGCCGCGGTCCAGGGCCTGAAAACACTGGATGATTGGAAGAAGCCCGACCAGATGACTGCGGATCAATACGAAGCGCAGAAGAAAAGCTTCAAGTTTCTTTTCAATTCGATTGCGGCTATGACTTCGATGTCATTGAAGGATTACCCGGCGTCCGCCACTTATTACAAGACGGTTTTGTCGATTGATGCTACCGATGCAGTTTCCCATTACCGCCTAGGGATCGTGGATCTGCAGATGGCTCCGCCGCAGGCAAATGATGGTTTCTGGGAACTGGCGCGGGCGATCGCCCTCAAAATCCCGAATGCAGCATCGGTCCAGACGTACCTGAAGAACCAAATTACACGGTATCAGCAGCCCTCCTGTGACACGCTGGTAGATAGTCAGGTGAGCGAAATCATGACCCTGGCGGCCAGTTCGGCGGAAAAGCCTGCGACCTTGATGGTTCCCAGCGCCGCCGAATTGCAAAAGGCGCGCGATGACACTGCCAACTTCCTTCCAGCCCTCAAGGCTGGTGGCGACGCGGGCAAGGTCATGTGGATCGCCAGTTGCGGCCTGGAGTACCCCGACGTTGGAGTTCGCTTGATGGATGCCCCGCAAGTCGACGGGGATAATGTGACCCTGAAAGTATTCCGTGGCGCCACGCCGGAGGAGATTGAGGCGGCAACCGATGCCAACATGTCGGTCAAAGTGGTTGGCCAGCCGGAAGCCAAGCGTCTTGAGAAGGACGCGGTTGTCCGGTTCACCGGCACATTGGTCTCATACTCGCAGAGCCCCTTCCTACTGACGTGGGATAAGGCTAAAATCAACGCCGAGGACCTCCCCGAAGAAAAAACCGGACCAGCAAAGAAGGCCCCGGTCAGGAGAGCTCCGGCGAAGAAAGCTCCCGCCGACTAAGTTTTCAAAATAATATGAAAATCAAACGGTCCCGAGGATTTCTCGGGGCCGTTTTTTTTGTATTTCCGACGCCTCTGACGAGGCGAGCTACAGCAGTCGCGTCACCGCGCCACGCTGAAATCATTAGAAACCATAGAGGCGGGCCGGATTGTCGACCAGTATCTTCTTTCGGATCGCTGGGTCAGGCGCCCAAACCGGGAGTTGATTCAGCAGACGCCCGTCATCGATCGGAAATAGCGGCAATATGTCAGTCGGCTTGCGGCCTGGAAACGGGGTCGGGTTAGGATGCGGCCAGTCGGTGCCCCATACGATGCGGTCCGGATTGGCCGCGATCAGCGCCTTGGTAAACGGCGCCACGTCGGGATAATCGGGGCCCTGCGTCGACGAGCGATATGCGCCTGAGATTTTGACATAGGCCTTGCCTGACCGGACCAGATCGAGGAGATCGGCAAAGCCCGGCTGCTGGAGCCCGAGGGCCGCTTCAGCGGCGCCAATATGATCGAACACCACCGGCACCGGCGACGCCTGAACCAGGTCCTTGATGCCGGAGATCACCGCCAAACTCGTATACATCTGGATATGCCAGTTGTGCTTCTTTAACCGTTCGGCCGCGGCCTGGAAAACCGGGCGAGCAGCGGCGGGATCGGTGGGGCCGGACTGTCCCGAGATAATTCGGGCGCCACGGATGCCCGCGCGGTACATGGAGTCGAGATCGTTTTCCGGCGTCTTGTCGTCGATCAAGGCTATGCCGCGCCCGTTCGCTCCGCGCGCCTTGATGGCAAACAGCGTGGCGGAATTATCGGTGCCGTAGATGCCCGGCGTCACGATCACCACGCGCTCCATATGGAGCGCCCGATGGAGCGCTGACATCTCCTCAAATGGAATCGGCTCGGGCGTGTACGGGTGCCCGGTCGAGATTGGGAATTTCATCAGGTCACCGTAAAAATGCGTGTGGCAGTCGCAGGCGTGCGGCGGAATGTCGAAATTCACCGGCGTCGCCGGTTGGGATGCTTTCGCAAAGCCAGGATGGCTGCGCGCCAGGACTCCCGTGGCGACTACTCCCACCAAGAAATTGCGTCGTGTCAGCATAGATCCCTCCCCTGTTGTTTCCGCGATTCCGTTTTGCCTGCAAACTGCTACGCAGTATATGGCAACTTGTCAGATATCGCCCGGGCAATTTTGCAAGCGAACGGAACGCAGCCGGCTGCGCCAAGCTTTGCCACTCCATATCAATTAAAGGACATTTTGTGTTCGTTGCAACACGTCTAAGATCGAGAAAGAGAGAGAAAAAGCCCCACCCGTCGTGCATCGCGACCAATGAGCCACCCAAATTTTAAGATCGTTCAAAACCTGGCCTCACCTCTTGTGCTTGATTTTCAAGGGGTGGGTTCTCAGTTTGAGAATCAAGCCAGCTGTTCCCCGCATCGATGATCGGCGCGGCTACTTCGTGGGCTTGGAGGCAGCGGGTTCGCGTATTCTCTTGGCAAACGCTTGCTCTTCCGATAGTACGCAGACCAGCTCTTCAATCTCATCACCGTGCGGGCGTAGTTTCATGGTTCTCTGGGGCCCCACAACGGGCTTGGTATACGCCTTGGGGTCGTAGACGGTGATGTCATACAGGATGGTGTCATGGTCCACGCGTTGGTAGCGCTCGGTAACGCGCATATCCTCGCTGTGCGGATAACCGGTTGCACCGAGCCAGGTCTTGTCATTAAATCCGACTGATTCGACCACGAACGTGTCGTCTCCCTCCCAATGGCCAATCGCGTATCCGTACCAGGTCGGATCGGGATCCTTAGGGAGGGACCGCCCATCGGTCCAGATCGGGCGCCATTGGTGTTCGCGCTCGAAGAACTGCAACACCCGGCCAGGGGCGTGAACAAACTCAAATGCTGTGGGCAAAAACATAACGCGCGGGAAACCAATCGGATCGCACTGCAAAATCGGGTCATTTCCACTGGTTGTGGCTCTGGATCCGTATCCGGGCTTTTCGGTATCGTACCTTGCCTGCGCCCAACGCGTCATCGGTGGCATATCCTTCTCCGGAACAACGCCTTCGGCAGCACCGTTTCCTTGATATTGCCAGACTCCAGACAGGTCGCGTTTCGGGGCGGGTAGCGGCGGGGTCTTGCCCGTCCCTTGCTGCTGACCGGACTGAGAGGGCGCGGCCAATGAGAAGGCCAGGACTGCCGCTAACGCTCCCATCAAGCAGGTCAAGCGATTTCGCATTGTCAGCCTCCTTCCGTGGACCAGCGGGACCAGCGACTCGCTGCCGATGCTATCCCGCGCCCATCATCAATACCCGGCCATCGGCAAGCACAACCTTCCCCGATTTCTTGCCGGCAAACCCGACAGGCGCTCCATTTTTGGCAGGATTGAGGGTAACGGTAATTTGGTCGCCTGGCTTTACGGAACTTCTGGTCCAGCCATTCCGGCGCATGATGCCCGGACTATTACTTTCGACAGCCCAATGTGCGACGTTGCCCTTGTCGTCTTTCACGTCCAGATAAATCTGGATGTGAGGATTGACAAAATCGAATTCGGTTACAATTCCCGTGATGGTGATGGTACGGTCCTCGTCGTAAGCAGAATTTCCGTGGTGCGCCGGCACCGGGGCGCAGACCACCAGAAGAACAACAACCAAAATAATCGACGCCGCCAGCTTAGGAATCATTTGACGCCCTCGCATTTTATATGGATTCATTCGCGCCGCACTCTCCGGCCTCGCCATTTTCCCAGCGCTGCTACAGGTCGGCCATCACCCGCCCGTCCGGCAAGGTGATCTTCAAAAGGCGCAAAATATTCGATCCGTTTTTGGCGCGATGACCACTGGCAGTAATAACGTCGCCCAGCTTGATCGTGCTCTTGTCCCAGCCGCCGATCCTGGCCAGCATGGCCGGGCTTCGGGCTTCGCCAATCCATTTTTCGATCTCGCCCTTATCGTTTTTCACGTCCATGGAAATTTGCACGTGGGGATTGATGAATTGGAAATTTGTCACGTTTCCTGTGACGGTCACCACTTTCCCGGTGTCGTAGTTGGCCTCCCCGTGATGCGCCAACAGCGGGCCGGAAACAAAAAGAAGACCGCAGAACATGGTCAGGCAGAGCACCAGGTTTTTCATTTGCAACATCTCCTGAAAATAGCCGAACAATTTAACACCACACCTGAATCCTACCGCCGGCGCACGGGAAATCAATAGACATTGACGCTGGAAAAATCGGACCAGCTATTTCCCCGGCGATGTCTCCTTTTTTTCGATCTCCAGGAAAGTCTCACTATCCTCGCAGAACTGTTCCCCCAGCGTCCAATTTGGCTTCAACATAAAATCCAGGTGCGCCGTCCAAGACTTGGTATATGCCTTGGGGTCCTCGATGGTGATTTCGTTGAGCAAATGGTCGTGATCAATCCGCCGGATACGTTCTACAACGTGAAGAGCATCACTGTGCGGATGACCTATGCGGTCCACCCAACCGTGGTCGTTGAAATTTACCGTGTCGACCACCAATGTATCTTTCTCCCAATGGCCGATCGAGTCTCCCATCCACGAGGGGCCCAAACTGGTGTCATGCGGGCGGCCGTCGGTGAAAATCTGCCGCCGCATGGAATCGTACTCGAACAGCATGATGACTTCGCCAGGCGCCTGAATAATCTGCATGGGGAGGGGATGAGTGAATATCCGAGGCATGCCAGGTGGCATACATTTTTGGTAAACGGGATCGTTTGTTTCCGCGATGGGGACCGCATGTGGTCCGAAGGATGTCTTGGCAGCTCTGTATTGCTCCTCGCCCCAGGCTGTCATGGGAGGCTCCTCCCTGCGGAGCTCATAAACCCAGAATTGATCGGCGGTGGCCGGGGGATGGTCAAACATCCAGACTCCGAATAAATCAGGTGTCTTGTTGGGACTTGGAACCGTCGCCGGTCCAGATGGGGGTGTAACTTGAGCGGAGGCCGCCGGCGAATAACTCAAGACAAATGCGAAGGCCAGCACGATGCCCAGTGAATGATTTCGCATTTCAAATCCCCTCCTGGAAGCCGGATTCGTTTCAATAACTCCTGGCGGGGAAATCATACACTGCAAGAGTTCGAAAACGTGAAGTCGATTTCAAGCTGCCCCCGGATGTCCCATTAGGCCGTTGGGCGGCCCATCCCGCAGGGCTTGGCGGCGCAGATTATGATTTGGGCAGGGCGCCGATTTTTGCGGCAGCGACGCCATTGCGCGTGCTGTTCTTGACCATGTACATGGCTTCGTCGGCGAGATGCAGAAGTTCGACCTTGCTCTTGGCATCGGTCGGATAGGTAGCGACGCCGACGCTGGCGGTGAAATGAATGTTCAGTCCTTCCGCGGACAGCCAGGTGGATTCACCGATCAGTTTGTGCAGGCGCCTGGCGACAACAAATGCATTTTCCTTGGACGCCTGAGGCAGCACAATGACAAACTCATCGCCGCCATAGCGGAACGCGAAATCAATTCTCCGGCATGCCGCCTTCACCATCTGGCCCACTTCGCCAAGCAGTTTAGAACCGATCAGGTGCCCGTAGGTGTTATTGACGTTCTTGAAGTGATCGAGATCGATGAACACTAGCGAAAATTCGTAGCCGTAACGTTGCGAGCGGTAAATTTCCGTCTCGAGAATAAAATCCATGTGCCGCGCGTTGAACAGATTGGTGCAATCATCGGTGATGGTCAGCTCATGAATGCGTTTGACGTGCCGGGCATTTTCCAAGGCAATGGCGGCGAAGTCGGCCAGGGCCCTGAGCAGCGCCAGGTCGCGATCCTGAAAGCCATCCGACCCCACGCAGTTAACCAACTCAATCACACCCAGGCAACGGTCGTGATAACGAACCGGCACGGCGACGATGGACCGCGTCTCCATTTTCGTTTTTTCGTCGATCTTCGAAAAAAATCGCGTATCCTGGCTCACATCGGGAACGATCACGGTTTCATCGTTTTGCGCCACCCAGCCGGCAAGCCCCTGCCCCATCTTGATGCGCACGTCTTTGAGCGCCTGCGAGCCTTTCCCGACCGCCAACTCGAAATAAAGCTCCTGCTTGGCTTCGTCCACCAATAAAAGCGACCAGGTGTCAGGACGCAGAAACTCGTCAATTTTTTCCATGATCGTTCGCAAAACTTGATCGAGTTGCAGAGAGGATGTGAGGGCCTTGCCGAGTTCGTGGAATACCGCGACTTCACCCGCTTCGCGCTGTTCTCCGCGGGCAGCAGAGGCTTGACGGCGATCGACACCGCTGAAATTTTCAGTCTTATTCACTTCAAGCCTTACTTCCTGATTCGTCATGCGGGCCACCCGCCGCTCCACAGAGGCTGATCGGGCCCGTTAAAGTATAATAAACTCCTCTCCGGCTGCGCAACGCCGACTTGCTTTCTTGTTTCTTTGTGCTGCAATCCGCACCTGCACCGGGGACGCCCTCTTTTTACGTGCCGCCGGCGCCTTGCCTTTTCAAGAAATTCAAAAAACGCCGGCCCCTCCTGCCTCGGAACAAGCAAGATGCCGGCACAACCAAGGCCCTTTCCGGGTTCGGCCCAACTTGGCCCGAGCGTGATTCGAATTCATTTGCCGGTCAACACTACGCCAACACCACGCCAACACCACGCCAACACCATTGCGTCCGCCGAGATTGACACCTCCGCGACGCCCGCCTATATTCGCTTGGGCGGGTGGATTATTTAAGCGATGACCAAGGGCACTTTTGGCGAATATTTGAAGCGCGAACGGGAGATGCGCGGGGTGTCTCTGGACGAAATTGCCGCCGCCACGCGTATTGCCCCGCGCTTTCTTCGAGCCATCGAGAACGAGCAATGGGACCAGTTGCCCGGTGGCGTGTTTAACCGGGGTTTCGTACGTGCCGTCGCGCATTATCTGGGACTCGATGAGGAAAGCATCGTTGCCGAATACGGTCTGGCGGTGGGCGTTCACCCGACCGTGCCTGTCTGGACGGGCAGCCCGCCCGCGGTCCCACCCGATCAACTTTGGATGGTTTGGATCCTTGCAGGTGTAGTTGCAATTGTGCTTATCGCGGGGAGTTGGTTCGGCGTGCGGCGAATCTACGCATGGCGCGCTGCGCGCCGCGCCGCGCATGCCGTCGCGGCGGCAGCCGTGGCTCCATCTTCGACGCCGGTTGCGTCTCCAGACACTGTTCCCACCGTATCCAGCGACACCGCGCCAGGTCCCATTGCAACTTCTTCGCCAACTCCTAGCGCGGTGAATTCTCCCACCCCAATGGCCGCGACATCCATTGGCAATCCTTCGCCGGAGGCAACCCGCTCGAACTCTGCCTCTTTCAAGCTTAAGATCGAGGCGGGCAAGAGAACGTGGGTTACGGTCGATTGCGATGCCCATCGTGTGTTCGAAGGAAACATGGATCCCGGAGCGGTCCACAACTTCTCGGCGCAGGATCAATTCCAGGTTTCCGCTGGAGATGCGGGAGCATTGCTGCTGGAATTAAATGGAAAGAGGCTCGATCCCATTGGTCTGCCGGGCAGCGCGGGCAAAGTCACCCTGAAGCGAGAGGACCTGAAGAAAGCCACGGGAGGCGAAAATTAGCACCGCGTTGCGTGAAGAACTCCGAGCGGGTGGCGCGACTCGGGACCGCAAGCTCGCCATCTGTAGTGAAGCGTCTTTACTGGGGCCCGCGGATCGAGTCGAACTGCTTACCATTCTTGCTGCTGACCACGATAAAGACGTCCGGGAGAAAGCCGCGGAGATCTTGCTTACACAGCCGCTAGCCAACGTGCTGGCTGCTCTCGCCAAAACCGAGGCTGCTCCGGAAATGTTTGCGTACTGCGCCGCCGAGTTCCCCCGCAGGCCGGGTGTCGCCGACGCCCTGGCCAGAAATCCCAGCTGTCCGGTCGAAATCCTTCGGCCCGTGGTCAGTTATCTGTCGGTTTCGGCGGTTCAAGAACTGTTTGAAGACCTGGATCGGTTGAGCACCTCGCCCGCGCTGGTCGCCACGCTGGTGGCTTCCTCAGTGATCAATGCCGAACAACGCATCCAGCTTCTGGAGTTGGAACGCGGTGAACCGGAACCCGTGGAAGTGTTTGCGGAGGTGGTAAAGGAGATCGAGCCCGACGGCGCCAAGCGTGTGACGCTGCTGCAAAAACTCTCGCAGATGCGCGTCGTCGAACGCGTGCAAATGGCGATCAAAGGAACCCAGGCAGCGCGCTCTTTGCTGATTCGCGATTCGTGCAAGGTGGTGCAACGCGCCGTTTTGCAATCCCCGCAGCTCACCGACCGGGAGGTGGAAACCTTTGCCGGGATGGCCGTTCTCAGCGAAGAGACCCTACGATTAATCGCGCAAAATCGCAAGTTCATCAAGAACTACTCCGTCGTTCGGGCGCTGATGCACAATCCCAAAACGCCGCTCGAGGTCACGCTTCACATGCTCCCGAATATCGCGGCACAGGATGTCAAGGCGCTGGTGGGTAATAAAAATATTCCCGAAACTCTTCGTACAGCCGCAACCCGCCTGCAGCGCCAACGCGCCGCGCAGCGGGGAGGATCCTAGAACATTTATTTTCATAGATCACAAACGTCCCGCCCGGAACCAGCAGGCCCCCTTTCCAGCAGCAACACAGTTTGAAGCGGCAAAAATTGTTTCCAGTCCCCCGGCCAGGTCATGGGCTGGGACGAACCTGCGCCGAAAAGGGCGCTGCCGATTGTGGAATCGTGCATGCGTACTGCGCGGGCCAGCCGGAGTCGCTCAACGGGTTCCGGCACAGCGATGTCGATCCAGCCAGGACTTCGTCCAGCGTCACCGGCCCGTCGAGCGGCTCCGCGTAAATCTGGTAATTTTGCAATGTTCCGACAGCCAATCGTTCCAGTGAATAGGACCCGTCGAATTGCGCCGGGCCGGGATCGCTGCAACTCCATCCGGCAAGGACAGCGGCGGTTACCGTTCCGGTGGCGTTATCCACGGCAACCACTTGCGCGGGGAATATG
>JBGOVX010000263.1:0-3251 GCA_041478355.1 Terriglobia bacterium | reverse complement strand
TCGGCCAGGCCGCATGCGCGAGCGTGTGGTCCGAGTGGCCCAGCATCTCCCAAAGCTCCTCGGCCAGATGCGGCACCATGGGCGCAAGCATCAGCGTCAGCAGATCGAAGACCTGCTTGACGACGTCCGGACGCGCGCCCTGTTCGAGCGGCTCCTGCGCGTGGATTTCATTGACCAGTTCCATCAGCAAGGCCGTGGCGCTATTGAAATGCCAGCGCGACTCATAATCGTTGGTCACGCGCCGCAGCACTTGATGCGCCTTTCGCAGCAAGGCCTTTTCCTTGGGCGTCGCGGAATCAAGCGATTGCCCGATCCCCGTCCCCGCCGGCGCCGCTTTCAGAGCATCCGCGTGACGTGATACCAGCCGGTGCACGCGGTGCAAGAAACGCGAGCAGCCCTCGATGGCCTGTTCGCTCCATTCCAGATCTTTTTCCGGGGGCGCCGCAAATAGTGTGTACAACCGGCCTGTATCGCAGCCAAACTTCTCGGCCATTTCTTCGGCGCCCACCACGTTGCCCTTGGACTTGGACATCGCCGTGCCGCCCTTGAGCACCAGCCCCTGCGTAAACAGTCTCTTTACCGGCTCGTTGTGATTCACGAGGCCAAGGTCGCGCATCACCTTGCAGAAAAAACGCGTATACAACAGATGCAGAATCGCGTGGACGATCCCGCCGATATATTGGTCCACCGGCAGCCAGTACCGAACCAGGGCCGGATCGAACGCCGCCTTGTCGTTGTGCGCGTCGGCATAGCGGTAGAAGTACCAGGAGGAATCGATGAACGTGTCCATGGTATCGGTCTCGCGCCGGGCCTGGCCACCGCACTTGGGACACTTCACATTCACGAATTCGGGCACGCTGGCAAGCGGCGACTGGCCCATCCCGGTAAACTTGGTCATCCGCGGCAGCACAACTGGCAAGTCCTTGTCGGGAACCGGCACCATGCCGCATTTTTCGCAGTACAGCACGGGAATCGGCGTGCCCCAGTAGCGTTGCCGCGAAATGCCCCAATCCTTCAGACGGAAGATGATTTCTCCCTTGCCGAACCCCCCGGCCTCGGCATCGGCACTCATTTTCGCAATGGCCTGCTCAGAGGAGAGCCCGGTATAGGGCCCCGAATTTACCGACCGGCCATATTCGGTAAACGCCGCGGTCAGCGTCTGCGGGGTGAGTTCCTTCCCCTCGCCCGGCTGCACGACGATGGGGATTGCCAAATCATACTTGGTGGCAAATTCAAAATCGCGCTCGTCGTGCGCGGGAACGCACATCACCGCGCCGGTCCCGTATTCCATCAATACGAAATTCCCTACCCAAATGGGAATTTTTTCGCCGTTAAATGGATTCACGGCGTATCGGCCTGCGAAGAATCCTTCTTTTTCCGCCGTGGCGATGTCTGCGGCGCGCGTCAGGCGCCGCCGCAGCTTCTGTATGTTTTCCTCAATCTCGGATTGATTTTTAACGCCCGCGACCAGCGCGCTCAATAAGGGGTGCTCGGGCGCGAGGATCAGAGCGGAGGCCCCAAAGATCGTGTCAACGCGCGTCGTAAAGACTTCGATTGCTTTGCCAGATATGCCTTCCACGGAAAATTGAACTCGTGTTCCCCGCGACTTCCCAATCCAGTTGCGCTGCATCGTCAAGACGCGCTCGGGCCAGCCGTCTTCGAGCTGATCGAGCGTCTCCAGCAATTCGTCGGCGTACTGCGTGATGCGCAGGAACCACTGCTCGTTTTCTTTTGGTTCGACCGGCGTATCTTCATGACGCCAGCAGCATCCGTCCACCACCTGCTCGTTCGCCAGCACGGTCATGCACTTCGAACACCAGTTCACGCGGCTGCGTTTCCGGTAGGCGATGCCGCGCTCGAGCATTCGCAGGAAGAACCACTGGTTCCACCTGTAGTACTCAGGCTCGCAGGTGGAGATTTCTCTGCGCCAGTCGTAGCTGAACCCGAATCGATGGCACACGCGCTTGAAGGACTCGATATTCGTGTTGGTCCAATCGCGAGGGTGAATGCCCCGCTGGATCGCGGCGTTTTCCGCCGGCAGTCCGAACGCGTCCCATCCCATGGGATGAATTACATTAAAACCCTGCATCCTGCGGTAGCGCGCGATGACGTCGCCAATGGTGTAATTCCGCATGTGCCCCATGTGCAGAGTGCCTGAAGGATATGGCAGCATTTCCAGGACGTAATACTTCGGCTTGGAAGGGTCAGCATCTGCTTCGAAGGCCCGATCGGCGTTCCATCGCGCCTGCCACTTCTGTTCAATTGCTTGTGGATCGTATTCCGCCACGGGTTTCGGTGCGCCTCCGCTGAAATCGCACAGCCTGAAGGCTGTGCCCTGCAACGTATTTCACGATTTTTTCTTGTGAGACTTAATTTTCCTCTTTTTTACTTCTTCGGTATTTCTCTGTTTTCTCCGTGGCAATTTACTTTTCGCCTTTCGTGTCATGGAGAAACCATCTTCTGCTCTGGGAGCTTGTTTGGCGTCCATGCCCACCAAATTCCAAAGTGTGCGAATATTTCGACGGTCATCCCCTGGCTTGTCGATCGGAGTTTCCAGAATGAATGCGCGCCCCGGCAAACCGAGCGGCCCAGGACCGAGGCGGGGATGGTTCAGTATCCGCGCAAACGCTTTTAATCCGATTTTCCCTTCGCCGATGTTCTCATGCCGGTCGACGCGCGAACCCAGTGGAGTTTTCGAATCGTTTACATGCAGGACGTAAACACGATTAAGGCCCACGGTGCCCTCCACAATGTCCACGGTGCGGGAGAGCCCGTCCTCGCTCGAAATGTCGTAGCCTGCTTCGAACGTGTGCGCCGTATCCAGGCAAACGCCCATCGGTAAATCGCCGGTCTGATCCAGAATCTCTTTCAACTCTACGAAGCGCGCGCCCACTGCCGATCCCATCCCGGAGGTATTTTCGACCAGTATCCGCAACCCGCCGAGCTTCATCCCGCGCGCTGCCTGGCGCATCCCTTGCGCAATTTCCGAGATGGCCTGAGAGACGTTGCTTCCCAAACTGGAGCCTGGATGCGCGACCAGAAAATCGGCGCCTAAAGACACGGCGCGAACCAATTCGTCGTGAAATGCTTGAATCGACCGGGTGCGCATGACGCGTTCCGGAGACGCCAGATTAATTAGATAATTGTCGTGGATGACCAGCGGCCCCAGGCCCAGCTCGGCGCGCCGCGCGCGGAACCTCGTCGCATCCACATCCGGAATCCGTGTGCCCGCGCGCGGCCACATCCGGGGG
>JBGOVX010000198.1:0-6328 GCA_041478355.1 Terriglobia bacterium | reverse complement strand
GAGGCCCAGGAACACGTTGCGGAGCAGGTCGTGGGTCATGGGACGCGGTGTCTGCACTTTTTCAATTTCCAGGGCGATGGCGTTTGCTTCGTAGATTCCCACCCAGATGGGGAGCACGGCTGTGCCTTGAGCGTCCTTGAGCACAACAATGGGCATGTTGGTGACCGGATCCATCATCAGTCCGCGAATCTTCATCTCAACTTCCATGACTGCCTCCCTGGACGCTCAGATGACATGCTCACCGACGAGGCTGTAAGGCGCGGCGCGCGTGACACGCACATACACATATTGTCCCAAAAGCTCCGGTTGAGGCGAAGTGAAATTTAAGATGCGGTTGCTGGAACTGTGACCCGACCACTGGCCAGGACGCCGGGAGGCGCCGTCCACCAGAACCTCAAACGTTTCGCCGATGAGCGCCTCATTACGGGCCACCTGGATTTCGCGCTGGCGGTCCTGCACTACGGCGAGCCTGCGCGCCTTCTCTTCCTCCGGCACAGCATCGACCATTTGCAGCGAGGAGGTATTGGGCCGCGGTGAATACTGGAACGCGTATACGCCATCGTATTGCGCAATGTCCAGCAAGGAGAGCGTTTCCTCAAGATCGCGCTCGTTCTCGCCAGGAAAGCCCACGATTATGTCTGAGGTGATGCTGATGGGCCGGCGCGCGGCGCGAATCATGGCAATCTTTTCAAGATACTCTTCTCGCGTGTAAGTTCGCTGCATTTCGCGAAGAATGCGCGAGGACCCGGATTGCACCGGCAAGTGTACGTGATCGCACAACTCAGGCACGGAATCAATGGCGTCGACAATGTCCTTGCCGAAATCTCGCGGATGCGATGTCGTGAAGCGCACGCGGCGAATTCCCGGCACGGCGGCGACCGAAACCAGCAACTCCGCGAAGCTGAGTTTTCCCGACGTTCCGCTCGGCGCGGGATCCCGATAGGAGTTGACGGTCTGCCCGAGAAGTTGGATCTCCGAATAGCCCAAGTTGGCCAATTTGCGAACTTCTTCCAGAATGGACGCGCTCGAGCGGCTGCGCTCGGGGCCGCGAGTGAAAGGCACGACGCAATAGGAGCAGGCCTTGTCGCAGCCTTCGATGATGGTCAGATAGGCGCGGAACGGGTTATCGCGCCGGGTGATTTCCGTCTCGAAGGTCGCGTCGGTATCTTTATCGAGGCCGGTCACACGCCGATTCCCTGCCTCGAGTTCCGCGATCAGTTCCGGAAGCTTGCTGTAGCTTGCCGAACCGCAGACCAGGCTTACCCACGGCGCGCGCTCGAAGATTTCTTCGCCTTCCTGCTGCGCGACGCATCCCAGAACGCCAATGACCTTGCCGTGGCCAGGGTGCTTTCTAAATTCGCCGAGGCGCGAGAAGACTTTGTGCGCGGCTTTTTCGCGGATGCTGCAAGTGTTGTAGAGCACGAGCTTCGCCGCGTCGAGCGTCTCGACCTGCTCGTATCCACGGCCCAGCAAAGCTCCCGCGACTTTCTCGGAGTCATGAACATTCATCTGACAGCCGAACGTCTCGATATAAAACGTGCGGTCACCCGGCAAGCCGGCAGGATCATACATAGCGCCTGGCTCTTCCGAGCGGGCGCGGGTCAAATCGTCGAGGCGGACATCAAATGATTGCGGCATTCTGTCTATTTCAAATACTACCACAGTCAATTCGTTCAGCTGCGAAGACGGCTGCAATTTACGCGCTCACGATGGGAACGCAAGCGACGTCAATGCGTGAGGTTGTGCTAATTTGGAAGTTACCGTCCTTAGGAGGTCCGAGCTGAAGCTTCAACACTTAAAAGGGCAATGATATACCCGACTCACTCTGTTTTCTTTATTGTTCGCGCACTTTCGTTGCGAGCGTGGACATCAGGCGTCTTACATGGCCACAAATCGTATCGGCATCGGCAGATGAATAGGTAGCGCGTGTGTGCATCAGATGATTTCGCCAGGCGTCCCGTATTGCCCTAATGTCTTGCAACGCTGGATAATAAAATTCCTGAGCCGCCTGTTTTGAGCTGCCCCGCTTCATTTTTCCTATTTTCGCGTCAACTAAAGGCTGCAACTGGTTAAGCATTGTTTCCCAGTCTGCATAAGATATGGGAACGCGATTGCCTTTTTTCCTCTTTGCCTTGCGCAAACCCACGTGAGCACATAAAGCACGGAGTCCCCATTCAACTACTCTCATCAAATGAAACACCGCCGCCGTATTGCACTCGGCCCCGAGGCAATTCCCAGCCTCATGTATGTCCTTTAGAGCAGAAGGGAAAGCATCGCTTACATCCGTCCCCATGAAGGATGGATTTTCTATATAACCACGGCGAGCGGCCGTCACAAGCAAAAAGCTGCGCTTTCTCAGTTCATCGCATAGGGTGTCGGCTACGTGCGTAACCTCAGATTGTATGGTCGCAAATTCGCGGGAATAGCTGAGTTCACCTGTTGCGCGAAATGCCGTCTGCATCGCATCCGTGAAATCGTGTCTTTTCCCTACTTCAAGAGCATCACAGACGGCTATCCAAGCGCGCTTCGTAAATTTTGAATCGCTTGTGTCCCTGCTTCCACGATAGGTTTCGGTGAGCTGCTCAGCGCTGCACGCTATGGCACGCAACTCATCTAAGATGTCTTGAAGGCGGCTAGCCTGGAAGATGTTCATAACGTCCCACAAGCTACGGATGATATTACGGGAATCAGCTCCCGAATGGTTCGCAGTTGCAAGGGCTATACTGCACTCTTCCCTTCACTGAGTCACGTATGTTATTGCCCTTAAAAGCCCTTTTCGAGCGGCCTATTCGTCTGATCCGTCTTTCCTGTGTCAGGGTGAAAAGGTCAGACCTCCTAAACTACAATTCGCATTCTGCTCCGAAGACATTTCTAAAATTTAGGACACTACACTTGGTCAGGATCAGGCCAGGTCTTCGGCGCGAATGGGGAGACGCCGGATACGTTTACCGGTCGCGGCAAAAATCGCGTTGCATACCGCCGGTGCAATCGGAGGCACGGCCGGTTCGCCGACTCCGCCGGAAGGATTATCGCTTGGGACGATGTGCACTTCCACAACAGGCATCTCATTCATGCGCAGCATTTGATAATTGTCGAAGTTGGATTGCTCGACTCGGCCCCGGTCAATGGTGATCGCGCATTTTAGCGCGGCCGTCAAGCCAAACACGATACTGCTTTGCATTTGCGCTTCGATCGTATCGGGATTCACCATGCGCCCGCAATCGACCGCGCAAACAACGCGATGGACCTTCACCGCGCCCTTGCTATCCACCGACACTTCGGCGACCTCGGCCACATAGGTTGCATGCGAGCTTACAACCGCAATCCCCCGGAATCTGCCCGCCGGAAGCGCTGCGCCCCATCCCGCCTTGTTTGCGGCAACATCCAATACAGCTAGGTGGCGCGGCGACTTCTGGAGCAAATGGCGACGAAATTCGTAGGGGTCTTTCCTGGTGGCCGCGGCAAGCTCATCGAGGAAGCTCTCGCTGAAAAACGCATTCTGGGAATATCCCACCGAGCGCCAGAAGCCCACGGGGATTCCGGTTTCGGTCAGTTGATAGTCCACCAGAATGTTGGGAATGTCGTAAGGAATGTCAGCGCAGCCTTCGACACCGGTTCGATCGAGGTTGTTCTTCACGGTACCCGGAAAAATTCGATTCAAGATCGAGGAGCAGACCAGGCGAGTGGTCCATGTATTTGGCCAGCCATCGGCGTCCAGCCCGGCGGTGAAGCGCGCGTAGGACGCGGGGCGATACACATCGTGCTGCGTATCGTCTTCACGCGACCACGTTACCTTCACCGGCGCGCCGATGGCCTTGGAAACTTCGACTGCATCGGTGACGAAATCCTGCTCGCCGCGGCGGCCGAATCCTCCGCCGAGGAATGTGGTGTGGACGCGAACGACTTCGGGGCTCAGGCCGGTAATTCTTGCGCCCGTTCTTTGTGTAAAGGTCTGAAACTGAGTTGGCGCCCAAATGTCGCAGCCGTCCGCGCGAACATGCGCGGTGCAATTCATCGGCTCCATCGTGGCATGGGCGAGAAAGGGAGCCTCGTAAACAGCGTCCATCTTCCTAGCCGCCGATGCCAGACCGGCCTCGGCGTCTCCCTCTTTGCGCGCGACGGCTCCGGGCTGCTCGGCCTGGACCGCAAACACCTTGCGGATGCCGGCGCTGGTCACTGCGGCGTTTGGTCCTTCATCCCATTCCACATCGAGCGCGCGACGCCCTTCCATCGCCGTCCAAGTATTGTCGGCGACCACGGCGATACCATTGCTGACTTCAACTACGCTGCGAACTCCCGGAATGGCCTTGGTTTTTGTTGCGTCGAACTTCGATGCCTTCCCGCCGATGACCGGGCACCGCGCGATAACGGCGTAGAGCATTCCAGCAAGCCGCGTATCCATCCCGAAGCCCGCGCGGCCATTCACTTTGTCCGGTGTGTCGAGTCTCCGGATGGGCTTGCCGACGATCCGGTACTGCTTCGGGTCCTTGAGCGGCGCATCGCTGGGCACGGGAAGTTTGGCGGCCTGCTGCGCGAGGCTGCCAAATATAAGGCGGCGTTTAGTAGCGGCATGGAGGACCGCGCCATTCTCCGCGCGGCACTCTGATTTAGCGACACCCCACTTCCGCGCCGCGGCCTCCAGCAGCATCTCGCGCGCCGCCGCGCTGGCCTTTCGCAATGGCTCCGCGGAGCCGCGCGTGCTCGAGCTGGCGCCCGTCCCTTGAAAGTTCACTATTGGATTGAAATACACTTTGTCAGCGGGAGCAAATTCGGTGCGAATCTTTTTCCAATCGCAATCGAGTTCTTCCGCTGCCAGCATGGCCATCGAGGTCATGATGCCCTGGCCCATCTCTGATTTGTCGATCACAATAGTCACCAGGTCGTCTGTGCCGATGTGGATCCAGGCGTTCAAGGCTGTAGGCGTTGCTCCTCCTGCGGGCGCCGCGGCCAGCCCTTCCAAACCCCACGGAATCCGGAAGCCGATGATCAATCCGGTTGCGCCCGCCGCGCCGGTCTTGAGGAAACGGCGGCGATCCACATTCTTTGTGCCCAAAATCACTTCACACCCCCGAGTATCGCGTTTGCCGCGCGAGGAGTTCCCTCCGCGCTGTAGCTCGTAGCCTTCGAAAAGATACCATTCATCGCTTCGCCGAATTCTGCGCCGCTGTGCTGCGCTTTTTCTGCCCTGCGCAAAACCATACGTCCGACAACTTCCCGCGTCAACCTCAAATCGCGCAGGCTGCAGGGAGTAGCGACTGATTTTTCGAGCGGCCCTCCTGCATCGGGACAGGCAAGATGCCGGCGTTACCTATGATTCACAAATCACCGCCGGCCTTTTTGTCGCAATTTATCGTAATACGATATGTTATATTTAACAGTACTATGACGCACAAATGTGGCCGTAATTGTTTGACCCTGTTTTGGGCGTGTGCTAGCGTGCCAATGGGACGATCAACTGGCTTTCTGAGGGGGAGACCATTTCACTACTAGCGGTTTTACTGTTCAGCGGGCAGCTGGGCACGCTATTGCAGCAAACAGGGTGGGTCGCCCGCGTAGTGCTTTTCATGCTTTTATTATTTTCGCTTTTTTCCTGGGCCCTGATTTTTCAGAAACAGCGAATGTTCTCGCGCATGAATCAGCAGACCGTTCTATTCTTGCGCATCTTCCGGTCCAACAGAACTCTTCCCGACCCCAAACAGATGGGTGGGGGAGGTTCGCCGCTTGAGTCTGTATACGCCGCCGCTTCCCGCGAAATCGACAGCCAGCTTCGCGTCGGAGCTCCACAGGGACGCATCACCAGCCATAATGCGATTGCCGTAAGCATGCAGGTTGCGGCGGCCGAAGAAATCCGGAAAGCCGAAAAATACATGCCCTGGCTAGCCACCACCGGATCGGTCACGCCATTCATCGGCCTGTTCGGCACCGTTTGGGGCGTCATGGACGCGTTCACCGGTCTGGGAGCCGCCGGGTCGGCCAGTTTACGCGCGGTTGCGCCGGGAATCGCGGAAGCGCTGATCACTACGGCCGCCGGATTATTCACGGCCGTGCCCGCTGTGATTGCCTACAACCATTTTCTGCACAGCATTAAGGATATGGGCTCGCGAATGGATAGTTTCACCCTGGAAGTGACGGCGGTTGTTGAAAAGCTGTATCCCGGCAAATAGATATTTACAGAAGGTAATCGCCAATGCCGCAGTTATCTCGCCAAACGGGCACTTCCCTGTCGGACATTAACATTGTCCCCTTCGTGGACGTCATGCTGGTGCTCCTGGTAATTTTCATGATTACCGCGCCGATTTTGCAATCCGGCATCCAGGTGGACGTTCCG
>JBGOVX010000180.1:0-7025 GCA_041478355.1 Terriglobia bacterium | reverse complement strand
GATACCTCGCTTGGAACCCAGCGCCTTGCGAACCGCCTGGCCGAGAACGATTCCGGCGTCCTCGACCGTGTGGTGTTGGTCCACATCGAGGTCGCCGCGCGCGGTGAGTTCCAGATCCATCGCCCCGTGCCGGGCCACCAGCGTCAGCATGTGATCGAGGAAGGCGATGCCCGTGGAAATCTTCGCGCTGCCGCGGCCGTCAAGATTCAGGCGCACGCGAATATCCGTTTCCGTGGTGGTACGGCGCAGACTTGCTTTTCTCATCCCCATACTTTCTCCAGATCCCGAACGCTGTCGAATACCGCCAGAGCGCCCAGCGCACGCAGACGATCCGCGCGAAATCGGTGTGCCTCGCTGCCGTGGGGTAAAATTCCCAGGAAAGGCACGCGCGCGCGTTTTGCGGCCAGGGCGTCGTCAATGTTATCGCCAAGATACAGGGCCTCGCGTGGCGGTACGCCATCGAGCAGCAAGCGCAAACCTTCGGGGTCCGGCTTGCCCCTGATAACATCATCCATCGTGACTGCGCGGCGAAAGATACGCTTCGCGGCGCTTCCGCGAAGCGTATGCCGCAGTTCCCTGCGCGTGCGGCCGGTAAACAGCGCGAGTTCCGCGCGCCGCGACCACCGCTCCAGGCGCGGATGGGTTACCAGCCACTTTTCACGCTCGACATTGCCGGGCTCACTTTTTGTTCCCCAGTAGAATTTCTGAAATCGCTGCTTGACCACGGCGTAAGGGACCGCGTCGCCCAACGAGGCAATCCAATCCGTCGTCAGCCGCCAGTCGTCGTTGTAACCGGAACGATTCTTCCACTTATGGATCTCGGCATAGGTGACGCGCTGGCCCGTAAAAAAGTGTATCGTGTCGATGATGGACCTGTGGAAAGAACCTCGGACGTCCACCAGAACTCCGTCCACGTCAAAAATTACCAGCTTGGGTGTGAGCTTCACAGTATCCCTTCGATTGCGCGAAGCACGCGGCGCGTGTCCGCCCGAGTGCCCGCGCTGATCCGCACAAAACCCTTCCTCGGAAAATCTTTTCGCTCACGCACCAGAATGCCTTTTCTTTCCAGGGCTCGCACCATGCGAGTTACCTTGGGACCAAAATCCGCAAGCACGAAATTCGCCGAGCTGGGAAAAATGCGGGCGCCTAATCGCACCAGCCCTTTTTCCAGAAGCTCGCGGCTCTGAAGAACTTCTTTTGTATACGCGCGGCCAAATCGAGTATCGCGGATCGCTGCCTCCGCGGCCACCAGTGCTGCCGTGTTCACCGGGTACGGTGTGCAGGCGCGGCGCATCACCGAGAGAATTTCCTGGCGCGCGAACAGGCAGCCGATACGCAGGGCCGCGAGGCCGGCGGACTTCGAAAATGTGCGCGCAACCATCAGGTTGGGGTACCGGCGGATCCACGGGAGAACGGTCATCCCCGAGAAATCCCAATAGGCTTCATCAACCAGAATCAGAGTTTTAGGCGCTGCGCGCAAAATTCGGCCCAATTCTGTTGGCTGCACTAAAGTGCCCGTGGGATTATTGGGATTGGCAATGTAAAGCACTCGCGGAGAACCTCGCAGCTGCTGAATGACGCCCTCGACGGGAAACCTCATTTTCTCGTCGTAGCGCAATGCGATGACTCGCGCGCCTGCCAGTTCGGCGAAAAAACGATACATACCGAAAGTAGGCTCCGCCACCAGAACGGCATCCCCTGGCTCGATAAAGGTATCCGCGATCAAGTGCAGGGCGTCGTCAATGCCATTGGTCAGATGTATTTCCTCAGGACGCACGCGAAAGTATCGCGCCAGACGCCGCGTCGTAGCCTGATATTCCGGATACGTCGCCATCTGCTCTGCCGTCATGCGAGAGAGCGCGCGCAGCACGGCGGGCGAGCATCCGACGGTATTTTCATTGAAGTCCAGGCGAAGTTTTCCCGCGCGCCCTTCGTCGGGCGCTCCATATGGCGCCATTCGCAGTACCGCGCGGCGAACCGGAATATTTGGCAACTTATTAGCTTTCACCGGCGCACCTCGACGGCTCGGGCATGCGCTTCCAGGCCCTCAGCCCGCGCCATGGCGGATACCACCGGCGCGAGACGTTTGAGTCCAGCGCGAGAAATCACTTGTGTGCTCGAACACTTCACGAAGTCGGTGACGCTTAATCCACCGCGCGCGCGCGCCCAGCCGGATGTGGGCAGCACATGGTTTGTGCCGCTGGCATAATCTCCAATGGGCTGCGCGCTCCAGGGTCCGAGGAATACGCTGCCCGCCTCCGATAATTGTTCGACCAGAGCCAGCTTACCCTTCGGGATACTCAAATGCTCGGGAGCCATCTGGTTGGCGAATCGTACGGCCGCCGCTGTAGAAGGCGCGACGAGAATCGCGCTCGCCGATTTGAGCGATAGCCAAGCCGGATTCGTCTTGGGTAAATCGCGGAGTTGCTTTCCCACTTCCGCGGCCACTTCGCGCGCCAGGCTTGCTGAGGTGGTGACCAGCAGCGCGACGGCGTCCGGGTCGTGCTCGGCCTGCGCGAGTAAATCCGCGGCGATAAAGCTCGGGTCACCCCCCGTCGCCAAAATCAATACCTCGGTTGGCCCAGCGGGCATGTCGATGGCGCATTCGTTGGAGACGATGCGTTTGGCAGCGGTCACGTAGCGATTCCCTGGACCACAAATCTTGTCCACGCGCGGCACCGATTGCGTGCCATACGCAAACGCGCCGACGGCCTGCGCGCCACCGATCCGTGCAATTTCCGAGACGCCAAGAATTTCCGCGGCTGCGAGCAATGCTGGGCTGGGCTTCGGACAAGCCACCACGATGCGCTTCACACCAGCCACCTGGGCCGGAATCGCCGTCATCAGTAAAGTCGAGAAAAGTGAAAAGCGGCCGCCCGGCACGTAACACCCGATGGTTCCCAGCGGCGTCACGCGCTGGCCGACGCGCACACCCGGCTCTACAGTGATGGTCCACGAGCGAGGGCGTTGCTGTTCGGCGACACGTCGAACATTTCGCGCCGCATGTTCGATGGCCCGCAACAGACCGCTGGAAACATTCCGCCGCGCAGCGCGCAGTTCGGCGCGACTGATCCAGAGACTGCCGCGGTTCAGTGAAAGCCCATCCAGCCGCCGCGCCCAGCGAAATAGCGCTGCGTCCCCGTTGCGTCGGACGTCAGCGAGAATCCGCGCGGCGATGCGTTCGGCAGCGGCGTCATGCGAGCTGCGCCGGGCGAAGAATTCGGCGGCGATCGCGCCGGTAAGTTTGACAATTCGCATTGGACTGGCGCTCATCAGAATGAGGTCCCCATCAGAGCACGATCTTATTCAAAGGGTATTCGACAATTCCCTGCGCGCCGGCCGCTTTCAGGCGCGGAATAATTGTGCGAACAATATCTTCGTCGATGATGGTATTCACGGCAATCCAATTGGGATCGCTCAACGTCGAAATCGTGGGATTCTTAAGCGCGGGAAGAACGCCGAGCACCGCGGCAAGCTGTTCCTTGCGCACATTCAGCATGATGCCAACTTTTGTATATGCGGCAATCGCTCCGGAAAGCAGGAGAGCAAGATTGGAAATCTTTTCGAGCTTCCAGGGATCGGCCACGGCCCCGTGATTCGCGATGAATACGGTGCGGGATTCCAGCACCGTATCGACGATGCGCAAACGGTTGGCGCGCAACGAAGAGCCAGTCTCGGTCACTTCCACGATGGCGTCGGCCAGCTGCGGAACCTTCACTTCGGTGGCGCCCCAGGAAAACTCGACGCGCGCGGTGACCCCGTGCCGCGCAAGATATTTCCTGGTGAGATTCACGACTTCTGTCGCGATCACTTTTCCTTCCAAATCCTTCACCGATTGAATCGGCCCGTCATCCGGCACTGCCAGCACCCATCGCACCGCTGCCAGGCTCTGCTTGGAATACAACAGTTCGCCGATTTCCGCGACGTCGGCGCCGGTCTCAACCACCCAATCGCGTCCGGTGATCCCGGCATCGAGCGCGCCCGTTTCCACGTACCGCGCCATTTCCTGCGCGCGGACCAGCATGCAATTGATTTCAGGATCGTCGACTCCCGGAAAATAGCTGCGGGAGTTGACCGAGATACGCCAGCCAGCCTTGGCAAAAAGCTGGACTGTCGCATCCTGCAAACTGCCTTTGGGAATGCCGAGACGTAGTACGCTCATTACCGTGAATCCTTTCCGTACACTGCTTTGGGATCAAACCTGCGTTCTTCCACTACCCGGGCTTCGCCTTTGCTCGAAAGCTGCCGGAAGAAACACGACCGGTAACCTTCATGGCACACGCCCGGACCGGCCGCATCCACACGAATCAGCAAGGCATCGACATCGCAGTCCACGCGCATTTCGCGGACGCGAAGCACGTGGCCGCTCTGTTCTCCCTTGTGCCACAGTTTATTGCGCGACCGGCTGAAGAAGGTAACCTCTCCACTCGCCTGTGTGGCAGCGAACGCTTCCGCGTTCATAAAACCCAGCATCAGGACGTCGCCCGAGCTTGCATCCTGAATAATGGCGGGAAGCAGACCGCCAAGTTTAGTGAAGTCCAAATCCATCGCTCCTCCAAATACACATCTTGTCCGCTTGAAAATAAAAAGCCCGCTGGCGCTTACCGCGCCAGCGGGCCGATGAGTGCGAATTTAGACGCGCTACTCAAGCCTCCGCGGACACGGTGGTACGCCGTGATGATGATGGTGACCGTAATGTCTCGCAGAAAGCCGCATGGCGAAAGCCAATATACAAGAGCCAGCGATGCGCGTCAAGGGCAGTGCGGCCCATTAATCATATTTTGGGGGCATTGGGGGACGTGATAACCTCGCGCCTGGCCTTCGAGCGGCCCGCGCGAGCATTTCGACCGGCCTTCGCACGCGTCCTATAATGTTTTCACGGAGAGATCGTATGCACTCAAAACTTTTTACCGATATGTTTGTTCTTGCGCTTCCGGTTGCGGAAAAAATCCTGCGCCCGGTGGTCGTCTATATTTTTCTAGTGGTGGGTTTACGACTGGCGGGAAAGCGCGAACTTGCGCAGTTGAATCCTTTCGACCTGGTCGTCCTGCTCACTCTTTCCAATACGGTGCAGAACGCCATCATTGGCGATGACAACAGCGTGACAGGCGGTGTCATCGGAGCGGCGACGCTGCTGCTGCTCAATTACCTGGTCGTTCGATTCCTGTATCGTCATGCAAGACTGGACCGCTTTGTCGAAGGCGCTCCAGGCGTTCTCATCGAAAATGGGAAGATCCGTGAGCATCAATTGGCGAAGGAAGTTCTGACGCGTCAAGAACTCGATGCCGCGGCACACCGGCAAGGAATCGGCAGCCTGGAAGATGTGGAACGCGCGGTTCTGGAACCGGGCGGCACGATTTCATTCACTCCGAAGAAACCGCAGCCTGAAGAATTGCGCCATCAGGAGCTTCTCAGACGCATGGACCAGATGGCCCGCGAGATTGCACAGCTTCGCTTAGGAGCCGCACCGCCTGCCGTCTGATCCCAAATGCATCCACCGCGAGGTGCGATTTCAATGCAACATCAATGCAACAGCAGTCCAGTCGCCGCAACCCCTAGTCCTGCAAGGCCCGAAACAATTCCCAGAAACCAGAAGACCCTCTTGCCCGAGAGCAATGCCAGCGAGGTAATCACCAGAGCTATCTCCAGGAACACTTCGCCCATATCAAAGCGATTTGCCTTTCGTTGCGCGACCGCGGATTCTTTTTCGAGATCCTTGGCCTGCTCCTCGATTTCCGTCTGCTCCTTCGTGTATCGCTCGACTTCATGGTTATATTTGTCGCGAACCTTATCAGCTTGCGTTTTGTCCTTGAATTCCACCAAGCCGAGCAAGTCCACGCCCATCGCATAGCTGTTACGGCGAATATTCTTTGCCTGGTAGTAGGCCCACTGGTCGGTCGCGCGATTCTGCAACAATAGCTCTTCGGTATGGGACCGGTGCCCCAGCAAGGACACGACTGCAACGCACACGGCCAATATGGCCATGGTCACGGAAATCGGTGCGAGCGAGGGATTTTCATGCCCCTTTTCCGCCTGCTCGCGAAGTTCGCTTAGTTCATCCGCCATAAACATTCACTCCTTTTGGAGATGCTCGGACAATTTCAATTTAGATTGGAGGCAAAACGCCGGTCTACGATGATTCCCGCAGCGCCGCAAGACTACTACCGAAAGCGGCAACCGTTCGGTCAATATCAGCATCGGAATGCGCCGCCGAAACAAACAATGCCTCAAATTGCGAGGGCGCGATAAATATACCGCGGTCCAGCAGTGCGCGGAAGAATACGGCGAAGCGTTGCGTATCGCATTTTTTCGCGCCTGCATAGTCCTGTACCGGTTGGCGCGAAAAAAACAGTGTGAGCAACGATCCTGCGCGGGCCGCAATCGCTGGCGCGCCGGTTTCCCGCAGCGCTGCGCCGATTCCGTCTTCCAGGCGCTTGGCGCGTGCATCGAGAGATTGGTAGAAACCCGGCGCGGCAAGCAAATCGAGCGTCGCGACTCCGGCGCTCATGGCCAAGGGATTGCCGGATAGCGTCCCGGCCTGGTATACCGGGCCGAGTGGCGCGACGCGGTCCATCAAATCCCGGCGGCCTCCATACGCGGCGACCGGCAGTCCTCCGCCAATGATTTTGCCGAGCGTGGTGAGGTCCGGGGTAATTCCAAATGAAGTCTGCGCGCCGCCATAGCACACTCGAAACCCGGTGATCACCTCGTCGAAGATCAACAACGCCCCGCTGCGCCTGGTTAGTTCGCGGAGATGTTTCAGAAAACCACTCGCCGGCGGAACCACTCCCATATTCGCAGCGATGGGTTCGACAATCACGGCGGCGATTTTATCTTTGTACCGGTCAAACAGTTTTTCCACTGCCGCGCCGTCATTGAACGGCGCGTTGAGTGTGAGCGCGGCCAGCGCCTGCGGCACCCCGGGGCATGCGGCAATTCCGAGCGTCGCCATTCCTGAACCGGCTTCGGAAAGAAAGCTGTCCGAATGTCCGTGATAGCAACCGTCGAATTTAACGATGAGGTCG
>JBGOVX010000162.1:0-8233 GCA_041478355.1 Terriglobia bacterium | reverse complement strand
GGGCACGTTGATGTAGAAGATCCAGCGCCAGTTGAAATTGTCGGTAATCCATCCGCCCAGCGTGGGGCCAATGGCGGGCGCCAACACGACGGCCATTCCGTAAACCGCGAAGGCCATGCCGCGTTTGGAAGCCGGAAAGGTATCGGCGAGGATGGCCTGCTCGCTTGGTTGCAAACCACCGCCGCCGACGCCCTGCAAAATCCGAAAGAAAATCAACATCCCCAGGCTGGGGGCCAGGCCGCACAGAAAACTGCTGAATGTAAATAGCGCAACGCAGGTCATGTAGAAGCGTTTGCGGCCGATGATCGACGAGAGCCAGGCGCTGATGGGAAGAATGATAGCGTTGGAAACCAGATAGCTGGTCAGAACCCAGGTAGACTCTTCATGGCTGGCGGAAAGGCTGCCGGCAATATGGGGCAAAGAAACGTTGGCGATGGCGGTGTCCAGCACCTCCATGAAGGTTGCCATGGTGACCACCAGCGCGATCAGCCACGGGTTGAAGCTTGGTTTCCAATGAGCGTCCTGAATGTCCGGCACGGCGCTTTTCCTTTACTTCAACCAAACTTTCGGAACCACCGACATGCCCGGACGTAAGCGGTCGAGGCCCTTCTGCCCTGGCTTGAAACGGATGCGCACCGGCAGGCGTTGGACCACCTTGACGTAGTTCCCTGTCGCGTTTTCCGGCGGCAACAAACTTGTGATGGCGCCGGTAGCTCCTGGCATGGCTTCCAGGTAACCATCGTAATCCTGGTCGAAGGCATCCACCGAAATCGTTACCGATTGCCCGGAGTGCATTTGTTTCAACTGGCTTTCCTTGAAATTCGCCGTCACCCATAGGTCGCTGAGATCGGCAAGCGTCACCAGCCTCTGACCTTTGTTGACATGCTCGCCGACGTTCGCGGTGCGCTTGCTCACTACTCCGGCAACAGGCGCGAGGATCTTGCAGTAGTCCAGATCGAGCTGGGCCCGGTCCACCATCGCCTTCATGGCCTGAACATCGGCCTGGCGCGATTGCAAATTCGCGTGGCTGATGGCGATTTGATTCGGCGCGTCCAGGTTGGCCTGCGCAAGCCGGCTGCGAGCTTGATCGAGCTGGGCACGGCGCTGCTCCACAACCTTTTGCGCCGATTCGGCCGAGGAACGCGCCGAATCTACTGTTGCCGAAAGAGCTTTCGCGGTGGTGACCACTCGATCGTATTCGATTCGCGAGACTTCTTCCTTATCGACCAGCGATTTGTATCTCCCTACATCGCCTTGCGCCTTCACGTTGTTAGCTTCCGCTTCCTGCAAACGAGAAAGAGCGGCGGCGTAATCCCGCTCGGCGGAGGCGAGACCGGCTTCCGCGTTTATCACTTCGGACGTGCTTGTGGAAATCGTCGTTTCCGAGGAAGTCCGCGTGATGGGAACATTCGGATTCTCGGCTCGCAGCTCGGCTTCCGCTTTCAGCAGCTGCGCTTGCGCCTGCTCGAGCGCCACCTGGAAGTCGCGCGAATCCATCTCCACGACCAGTTGCCCCGCCTGGATGGATTGATTCTCTTCCACGTGAACCGCTTTCACCACGCCGTCTATCCGCGAGGTGATCCCATTGAGGTGGCCATCCACCTGAGCGTCGTCGGTCGATTCGTAAGTCCTGGAGTACAACCAGAACGCGACCACACCGGCAAGAATCAGCGCGGCGGCCACCGCGGCAAACACAGTGCTTTTGCGCCGTCCCTGAACGTTATCGTCCGAGGACCCCGCGTCACCAGGAATCGCATTCAAGGTTGCAGGTTCCGGGATCCCCGGGGGCGCTGGCTGACGCAATTGGTCTGTCGCCATAATTATCGGCTCCTAAGAAGTTCGCGCATGATTTTTTCAGCCTGGCCAGCGGCGCGCGCCACACTGGCCTTGGCAAGGTTGTGCGCGTTCAGACTGGCGATATAATCCTGCTCCGCGCTCGCCACCACTTCCTGCGCTTGCACGACTTCCACGGTGTCGGCAACGCCGGAAGCAAAACGATCGGTGGCCTGCGCGAGTTCGTCCCGCGCAAGCTCGCGCCGGCTTTGCGCAACACGAACTTGCTCCGCCGCCGCGCTTAGATCCAGGTAGGCGGTGCGCACGTCGGCTTCAACTCGGGCGCGCAGGTCTTCGTACTCGGCGCGGCGCTGCTGAAGCGCTGCATCCGCCTGCTCGATGTCTCCCCGTGACTTTCCGCCAGACCAAATGGGAACTTTTAGCTGCCCGGTAACGCCAAATGTCCCGTGGGACGTTGCGGGATTGATGCCGATCACTCCGTAATCCGCGCCAACCTCCAGGGTGGGAAATCGCTCGGCGACCGCCGCTTTGCGGGCGAGCTCCGCGGCAATCATTTGCGCTTCCGCCGCCTTCAAGTCAAACCGGTTGCGTGCCGCCAGGTCGATGGCCTGCTCGAGCGTGAGATTTTCCATCGGTGCGTAAGGCAAGGTATCGGTCAAAATGAAATCCTGGCCCGGCGGCAATCCCACCAGGCGAGCCAGCGAGATTTTCTGCTTGCCATAGGCAGCCTGCTCGGCAGTGAGGCGCTGCTGCTGGGTTTGCAGCTCGACTTGGCTTCGCGTCATATCAATTTTGGCGCTCAGGCCCGCGCCAAAGCGATCCGACGCTTGCCGATAGATCGATTGCGCGCTCTCCACCTGTGCTTTCACCGAGTCCACGCGTGCGGATTCGGCCAGCACCTGCAAATATCCGGCGGTCACCACGTAGACCACGATCTCGCGCGCGTCAGCAACCGACAGGTCGGCCGCTCGCTGTGTTTCGCGAGAAGACTGATAACTCCGCAGGGCCTGAACATCGGCCAGTTTTTGCGTGAGGCTCCCGCGCAGATCAAAATAATTGAATGGCCCAACGATTTTAGGGAAGGAGATTCCAGCACTCGGCGGAAGATTGAACTTGAAACCGAAGGATGCTAAATCAATCTGCTCCACGGTTTCGCGCAGACCGGCGCTGAAATTCGGCAGCAGCACGCTGCGCGCGACGATGCCTTCTCCCTGCGCCTGCCGCAAAGACTGCTGAGAATTGATGGCCCCCAGGTTATACCGCAGACCTCTTTGCAGCGCGTCATCCAGAGATAACGGGATCGCCTGGGCGGAAACGGCGCCTGAAGGAACGCTGCCCTGGAACCGGCTGGTGGGCTGCGAGCCAGCCTGCGCAGAGGCAGAGGCGGCCAGGGACAATATGCCCGAAACCGCGATGAGTAAACGAAACCAAGGGTATCGCATGGTGGCCACTCGATTCTTCAGGACTTGCCTTCCGCGCCTGAGGTCCACAATTCAAGTCCTCCGGCCGGGATGCAAACCGGACCCCCCGAACTTGCCCCGCAAACTCACGCCAGCCCGCAAATACTGCTTGCGGCGCCGGATCACTAGTGGCAAGATACATGCACGTATGTATAATGTCAAGGGAACCAGCCGCGCAACAGCGTCACAAATTCATATGAGGAGTGGATTCTCATTGCTGCCCAAGGGGAGCAAGAAGAACAGGGCCGGCCGATCCAGAAACACCCGGGTTCGTTCCCGGCAGGAGGAACGCACCGAAGCAACCAAGCGAAAGTTGCTGGCCTCCGCTGAACATATTTTCGCGCGGGACGGCTTCGAGGCCGCCCGCCTTGCGGACATCGCCGCCGGGGCCGGCTACACGCGTGGCGCGTTCTATGCCAATTTTGACGGCAAGGAAGACATTTTCTTCACCCTGCTTGAGGAGTGGGTCCGGAAACGAATCGATACGGTCACCGATGTTCTCCGCAAACACAAGAATCCAGCGGAAAAACTTGCCGCGCTGCGAAAGCACTATGCCAAAGTCGCCTGTGACCGCCGCTTGGTCTTGATCTCCATGGAGTTCAAGCTATTCGCTTTGCGCCATCCTGAAGCGCATGCCCGGCTGCGGGACCGGCATCGCCATATTCGCGCCAGCTGGGGAAATCTCATTTCCGAATTGCTACAGTCCCTGGGCCAGACGCTTCCCATTTCGAACCCCGCTGCTTCGGCTTGCCTGGGCGCAATGGCCCACGGATTGCTCCTTGAACATTTGGTGGACCAAAAAACGCTTTCCGAAAGTGATGTCCGCCATGTTCTAGGTTTTTTCTTTGATTCAATTTTTCGAGCGAAGTCGCTATAGCGCCAAATCGAACCGAGCGAGCCCGCACCTGAGCCAATGTGTAACGCGATTCCATATGCATGCGTCACAACAAATGCCTGAAAACAAACCTGGCACAGGCCGGAGAGGACCGTTGCCCGTTCGAAGGGGTCGCCCTTTGACAACCCGCCCAGATTGCCCGGACTCAGCCTTTTCCATCGGGGAAACAGTAATGCCTGATGCGCCCGATCCAATTGTCCATGAGCGCTTCTCCCCGGGGGCCAGCGCGCTCGCCCGGAACTGGGTTGCGCTTTTTTGCGTGGCCGCGCTTATTTTCATCACCGGCTGTTCGGTAGGCCCAAAGTATTCGAAACCCACGGCGCAAATCCCTCCGGCATACAAAGGAGACTGGAAACCAGCCGAACCAAGCGATGCAGCTCGCAAAGGCGCCTGGTGGGAATTCTTTCAGGACCCACAGCTCAATATTCTTGAAGAACAATTGACGGTCTCCAATCAATCGCTCCGGGCTGTGCAGGATCGTTTTCTGGAAGCGCGCGCAGCGTTGCGAATTTCCCGCTCCGCGCGGTTTCCTCTCCTCACCGCCAATGCCGGGATCTCCCGCCAGCGCCAGTCGTCCAATCGCGCATTGAGAGGACCAACCTCGCCCAGCGATTATTCGGATTATCTGGTGGCCGGGGATCTTTCCTATGAAGTTGACGCGTGGGGAAAGATTCGAAAGACGGTAGAGTCCAGCCGCGAGTTGGCGCAGGCCAGCGCGGCTGACCTCGAAACAGTTCGTCTAAGCCTGCATGCGGAACTCGCCTCGGACTACTTGATTCTTCGAGGCCTCGATGCTCAGAAACAGTTGTTTGATTCCAACGTGGTCGCGTTCGAAAAAGGACTGGAACTGACCGAAAATCGTTTTCGCGGGGGTCTCGCTTCCAGAGAAGATGTGGAACTGGCCACCACGCAACTCGAACAGACGCGGGCCGAGGACATCGATATTACTTCGGCGCGCGACCAGTTTGAGCATGCCATCGCGGTCCTGATCGGGCAGCCGGCCTCTACTTTTAATTTAACCGCCGCTCCGATGCCTAGCGTTCCCCCGACGCCGGCTCCTGGCCTGCCGTCGGAATTACTCGAGAGACGCCCCGATATCGCCGGCGCGGAAAGAAGGGTTGCGTCAGCCAACGCTCAAGTTGGCATTGCCACCACAGCGTACTTCCCTTCCATCCTATTAGGTCTGACCGGCGGATTCGAGAGCGGGCAGTTCACTTCGTGGCTGGCGGGCCCCAGCGCACTGTGGTCGGTGGGAGGGACCGTGGCGCAGACGGTCTTCGACAGCGGACGCCGGCGAGCGATCTCCGATCAAGCCAAGGCGTCGTATGACGAAACGCTAGCGGGATACCAGCAAACGGTCCTGACCGCGTTTCAGGAAGTCGAAGATGCCCTCTCGGATCTTCGTGTTCTTCAGGACGAAGCTAAAACTCAAGACGCAGCCGTCGCCGCCGCGAACCGCTCGGTGGAGCAAGCCACCAACCGGTATAAGGGCGGACTGGACAACTATCTGACTGTGATTACGGCCCAAAGCGCGGCGCTGGCAAATCAACGAGCCGCTGTCAGCATCCTCACGCGCCGCATGGCTTCCAGCGTTCTCCTGATAAAAGCCCTGGGCGGCGGATGGAACGTTTCGAAGTTGCCTGCCGTGGACTAGACCGCGGCCACCTGATCGCCGGAAATTCAGTTCTTGTGGTTGTGCGCCCCGCCGCCGTGTGTCGCTCTGCAGACTTCGCAATACGTTGGCGACTCCGTGTTATCCACAAGATGCTTCACGGGCGCGAGAGTTTTCAGATAAGCGAAAATAGCTTTCAGGTCTTCGTCCGTCATATTCCGGTATACATGCCAGGGCATGATTTGATTCAGCGGCCGCGCCTTCACAAATCCGGTTCGAATCGCCTGAACAAACAGAGCTTCGTCGTAGTATGGAATTCCGGAGGCATCAGGTGTCAGATTCATGCTGGCCACTCTGCCCCACGGCCCTTCAAATATGGCTCCGCCGCCAAGCTCCATACCCGCAATGGGCTGTCCTTTCTCCTGTGGCGTGTGGCAAGCTCCACAACCGGCAACAGTCACTAGAAATGCGCCGCGCTTGACCGGGCTGGAAAGATCAGGGGCCGGAACGGGCGCCGTGATTGGCTGAGGAACGCTGCGGATCAAATATTTCACAGGAAAGATAATTTCGGTTTGCGGCAGCGGATTTCTGACGGCGGGGAGCGAACGCAGATACACCACGATCGAAGCCAGGTCTTCATCCGGGAGATTCCGGAATCCTTCATACAGCATCAACGGAAACAATGCGCGGCCATCGTGCCCAATTCCTTCGCGGATCGCCCGCGCCAGGGCATCATCGCTCCAATTCCCTGTTCCAGTTTCCGGATCGGGCGTGAGGTTTGAAGCCACCATGCGCCCTGGCAGACCTTTCAAAATGGACATGTCACCACCGGCGCCCTTCATGCCGGGAAGAATCGGCGCATCATGCTGTGTCCAATCATGAGGCGAGTGGCATTCCATGCACGGGGTGACATTCTCCGCCAGGTATTCTCCACGCGCCAAGCGTTCCGGTGTGCGTTCGAATACACGGTTCGTGAGCGGCCTGGACCGGGGTCCAACGAATGGACGCCACCCTATCGTCATCGTGATTCCAACAGCAAGCAGCGCGACAACAATCAGCAGAGTTATGACGGATACTTTCACGATTCGATTCAAGGAAATGACCTCCAACACCCCAGAATTAAGAGCCATAAACTGCTCTTGTGTTGATCGCTTATATCTCAAATGGAAGTTAGTTCATACGGGAAAATTCAGGCTGCAACTGCATTTACTCGATCAGGGCGACGCGTCTGGCATGCCGCCCCCCTGCAAAGGGTGTGACCAGCCATACTTTTACAATTTCTAGGGCCAATTCCTCCGGAATCATTCGCTGGCCTAACGAAAGAACATTACTGTCGTTGTGTTCTCGCGCCAGCCGGGCTGTTTCCAGGTTCCAACAAAGGGCGCAACGTATCCCGCGCACTTTATTGGTGGCGATGGCCTCTCCATTCCCGGATCCCCCAAGAACAATTCCACGCTCACATTCGCCGCGGGCCACAGCTTCCGCCGCGGGGCGGATGAACAAGGGATAATCGACCGGCTGTGCGCTGTCCGTGCCAAAATCCCGAACCTCGTGACCCAGACTGGCCAAGAGAATCTTAATTTTCTCTTTGTATTCAAATCCCGCGTGGTCGGAACCGATGGCAATCTTCACGGCATCGAGAATAGAGTGCGCGAATTCCGGCTGTCAAGGGTGTGAATGTAGGTGGTATCTTAACCTGTGTTCTAGCAAGCGGATTCCATAGCATGTGATGCAGTCTGGCCTGGTGAAGGATTATGCGCGGCAACGTTTTATTTATTGAAGACGAAGAAGCGTTACGCATGACCGTAGGCGACCGTTTGCGAAGCGAGGGATACGCGGTCGAATACGCAGTCAATGGAGATGAAGGATTCGAGAAGGCCACTCAGCTTCCATTTGACCTGATTATCCTCGATGTAATGCTGCCGAAAAGAAATGGATTCGTGGTCTGCCGGAACATTCGCGAGGCCGGACTGATTACTCCGGTTCTCATGCTGACCGCTCGCGGACAGACCAGCGACAAGGTCAACGGCCTGAAAATCGGCGCCGATGACTATGTCACCAAGCCTTTCAACATGCGCGAACTTGTGGCGCGAATCGAGGCGCTGCTCAGACGCGCGCCCAGCCGGCCCGTGGTCCAGACCGGCATCCATGAATTTGGATCCATTCGCGTGGATCTGGTGGGAACCGAAGCAACCCGGGACGCAAAAGTGGTGGATCTGTCCGCCCGCGAATTTCAACTACTTCGATATTTTATCGAGCACCGAAACGCCACTCTTTCGCGCGATGAACTATTGAAACAGGTGTGGGGTTACAGCGCGGGCATGTACACGCGCACCGTGGATGTGCACGTTGCCGGCTTGCGTCAGAAGCTGGAAGAAGATCCAAAACAGCCACGGTTCATTCTCACGGTGCAGGGGCTCGGATACAAATTCAAACCGTAGCCATTTGGACCGCCTTGCTGCAATGGTTTTG
>JBGOVX010000093.1:0-13810 GCA_041478355.1 Terriglobia bacterium | reverse complement strand
CGCCGCAAGAAATCGCTTCCCATCGGATCGCTTACCCAGCTCGGCACCATTCGCCTGGGCAAGCGGACCGAAGGGCGCGCGCCATCGATTAAGGATTTCGTGCCCATCGAGAAACTGGAGAACATCGTATTTGGCGGATGGGACATTTTTCCCGACAGCGCGTATGAAGCCGCCAAAAAAGCCGCAGTCCTGGGACCCGAGCATCTGGCTGAAGTAAAAAGCTTCCTGAGCAAGATTCGCCCGATGAAGGCTGCGTTCGACCAGAATTACGTGAAGAAGCTTTCCGGCACGCATGTAAAGAAGGCGCGCACCAAATACGACCTGGCACTGCAGATCCGCGACGATATTAAGAAGTTTCAAAAGAAGACGCGCGTCTCCCGCATCGTGGTGATCTGGTGCGGCTCGACAGAAATTTTCCTGAAGCCGCACGCGGTTTACGCCACGCCCGAAAAGTTTGTAGCGGCCATGAAATCCAACCATCCGGCGATCGCGCCTTCCATGCTTTATGCGTGGGCTGCGATTACCAGTGGAGTGCCGTTTGCCAACGGCGCGCCCAATTTGACCGTCGACATTCCCGCGCTCAACGAACTCGCGCGGCAGCACGGCGTCCCCATCTGCGGCAAGGATTTCAAGACCGGGCAGACCCTGCTGAAGACCATCCTCGCTCCTGGTTTCAAGGCCCGCTTGCTGGGGATGAACGGCTGGTTTTCAACCAACATTTTGGGAAACCGGGACGGCGAGGTCTTGGATGATCCCGAGTCGTTCAAGACGAAGGAAGAATCAAAGCTGGGCGTGCTCGAATATATTCTTCAGCCAAAACTATACCCGGAACTGTACGGGCACATTCACCACAAAGTTCGCATAAATTATTATCCGCCGCGCGGAGATAACAAAGAAGGCTGGGACAATATCGATATCTTCGGCTGGCTGGGCTATCCCATGCAGATCAAGGTCGATTTCCTGTGCCGGGACTCGATACTTGCGGCGCCGATTGTCCTGGACCTGGTTCTCTTTCTGGACCTCGCGAAACGCGCCGGCATGCGCGGCATTCAGGAGTGGCTGAGCTTCTACTTCAAGTCGCCCATGTGCGCGCCGGAGCTCTATCCCGAGCACGATCTGTTCATCCAGTCCATGAAGCTGAAAAACACTCTCCGTTGGATGATGGGCGAAGATCTGATCACCCATCTTGGCCAGGAATACTACGACTGAAGTTGGTTCAAGCCACATTACGTTTTCCCACCGCTGCCGCGGTGGGCTATGATCTTCCGTCCCTGACGGGACTGGCAGCGAAATTCCCGAAGACATTTCCCCCTAAAGAAATCTTCTTCAAAATTCCCTGTAAGACGATCGTGTCATCGAACCGCCGGGTATGCTATTCTTTTTATTCGCATCGTCTCTAATACAAACCACTGAGGACATAGACATGAAGCCATCCTATAACGGCAGGGCAATTCCGTCCGACGGGCAAGCAATCCAGTACGCAGATGGCAAATTTCAAATTCCGGATCGCCCCATCATCCCTTTTATCGAGGGCGACGGAACGGGGCGCGACATTTGGAAGGCTTCGCGGCGCGTCTTCGACGCCGCCGTCGAGCGTGTGTATGGCGGAAAACGCAAGATCGCCTGGTTTGAAGTGTTTGCGGGGGAAAAAGCGTTCAACGAATTCAAGCAGTGGCTCCCTGACGAAACCGTCAATGCCATCCGTGATTTCCGGATCTCGATTAAAGGCCCGCTGACGACGCCGGTGGGCGGAGGAATTCGCTCGATCAACGTTGCTCTACGTCAGATCCTCGACCTCTACGCCTGTGTACGGCCGGTGCACTATTTCGCCGGTGTTCCCTCCCCCGTGAAACATCCCGAGCGCATGGACGTGGTCATCTATCGTGAAAATACAGAGGATGTATATATCGGGATCGAGTGGAAATCTGGCACGCCCGAAGTGAAAAAACTGATTGAATTCCTCAACAAAGACATGCTGGGTGGAGGACCAAAACAAATCCGCCTCGACTCCGGAGTGGCCATCAAGCCGATTTCTCCCACGGGAACCAAGCGGCTAGTCCGCCGCGCGATCCAGTTCGCGCTGGATAAAAAGAAACGCGTCGTAACCCTGGTGCACAAGGGCAACATCATGAAATTCACAGAAGGGGCGTTTCGCGATTGGGGCTACGACCTGGCCAGAGATGAGTTCCGCGGCCAGATCGTCACCGAACGAGAGAGCTGGATCATTGACAATCGCGATCGCAATCCCCAAATCACCATCGAGCAAAACGCCGCGCTGATCGAGCCGGGACTCGAACAAGGGACCGAGGCATTCCGTAAATCGGTCTGCGATGAAGTAAAACTGGTGATGGACAACATTTATGCGACGCATGGGCAAGGCAAGTGGAAGCAAAAGCTGATGATCAATGACCGGATCGCCGACTCGATCTTCCAGCAAGTGGTTACGCGCGCCGATGAGTATCAGGTTCTGGCCACGCCCAATTTGAACGGGGACTATATCTCCGATGCCTGCGCCGCGCAGGTTGGCGGCCTGGGCATGGCGCCGGGCGCGAATATCGGTGACGGTTATGGTTGTTTTGAGGCTACCCACGGCACGGCCCCCAAGTACGCCGACAAGGATGTCATTAATCCAAGCTCGGTCATGCTCTCCGGCGTGATGATGTTTGATTTCATGGGCTGGCCGGATGTCGGACGCCTGATCGAAGCAGCGATAGAGCGCACCATCGCTCAGAAACGGGTTACCTACGACCTCGAACGCATGATGGAGGGCGCGAAGAAGTTGAGCACCTCGGAATTCGCGACCGCCATTATCGAGAACATGCAGCCGGCCGCAGCGGCCAAGTAGGAGCTATAGCCGCGAAGCTGCACTTTTGCAAAGTTGTGTTTCACAATTAATCTTGCATAGAACAGGAGAACGCAATCATGCGCAAGAAAGTTACAGTCGTCGGCGGTGGATTTGTAGGTTCGACAACGGCACAACGCATCGTGGATCTGGAATTGGCCGATGTGGTGCTGACAGACATTCTCGACGGTCCGCCGGCGGGGAAGGCTCTCGACCTGGTTGAGGCCACCCCCATCACGCGGACCGACGCTCGAGTGACCGGCGTGTGCACCGCTTCGGGTGACTACCGGGAGACGGCGAATAGCGATGTGGTCGTAATCACGGCCGGGTTCCCGCGAAAACCGGGCATGAGCCGTGATGATCTGTTGAAAGCGAATTACGACGTCATCAAGGCGGTTGTGGAACAGGTTGTGAAGCATTCGCCGAAGGCCATCCTCATTATGGTCACCAACCCTCTGGACGCCATGGTTCAAGCAGCCCACAAGGTGAGCGGATTCCCGAAAAATCGCGTCATGGGCATGGCCGGGGTCCTGGATTCCGCCCGCATGAGCGCATTCGTGGCCGCCGAACTCGGCGTCTCGGTTGAAAACGTTACCTCCTTCGTCCTTGGCGGGCACGGAGACGATATGGTGCCGCTGCCGCGGTACTCCACCGTTGCGGGCATTCCCATTCCCGACCTGCTGCCCGCGGATCGTATCGCGGCCATCGTGGATCGCACACGCAAGGGCGGCGCGGAAATCGTGAACTTGCTCAAAACAGGGTCTGCGTATTATGCACCTTCAGCTGCCGTGGTCGAGATGGTCGAGGCCATCTTGAAGGACAAGAAAAAAATCCTGCCCTGCGCGGCTTACCTCGAAGGCGAATACGGCATCAAGGGACTTTACGTGGGCGTCCCGGTGAAATTGGGAGCCGGGGGCATCGAGCAAATCATCGAGATCAAGCTGACCGCGGAGGAAAAGGCGGCGCTGAACAAGTCGGCGGCGTCAGTTCGCGAACTGGTTGGCATCCTCGGGGTAGCATAACGGGGAAATTAAAATCCGGTCGCGACTGAAATCCTATCCATAGAATTTCAGTCGCGGCCAAGCCTGTGGAAGCGTCATTTTTGGTTGCCGGCAGATGTAAACCGGCAGATTATTTTCATTCGGTATCGCGTATTCATTGCCAATCGTCGCGGCAAGCTCGACGCGGCCGAATAGCGGCATCAACGTTTCCATCGGAATCCCCACGGCAATCATCACTTCCCCTGTATATTCCTGAGGTCCCCAAAGGTAATAGTTATTGTGCCCGCTGATGGCATGGGGCAGACCGTAGGCCGCGCCAAAGTAATCAACCGCCCCTGCTTCTCCAAAATTGCTGGCCAAGATCGCGACTTTGGATTGGTCCTGCGCGGACAGAGAATGAAAAACACCGGCAACCACCTGCACTTGCTGCTGCCAGCCCATCATGTCGGCATAGAGCTGAGGTAACTTCCCGCTAGGCTCCTTCTCCACGCGAATGTCCTTCACATCCCAGAAATTAGCGTAGGACACTGCTGCATCCAGCGGAAGGATCGGCAAAGCAAGCGGCGCCGCCACCATTCCCCCGATGAGAAGCGGAGCTAGAATAGCGGACTTAATCCAGTTTCTGCCCAGATTCCCGATCCACGCCTCGATCACCACCGCACCGGCGGCAAAAAGCATTGGGTACGCCGGAGCCAGGTAATAAATGCGCCCGCGCAAGATCAGAAGCTCTAGAAGAAGGAAAACGTAGGTCCATCCAAGGAAACGGTAAGCCCCGCCTTCCCGGCTGCCCAGGAAATACCACAGCCCCGCCAGACAAATTGGGGCGCCTAACGGATGCACCAAAAATGCCTGCTGCGCAATAAATTCCAGCCAGGAGACGTGTTCATTCTTGATGCGATCGACATTCCGCAGGATTTCCAGCGTCGGCCAGTGATTGCTGTACTCCCAAAACAGATTGGGCAGAAAAATCGCAAAGGCAATCAAAGCGCCGGTCCAAATCCACGGGTCGCGCAGAAGACGCCGCTGCCGGGTCGCCAACAAGGCAAGAAAAAATGCGAATCCAAACAGCAGCATGGAATGCTTGTTCAAAATTCCGATGCCTGCTACAAGCCCGAACAGCAGCCACAAGCGATTTTGGCCAGTCCGGACGATGCGCAAAGAGATTGCCGCGCAGAGCATCCAAAATACCGGCTCAAAGGCATTCATGGACAGAAAATTGTCCATCGTCAAATAAATGGGGCACACCAGCATCGCTGTGCCCGCCAATACCTGGGCATAGCGGCGTCCGCCGAGTTCGTGGACAATCCAACCCGCAAGGAATATTTTCGCTCCTGACGCCAGTGCCGGAAAAAACCGCAAGGCCCGCAGCGAATCTCCAAAAAGAGCGCGCGTCAAGCGGGCCATAACGGCGATCAGCGGGGCTTGGTCAATATATCCCCAAGCGAGATGCTCCCCGCAAGCCGCGTAGTAAAGTTCATCCCGGAAATATCCGTAGCCGCCGTTAAATAAAAAGTGGATAAGACAAGCAGTGAGGGCAAAACAAACAACGATGGTCTGATCTTTTTCGAGCCATGCCCCGCGGGCCAAACTGCCGGCCCACACGGACCTCACAGCGCCCGGTTGTTCCTGGACGACGGCGGCACGCTTCCCTAGTCCGGTAAAACCCATTGTCTCAGCTTGTTCTGGAACAGCAAATACGTCAAGTATTAATCAGCCGAAACCAAGTCAGGGTTCAATCAAAAATGCAGTGAGTCTTATTTGTTGCCCATTTACTTGCTCGCGGGTTGTTTCGCCGCGGCAGGAACCAGCGTGGCCGTCTTGATGCTGTCCAGTTTTGGGAAATTCTTCTCCAGGTAACTCCGTCCTCGCGTCCCGACAAGTTCCTGGCTCGGGCCGTGGCCATCGGGCGCACCCTCGCCATAACCGCTGTAAAGCTTGGTCACGGATTCCATGCCGTCAGTAACCATCCCAAAAGGGGAAAAGCCGCTCTTGTCCAGAGCCTCGTTATTTCCGTAGTTAATAAATACCTGCGTGGTCCGTGTATTGGGTCCGGCCATGGCGAACGAGATGAACCCGGGATGATTGCTTTGCACGACGCGATCGTCTTTGATGTTGGCCTGTTCCCATGCTCTTGAAACCTCCGGGTACGCGCTCAATCCAAACTGCGCCATAAATCCAGGCAGCACGCGAAAGAAACTGGCGCCGTCGTAAAAGTGATGGCGGACAAGGTTATAGAAGCGGTCGGCCCCGGCCGGGGCCCAGGCGCGCGTGACCTGAAGGGTAAAATCTCCCGCCGTTGTAACGAACTTGACCTCATAGACCTCAGGCGCCTTCGCGCGCAGCGTGGCAGGCTGCAGCAGCGCGGGATCAAAAGGCGCAGCCTTGGCTGGCGCGGGCGCTTTTGAGGCCGTTGCCGGCTTCTTCGCCGGGGCACTGCCGGGAGTTTGCGCACGGGTAGCCGCGGCAATCAAAAAGGAGAGAGCTGCAAGCAAGAGGACTGTTTTTTTGTGTCGCATCGGATTTCTCCTGCTACGTAGTGACGGCGAATATCGTGCCGTATTTTTTCTGACTGGACTGCCCGATCTTCTACTCCAACTGATCCGGGGGAGACCCGGCCTCCGGCGCGCTTATTCGCCCCGGTGATGCAAAGTAGCGCGAAGCAGGTCGCGGTTCAACTTTCCGATAAACTCCAGGGGAATTTTCTTAGGGCACACCGCTTCACACTCGCCATGGTTGGTGCAACTGCCGAACAGTTCATACGACATGGTAGCCACCATATCCAATGTCCGCTGATCGCGTTGAGGCCGGCCCTGGGGAAGTGAGTTGAGATGCGTGACTTTGGCGGATGTAAACAGCATTGCGGCGGCATTGGGGCACGCCGCCACGCAGGCGCCGCACCCGATACAAGCGGCGGCGTCCATTGAGGTTTCCGCGTCCTGTTTCGGCACAAGTATCGCGTTCGCGTCCGGAGCGCCGCCGGTAGGCACGGTGATGTAGCCGCCGGATTGAATGATTCTGTCAAATGCGGACCGATCCACGGCCAGGTCGCGCAACACTGGAAACGCGCGCGCCCGCCAAGGTTCGAGCGTTAGCGCATCACCATCCTTAAAAAACCGCATGGAGAGCTGGCAAACCGTAGTGCCGCGCCGCCCCCCGTGGGCTACGCCATTAATCAGAAAACCGCAGGAGCCGCAAATGCCTTCGCGGCAATCGTGTTCGAATGCCACCGGCGCTTCGCCCTTCCCTTGCAGGTTTTCGTTGAGGAGATCCAGCATTTCCAGGAACGACATATCCGGAGTCACGTTCTGTACCTGGTAGGTAGCAAATCCCCCGGTCGCGCTCGCGTCGTGTTGCCGCCAGACCTTTAGTGTGAGGTTCATGATTACTTATAGCTCCTCTGGGTCAGGTGAACGTGCTCGAAGGCGAGCGGCTCTTTATGAAGTTCCCAACGCCCGCCTTCACCCTTCCATTCCCATGCCGACGCGTAGGAGAAATTTGCGTCGTCGCGTTTGGCCTCGCCCTCCGGAGTCGCACTCTCCACACGGAAGTGCCCTCCGCACGACTCCGCTCGCTGCAGGGCGTCCATGCACATCAGTTCCGCCAATTCCAGAAAGTCCGCCACCCTGCCCGCCTTTTCGAGCGACTGGTTCAACTCTTCGCCCGTCCCCACGATATTGATCGTGTTCCAAAACTCCTCGCGCAACGCGGGAATCCGCGAAAGATTGCTTCGCAGACCAGCCTCTGAACGGGCCATTCCGCAATTCTCCCACATGATTTTCCCCAGTTCTTTGTGGAACGAATCGACGGTCCGCTTTCCACGCACATTGACCAGGGCCGCGACGCGTTTGGTAACCTCTTGCTTGACGGCGGCGAAGGCGGGATGCGATGTGTCCACTTTTTCAAGCGTGTTCGAAGCGATGTAATTCGGCAAAGTGTACGGCAAAATAAAATATCCGTCGGCCAGACCCTGCATCAGAGCACTGGCCCCCAGGCGGTTCGCGCCGTGATCGGAAAAATTGGCTTCCCCGGCGACGAAAAGCCCCGGGACGCTCGACATCAACTGGTAGTCAACCCACAGACCACCCATCGTGTAGTGGACCGCGGGAAAGATTCGCATCGGGACTTTGTAGGCGTTCTCTCCGGTGATCTCCTCATACATGTCGAACAGGTTGCCGTATTTTTCGCGGATTTGCGCCTCTCCCAGCCGGTGGATCGCGTCAGCGAAGTCCAGGTTGACGCCCTGGCCCCCTGGCCCAACGCCGCGGCCTTCGTCGCAGGCTTCTTTGGCCGCCCGTGAAGCCACGTCGCGAGGCACCAGATTGCCGAAGCTCGGATACCTGCGCTCCAGGTAGTAATCGCGCTCGTCCTCGGGGATGGCCCCGGGGGCTCGATGGTCTCCCCTTTTTTTGGGGACCCACACGCGCCCGTCGTTCCGCAACGATTCCGACATCAGCGTCAGCTTGGACTGGTGCTCGCTGCTGACGGGGATGCATGTCGGATGGATTTGCGTGAAGCAAGGATTGCCGAATAGAGCCCCTCGCCGGTGCGCCCGCCAAATTGCCGTGGTGTTGCTGCCTTTTGCGTTGGTCGAGAGATAAAAAACGTTCCCGTACCCGCCGGTCGCCAGGACAACCACGTCGGCGGCATAGCTGTCGATTGAGCCGGTCACCAGATCGCGCGTGACGATTCCGCGTGCCTTGCCGTTGACCAGCACCAGGTCCAGCATTTCGGTGCGGCTGTGCATCTTCACAGTGCCCGCGGCAACTTGTTCCTCCAGCGCCTGGTAAGCCCCCAGCAATAATTGTTGGCCTGTTTGACCGCGCGCGTAGAACGTGCGTGAAACTTGCACCCCCCCGAAAGAACGCGTGTCGAGCAGGCCGCCGTATTCCCGCGCAAACGGAACGCCTTGCGCCACGCACTGGTCAATAATGTTTACACTGATTTGGGCCAGGCGATAAACATTGGCCTCGCGGGAACGGAAGTCCCCGCCCTTCACCGTGTCGTAAAACAGTCGAAACACGCTGTCGCCGTCATTGCGATAGTTCTTGGCGGCGTTGATGCCGCCCTGCGCGGCAATCGAGTGCGCGCGGCGGGGGCTGTCCTGAAAGCAAAAACAGTCCACGTTATAGCCCTGCTGGCCCAGGGACGCCGCGGCGGCTGCGCCGGCCAGGCCGGAGCCCACGAGAATCACCCTGTGCTTGCGGCGGTTGGCGGGGTTCACCAGCTTCATCTCGAAGCACGCCTTATCCCACTTCTGTTCTATCGGACCGGACGGAATCTTGGATTCGAGCATCTCTCTCCTCTCAGCGCACCCAGCCTGCGAGCACCGAAATTGGCACTGAGATAAAACCGACGAATATCACGATGGCCACGATCCGGGAAAACAATCTAAGGCTCTTGGTGTTCTGTACCGTGGTGCATCCCAGGGTCTGAAGCATGCTCCAGATTCCATGATCCAGGTGCAAGCACAACGCGCACATCGCCACGATGTAAAACGCGGCGATGGGCCATGCGGAAAAACCCGCAATCACGTTTTGGTAGACCATCAGATGTTCAAACTGCCCCGGCTGAAACCCCACTACCCCGCCGGTGAAGTGCAGCAGGTGGAAGATGATAAAGACAGCCAGCAACGAGCCGCCCCAACGCATCGTCAGAGCGGCCCAGGTTGTTTCGATATCCTTCTTGGCGGCATAATCCACCGGGCGCGCCTGCCGGCTCAAACGAGTGAGCTGGATGGCGGCAATGATATGGAGCAGCGCGCAGATAAAAAGCACGGTTCGGACAATCCACAGAAGCTGTCCGTAGCCGAACTCCGGATAAGCCACTTCACGCAAAAACCGCGAGTAGGCATTGATTTCCTCGGGGCCGGAAAAAATCTTGAGGTTGCCTGCCATGTGGGCGAGAACAAACAGGATCAGAACGACGCCGGTTACCGCCATCACGATTTTTTTGCCAATCACGCTGGCCCAAATGGCCACCAGGCGATTCGATGGAATAGGGTGACGCACGGCCACGCGCTCGCCTCGAGCGGTGCCTTTGTTTGCCAACGTTGACTCTGTCATCGCACGACTCCTGATTTCATCCCCGCTCCGCTACACACCATGAGCCTGCCGGCTCGTTTCCTATCTAAAAATACAATGGATCGTGAATTTACACAGGCAAAATTGGCGGCATTCTCCTCAATCCGCTTCACTGGCAGACATCCCGGGTCCGGCTCAACTTGAACAGGAAATTGAGTATAGGTAATTCTACCGAAGAATTCAAGACGGCCCGTGCAAAGAATTAAGATAAGAATGCCGTTCCACGCTTCCCACATAATTGGATATAATAACTGTTCCAGAATCCGGCTGGGAGAGCCCACTATGAGTGAAGGTCAAATCGCGGAACTCGAATCTCTGATAGACGACATGGACCGAAGTGGACAACCCCCGGACACGTTTGCGCTTGCGAATCTGGGTTTGGCGTTGTCAAAAATGTTTGGGGTGGCCCCTGACGAAGTCGCCATTCTGGCCCTGAATTTGAAAGAGAAGCATTTAAATTTCGTGATCCCCGAAAAACTTGCCGGGGTGGGCACAATCCCGCTGAGCAACTCGATGGCGCTGGCATCGCGAACCGCGCGTGAAAACCGCGCGGATGTGATGAATAATTTCAGCATGACGCGCCATGCCACCGTCTTCGAAGGCGTGCCACTCGGACGCAAACCGGGTGAGTCGATTCAGAAGATCGTAAGCGCGCCGATCGTGGATGGAAATGTAGTGCAAGGGGTTGTGCAAATTTCGCGCAAGGGCTATTCCCTTTCCGATGCCGGACCGGACTTTACGCAAAAGGATTTGCGCGCGCTGGTATCCTTGAGCCCGGTCTTGCACCGTTTCCTGAAACTTTGCCAGATCACCTAGACTCATTCCGCCGCCGATTGTTTTTCCCATCGCCACTTCGAGTTTGTAGCGTCGCGCCGCCTGACCTGGCATAGTTATTTCACGCGGCGGCGGGAAATTGATTGACACTGCGCGGTGTTCTTGTTACTTTTTCGCACGCGTGAATTTTTTCGCGCGATTCCCAGGAACCACATAGGAGACAGCGCACCTCGGCACCCTCATGGCGTTCGTCGCGAAAAAGATATTCCTCACAAAAGGCGTCGGAAAGCATCGCGAAAGGCTCTCGAGTTTTGAGCTGGCGCTGCGCAGCGCGGGGATAGCGGCATGCAACATCGTCCGCGTGTCTTCTATTTTTCCTCCCAATTGCAAATTGATCTCGCGCAGCGAAGGGCTCAAGCATATCAAGCCCGGCCAGGTTGCGTTCACAGTCATCAGCGAAAACTCGACGCGTGAGGCGCACCGCCTGATCGCCGCGGGCATCGGATTGGCGCTCCCCGCGGATAAATCCATGTACGGCTATCTCTCCGAACACCACTCGTTCGGTGAAACCGAGGAAGTCGCGGGCGAATACACCGAAGAGCTGGCCGCGGAAATGCTGGCCACCACGCTCAATGTCGAGTTCGATCCTGATCTGTCCTGGGACGAAAAAAAAGAAGTCTATCGCATTTCGAATAAGATCGTCCGCACCATGAATATCACGCAATCCGCCGTCGGCGATAAGCGAGGACTGTGGACCACGGTGCTCGCCGCAGCCATCATGATTGGCGAAGACGACTGAGCGCTCACGCCTCGCACTTCTGCGCGTCACAATAAAAAATAATGCTATGATTCCCTGATGGCGCAAGAATTCACCATTGGCCTGATCCAGATGAGTTGTTCCCCCGATCCTCGGGAGAACTTCGCCAAGGCCGAAGCGCGCATTCGCGAAGCGGCGGGGCGAGGGGCGCAGATCATCTGCTTGCAGGAGCTGTTTCGTTCGCAATATTTTTGCCGCGAGGAAAATGCAGATCTGTTTGACCTGGCCGAACCGGTTCCGGGCCCTTCCACCGAAGCTCTCTCCAAACTTGCCCGCAGCCTGAACGTCGTCATTATCGGATCGCTGTTCGAACGGCGCACCGCCGGCGTGTATCACAATACCGCCGCGATTCTGGACGCGGATGGCTCACTGCTCGGCAAATACCGCAAGATGCACATCCCGGACGATCCGCTCTACTACGAAAAATTCTATTTCACCCCGGGCGACCTGGGATTTCCCAACTTCGACACGCGCTTTGGCCGCATTGGCGTGCTCGTGTGCTGGGACCAATGGTATCCCGAGGGCGCGCGGCTCTCGAGCTTGGGCGGAGCCAACATCCTGTTTTATCCGACCGCGATCGGCTGGCACGCTTCGGAAAAACAGCAATTCGGCGCCGCTCAACTGGACGCTTGGCGCACCATTCAGCGTTCGCATGCCATTGCCAATGGCGTGTTTGTCGCGGCGGTAAATCGCGTAGGGTTTGAAGGCCCTCCCCAAAGCGGCCTGGAATTCTGGGGCCATTCCTTTGTCTGCGATCCCTTTGGCCAGGTTCTTGCCGAAGCCTCCCCGGACAAGGAAGAAATCCTTGTGGTGAAATGCGATCCCGGCCGGGTCGAGGAAGTTCGCAGGAACTGGCCGTTCCTGCGCGACCGCCGGATCGATGCCTACTCCCCCATCCTGGAGCGATGGCTCGAGTGACACCTTCGCGCGTAAAACTATCCACTCCCTTTGAACTTGGCTTCCGCATGCCCGCGGAATGGGAGCCGCACGCGGCCACCTGGCTTTCCTGGCCGCATGAAAAAACGGATTGGCCCGGCAAGTTTGCTCCCATCCCGTGGGTCTATGCGGATATCGTCCGCCATCTTTCTCAGGTCGAGCGCGTGCGGATCCTGGTGGAAAACCAACCAGCGGAGCGCGCCGCTATTCGCATGCTCAAACAGGCGGGCGCAAATCTTTCCGCCGTTGATTTTTTCCGCATCCCTACAAATCGAGGCTGGATTCGCGATTTCGGACCGATTTTTGTGCGCGACACCCAGGGCAAGACGAAAGGGGAAATCGCGGTTACCGACTGGCACTTCAATGCCTGGGCGAAATATAACGACTGGAAAAAAGACGATGCCGCGAACGAAAAACTCGCGACCAAGCTCCATTGGAACACCTGGCGTCCTGAATATAAGGACCGGCGTATCGTTCTGGAGGGCGGCAGCATCGACGTCAACGGCCTGGGAGCACTGCTGACCACCGAGGAGTGCCTGCTCAGTCCGGTTCAGGCTCGCAATCCGGGCTTTTCCCGCAAACAAGTGGAGCAGATCTTTCGCGACTATCTCGGCGTTACGCGCGTTCTGTGGCTCAACAATGGAATTGCCGGCGACGATACGCACGGCCACATCGACGATCTCGCTCGTTTTGTAAATCCCACCACGGTAATCACCGTCGTCGAAGACGATCCTTCCGAAACCAATTATCAGCCCTTACAGGAAAATCTGGCCTTGCTTCGCGAGATGAAAGATCAGGATGGCCGCCCGCTGCGCGTTGAAACCCTGCCTATGCCGGCGCCGGTTTACTTCGATGGGCAGCGTCTCCCTGCCAGTTACGCCAATTTTTACATCGCCAATCAGGTGGTGCTGGTTCCCACGTTCAACGATCCTCGAGATGCCCTGGCCCTGGCGAAGCTCGCTGATTTATTCCCCGGCCGCAAGGTTATCGGAATCGCGTGTCTTGATTTGGTTCTAGGCCTGGGTACGATACACTGCATGACGCAGCAGGAACCCGCGTAGACATTTTGCGGGAAAAGTACTTTTGGTTGTCATTCCGAACGAAGTGAGGAATCTCTCTTTGTTTTAATCCCAAGAAAAGAAAGATTCCTCGGCAGGCAGCCTGCCTCGGAATGACAGCGTTGAGAGTTTTTCCGCAAACTGTAGAATGGAGCACTCCGTGCACCTCATTTTCTTCACCGTGCCACGCACCGTGATCGGATGGATAATTGTCGGCTTGATCGCAGGCTGGCTTGCGGGAGTAGTTTCCCGCGGTCGGGGCTTCGGCTGCATTGCCAACGTGATTCTCGGGCTGGTGGGCG
>JBGOVX010000066.1:0-16571 GCA_041478355.1 Terriglobia bacterium | reverse complement strand
TACATTGGCAGGATCGATGCGCTGGGCGGAATGCTTCGCGCCATTGAGGCCGGGTATGTCCAGGGAGAAATCCAAAAGGCCGCCTACGAATACCAGCGGGCCATCGAGCGCGGCGAGCAAGTCGTTGTCGGCGTAAATAAGTTCGTCGCGGAAAAAGAGACGCCCATCCCCACGCTGCGCATCGATCCGGACAACGAACGCGCGCAGATCGAGCGTGTCCGGGCCCTGCGCAAGCGCCGCGATTCCGCCGCAGCGGCGGCCGCTGTTTCCGAGGTAGAAGCACGCGCGCGCTCGGGCGAAAATCTCATGCCCGCCATTGCGGTAGCGGTCGAGGCCTTGGCCACGGTCGGTGAAATTTCAGACGCGCTGCGGCGCGTTTTCGGCGAATACACCGAATCGGTGGTTTTGTAGGAGCCGTCGAGAACGGCCCCGCGTCTAAAGACGCGGGCTACAGTAAAAGCTGCTTCAATGAAAGATTCCAGTCTGAAATGGAAATTCGTGGCGATGCGTACCGCAATATGTCCTCACAAAAAATAAAGCTGATCCTGGCGTCGTCCTCGCCGCGCCGTGCCGAAATACTGCGCGATGCCGGCATCGCGTTTGAAGTGTTTCCGGCGCATGTCGAGGAGGAGCGACGTCCCGGCGAGTCCGCGCATGCAATGGTTGCGCGGCTGGCGGAAGCGAAAGCCCGCGTCGCCGCCACGCAACTAAGCAGCAGCACGGGAGAATCCATTATCATCGGCGCTGACACTGTCGTCGAGCTTGGGGACAAAATTTTCGGCAAGCCTCGCGACGCTGCGGACGCTCGCGAAATGCTGGCCGCTCTCGGCGGGCGTACTCACCACGTTCTTACCGGACTCTTCCTGCTGCGATTGCCGGATAGCGCGATTCGCACCGCAGTGGAAAGCACGGCGGTAACGTTTGTCTCGCTCGATGGCGGTGAAATCGAAACGTATGTAGCGAGCGGCGAGCCATTGGATAAGGCTGGGGCGTACGCGATTCAAGGTCTCGCTGGACGTTACATTCCCGCGATAGAAGGCTGCTTTTTCAACGTGGTGGGATTGCCTCTTGCAAGGCTGTACGCACTTGTTCGAGAGCTAGGCTGGTCCGGCGAGGGGTAAAGAAAAGCAACGGGCGGCCACATGGACCGCATTCAATATCCGTCGAGCCGAAGGATTACTTCTTTTCCTCGGTCACCGTGGTGGTCGAAGGCGGTGGCACCTGGGTGGTCTGCATGGGCGCTGGCGTATCGCCGCGCATGCCTTCCTTGAAATGCCGAATCCCTTCGCCCAAGCCTTTCATAACTTCGGGAATCTTTTTGCCGCCGAAGAGGAGCACCACTATGGCTAAAACCACTAACCAATGAAATGGGCTGAATTCTCCCATAATGTACCTGCCTTTTGAGTCGTATCCCGCCGCTCTAGCGAGTACTGGTGATGACTCAAGAACTTGAGTATAGCACGTTCAATCCTAATTGCCGCTAGCCAGAATAGTGCCGTCAAGCACTATTATATTCGCGCGAGAGCGGAGCAGATTTCATCGAGTATTGCCCGCGCGGCCGATTCCGGGTCAGGAGCCGCCGTGATTGGCCGGCCGATCACCAGATAATCCGCTCCGGCACGAATCGCTTGCGCTGGAGTTGCGATGCGCGCTTGGTCATCTCTCTTGTGCTTTGTCGCGTCTTTTGAGTTTTCCTTAAGCTCAGGTCTAACGCCGGGAACAACGATTAGAAAATCTTTCCCGCAGGTGCGGCGAATCGCGCGCACTTCCTGGGGTGATGCCACCACGCCATCGAGACCTGCTTTCTGGGCGAGCCGAGCCAATCTGACGACGCGCCGCAGCGCCGGGCCTGCGATGCCCACCTGGCGCAGGGCGTCATTATCCATACTGGTTAAGATCGTCACTCCCAATACCTTAGGCCGCTGCGACTTTGGCAGTTTGGATCTGTCCCGGGCCTCGGCCGCCGCTCGCATCATTTCCACCCCCCCCAGGGCATGGACGTTCAGCAGGCGCACCCCAGGCAAAGAGATGGCAGCGGAAACTGCGCCCGCGACAGTGTTCGGAATGTCGTGAAACTTCAGATCCAGGAAGATACCGGGGCCGAGCGCGCGTATCTTTTCAACCGCAGCGGGGCCTGCGGATGTAAATAAGTGTGTGTTTATCTTGAACATACCAACCAGGCCAGCGAGTGGTAGGCCCAAGTCATATGCGGCCTCAAGGGAGGGAGAATCCAGTGCCAGGATGAGCTTTTGCCGAGCTCGATCGGTCAAGGGCGTTTTGGCACCTCAAGTAGCTCGACCCGCAAGCGCGCAATACCCTGCTCCTGCATCCCCAGGCGGCAGGCTACCAGATAGGAGAGATCCAGATCACGGTCTTCCACGAAAGGACCTCGGTCATTAATTCGGACCAGCTGTCCTACATGAGTCTTAGGGTTATATACGCGAATCAAGGAACCAAACGGGAGATCGGGGCTGGCCGCAGTGGACGCATACATGTCGAACTTCTCGCCGCTGGCTGTCCTGCGCCCGTGAAACTTGCCGCCATACCAGCTTGCCCGGGCCGACCAAACTCGAATGGGCTTAATGGGTTGGCTGGGATGAGCTACCAAGGGGGCTTCCAAACCCTGAGCTAGCAGAAACATCAATGGCAGCCAACGGAAAGCGGCCCAAAACATGAAAAGTCGCCTGCGCATTTTGCTCCCCCTAAGCCGCGAACCAACCCAAATAATATCACCCAGTGACCCTTGATTCAAGCAAAATCGACCTCTAAGGAGCCAGTTAACTTACTGATTGCATTAATCTTATACTCATTGCATGCTCGCTCGAGACCGTTGACGATCCTCTCGCAAGCTTGAGGGTCAGAAAAGCTGGCCGTGCCAACTTGCACCGCCGTAGCCCCAACAATGAGATATTCCAACACATTCTCAACCTTCTCGATTCCGCCCAGGCCCACAATCGGGATTTTCACTGATTTCCTCGCCTCATGCACGAGTCGAAGCGTGATCGGTCTGATGGCAGGACCGGAAAGCCCGCCGGTCGCCCGGCCCAGCCGGGATTTCCGCGTTCGAATGTCGACGCTCATGGCCTGGTAAGTGTTGGCCACGGTGAGAGCGTCTGCGCCGGACTGCTCGGCAGCACGCGCTATGAGCGCAATGTCGGTCACATTGGGCGAAAGTTTAACCCAGAGAGGGCGGCGGGAAGCGCGCCGGGCAGCGGCTACAACCTCGGAGACCAAAAGGGGATCACTTCCGAACTGGATTCCCCCGTGCGCTGTGTTGGGGCAGGAAATGTTCAGTTCGTAGGCCGCCAAGCCTTCCGCGTCCTCAAGGGCTTGAATCACCCCCACATATTCCTCGACCGTGTAGCCAAATACGTTGGCGATCACAGCGGTCCGATACGTTCGCAGCGCGGGCAGTTTCTCGGCCACAAACGCTTGCACGCCGATGTTTTGCAATCCCACGGCGTTGAGCATTCCGGAAGGCGTTTCGCACAGCCGTGGCGCCGGCGCCCCCTCGATCGGCTCGAGCGAAAGCCCCTTCACGACGATCCCGCCGAGGCGGTTCAAGTTCACAAGGTGGGCAAACTCGATACCGTATCCGAAAGTGCCGCTGGCGGCGAGAATAGGGTTGGCGAGGCGCAATGCGCCAACGTTCACGGAGAGGTCTACTGGGTCTGGCACAGTCACTCGGGGAATTTTAGCACGCGGGAGAGCACCCTCGCGTCTCATGATTGTGGAAAATTTGGGCTGCTTTGCCAGCAAGAGAGCCTTCTCGCCCATTAGACGCATTCCCCAGGTTTCCGATAACGGGCTTCGAGACCGGCTGCCTCTGTGCTAGCATTATCCGCCAATGCGTATCGTCGAAAAATCGCAATTGATGACCGCAACCGAGATCGACCGGACGGTGCAGCGATTGGCCCATGAAATCGTGGAAAAAAGTGGTGGCACGGCGAACCTGGCCCTGATCGGAGTGCGGCGGCGTGGTGTTCCCCTGGCTAACCGCATCGCGCACGCCATGCGAGGCATTGACGGCGTCGATGTGCCCGTGGGTACGCTCGATATTACGCTGTATCGGGACGATCTTTCGAAAGTTGCCGCCCAGCCCATCCTGCAATCGAGCGAAATTCCGTTTCCGGTGGACGACAAGGATCTAGTGCTGGTCGATGATGTGCTATACACAGGGCGCACCATTCGCGCCGCAATGAATGGACTTTTTGATCTGGGCCGCCCACAGCGTGTGCGCTTGTGCGTGCTGATCGACCGCGGGCACCGCGAACTGCCCATCGAGGCTTCCTTTGTCGGCCGGTCGGTGCAGACCAGCGATTCCGAAATTATAGAAGTTCGCCTGAATGAAGTGGATGGGGAAGAGCGCGTGATACTGGTCGAACGCGTGCCCTGATCCCCCGGCCCCGCTGCACGGGCCCCGGCCAGAATTCCGAGGACGGTTGTGTCATATCGCTTCAACCACATGCTGGGCATCGAACCGCTTACCGCCGAAGAAATCGTATTTCTACTGGACCAGTCAAAATCCTTTCAGGAAATTCAGCGGCACCCGCTGAAAAAACTGGCGACCTTGCGCGGGAAAACCGTAGCCCTGGCATTCTTTGAAAATTCCACACGGACGCGCATCAGTTTTGCCACCGCCGCCTCGCGTCTGGGCGCGGATCAGATGAATCTCCAGGCCGAGTCCTCCAGTGTCAAGAAGGGAGAGTCGCTGCTCGATACGGTTCGCACGCTGGACGCCATGAAACCGGACTGCATCGTAATGCGGCATAGCTCGTCGGGCGCAGCGGATTTTGTCGCGCGGAATCTGGATGTTCCGGTCATTAACGCGGGGGACGGCACACACGAGCATCCCACGCAGGCCCTGCTGGACGCGCTGACGATTCGAGACCGCCGGGGCAACCTCGATGGATTGAACGTGACCATTCTTGGCGATATTCTGCACAGCCGCGTGGCGCGCTCGAATATTCATCTACTCTCAAAATTCGGATGCCGGTTCACCCTGTGCGGTCCTCCCATGTGGCTGCCAAAAGAACTGGAAAGCCTGGGAGCCGCGGGCACGTCGATTCGCCGCGTCACGCGGATTGTGGAAGCGCTGGAAGGCGCCGATGTAGTGCTCACCTTGCGCGTGCAACAAGAGCGCTTGCACGAGCCGGCGCTGCCGATCGGTGAGTATATCTTGCAATACCAGCTGACTCCCGAGCGCCTGCGCCAGGCGCGGCCCGATGCGTTGGTGCTTCACCCGGGCCCCATGATTCGCGGCCTCGAAATCGATCCCGCCGTTGCCGACGGCCCGCAATCCTGCGTGCTCGAACAAGTCACCAACGGACTAGCCGTCCGCATGGCGCTGCTCTACTTGATGACCAGCGGCGGCGCGGACGCACCTTCGGAAAAGGATTCTTCTCATGCTGCTGATTAGCAATGGACGTATGCTCGATCCTGCAAGCGGCGTCGATTCCCCCCGCGACATCCTGCTCGATGGAGATCGCATCGCCGCGGTTGCGCCGGCGGGCCAGCTCGCCGCGCGCGCAAAAGGCGCGGAAATTCTTGACGCGACAAATCTAGTCGTCGCTCCGGGCTTTATCGATTTGCACTGCCACCTCCGCGAACCGGGCGGCGAGTCTTCAGAAACCATCGAAACCGGCACGCGAGCGGCGGCGCGTGGCGGCTTCACAGCAGTCTGCCCGATGCCGAATACGCGGCCTGTAAACGACAATGCCTCGGTGACGCGCTCGATCGTCGAACGCGCCGCCGCGGTCTCCAGCGTCCGCGTGTGGCCGATTGGCGCGGCGTCGATCGGCAGCCAGGGAGAGGCCCTTTCGGAAATTGCGGCGATGAAACAGGCAGGAATCGTCGCCGTGTCCGACGATGGCCGCCCCATCGCCAGCGCTAACTTATTGCGGCAGGTGATGTCCTACTGTCACGGCCTGGACTTGCCGGTCATCGATCACTGCGAGGACAGCTCCTTGTTTTCCGGCGCGGTGATGAGGGAAGGAAAACAATCCGTGCGGCTGGGTCTGCGCGGTATGCCCGCGGCCACTGAATCGCTTGCCGTCGCGCGCGATGTTCAAGTCGGCGAGCTGACCAACTGCCGCCTGCATATCGCTCATCTTTCGGCGCGCGCGTCGCTTGAACTGGTGCGCGCCGCAAAAGCCAAAGGGCTTCCCGTTACTTGCGAGGTCACGCCGCACCATTTCACGCTAACCGATGAAGACGTCCAATATGACACGCGGTACAAAATGAATCCGCCGCTGGCATCGCGCGAGGATCGCGATGCCTTGATCGCCGGACTGAGCGACGGCACCGTGGACGCCATCGCCACCGATCACGCCCCGCACGAGCCTGCTTTAAAAGATGTCGAATTCGACCGCGCGCCATTTGGCGTCATCGGCTTTGAGACCGCTCTCGGTCTGGGACTGGAGCTTGTGCACGCGGGGAAACTTTCCTTGATGCGACTGGTGGAACTGTTTACGTCCGGCCCCGCGAGCGTGCTTGGCAGGAAGCGGCGCATCGCGGAAAACGAGCCGGGAGACATCACCATCTTTTCCACCGAGTTTGCCTGGAAGTTCGAAGCGGAAAAATCCGCCAGCAAGTCCCGCAATTCACCGTTTGACGGACGCGCCTTTCGCGGCGCTCCCATGGCGACGATCGTCGCCGGACGCATCGCTTACCGGCGCTAAGTTCGCCGCGGAGACACAGAGAAAACCACGAACTCAGAAAGAGTCTGGATTTTCTCTGCGTCTCGGTGGCCAATCCACCTGCTAGATCCGAAACGTGCTGTGTTCCTCGGGCTCTTCCGCCCAGTGGAGATCATCGATCCACCACCGGCCGTTCATCCGGATCAGCGTGAATCGCGCGCGGTAAGCTTTCTGGTCCGCGCCGCGCAGAACCATCTCGAGCGTCACTTGCGCGCCGGTTTGCGCCGGTTCTCCTGCACGCAACACTTCGGCATGAAACATCCGCCAATGCGTGGCAATCAATTCTTGCCAAATATTGAAGGAAACCTGCTGACGGTAGCGCGCGGAAAACATATCGTAAGCAGGGCGAAGCTCCCCGCGATCAAGCGCTTGGAGTTGCGCGCGAACCACTTCCTGAGGGCCGGTCAAAATCCCAAACGGCGAGTCCACTCGAACCAGAATCCAGGCGGTCAATGTAAAAGCGGCCAGAGTGAACGAAACTAACAGAAGTAAATTGCGGCGAATGCTGCGCCTTCGCGACCCATCAGGGTCGCGAGCCTCTCCGCGATGTGCTGCCTCGGGCAGTTTTTCTCCTGGGCTGTCGAGTGGGTCTTCCATACAAATCTTTCGCGCGGCGGCGAAGTGGCAGGATCTCTAGCGATTCTTCCACTGGGGCTTGCGTTTTTCAAGCAGGGCCCGCAGCCCCTCCTGTGAATCCTCCAGGCGGTAAAGCTCATTCAAGAAAATGCTCATCGAATTGTGCAGGGCGTCGCGCAAGGACAGCCCCATTCCGCCCATCACTGCTTTCTTGGCCATTCCCAGCACGGCCCCGGACTGCGCCGTGATCTTGGCAATCAACTCATTCACGGCATTCTGAAGCTTGGCTTCGGGCACCAAGCGGTTCACCAGCCCAAGTTCGAGGGCTTTTTCAGCCGTGATGGCTTCGCCGGTCAGCACCAGCTCGAGAGCCCGTTTGGGGCCAATGATATAAGGAAACATTGTCGATGCTAGTGGCGGAAACATCCCGATAGTGATCTCGGGAAGCGCGAAACGCGCGCGCGGGGTAGCGATCACCATGTCGCCGTAGGCCACCAGTTCAGCCCCTCCGCCAATCGCTGGGCCGTCCACGATCACGATCACCGGCTGCGTGGCCTCTATCATGGCGATGCACGCGGCGTGAAATGCGTCCACCATGGAAAACGCACGTTCGGAGGTGTACTCGCCAATATCCACGCCGCCTGAAAATACTTTGCCGTCCGCATCGAGGATGATCAGCTTTACCACGGACATTGCCGCAAGGGTTCCGATACCGTCGGCAAGTTCACGCAGCATCGATTCATTCAGGAGATTATGCTCAGGACGATGAAGCGTGAGGCGCGCAACCGGCCCTTCAATGCGATAGCGCACGAATTGAAATTTGTCAGGGTCTCGCTTTACAACCGTGGTGAATTGTTCTTCGGGCTGGAATTTGTCTGGCATGATAAGCTCCCTTAAATGCTAGCACACTTCCTGCAGTACAACTGTTGGCGCCAGCGGTGAATGATTCCAAGCAGTAGCTCCCCGGAACTTAAGATTCGAAAGTTGAAGCGTGGCAGATCTTTAGTTTGCGGGAAAAACTCCAATCGAATCAGGCCGCCTTGCCTTTCGACTCTTAACTCTTAATTCTTAACTCTGCCCATAAATCACAAGTCACGAATTACATCACTTAGGGTATTCTTTCCACATGCATGACTTGGGATATTTTCGAGAACACCTGGCCGAGTTCGAACAGATGGCGGGTCATCGCGGCGTCACGATCGATTTCGACGCCTTTCGCGCGCTCGATCAGGAGCGCCGTGAGCGGATTACCGCGGCCGAGCAAATGAAAGCCGAGCGCAATAAAGCCAGCGAAGAAATCGCGCGGCGCAAGAAGGCGGGCCAGAACGCTTCGGCTCTGCTGACGGAAATGAAGCGCGTCTCGGATGAAATCAAGAGCGCCGATGACCGCACGACCTCGCTGGATGCGCGACTGGCGGATTTCATGCTGACCGTGCCCAACCGGCCGCATAGTTCCGTGCCCGTGGGACATTCGGCTGGCGCAAATATCGAAGTGCGGCGCTGGGGCGCGCCACCAAAGTTTAATTTCAAACCGCGTCCGCATTGGGAAATTGCGGAGGGCGCCGGAATTATCGACTTCCAGCGCGCCACCAAGATTGCCAGCGCGCGGTTCGCAGTCTATCGCGGTCTCGGCGCGCGGTTGGAGCGGGCTCTGGCCTCGTTCTTTCTCGATACGCACGCGACGCATGGATACACGGAAATTCTGCCGCCCTTCCTGGTGAATACCGCGGCGCTGACTGGCGTAGGTCAACTGCCGAAATTCGCCGCGGACATGTTCCACCTGGAAGGTACCGATCTGTGGCTGACACCCACTTCAGAAGTCGAACTCACCAGCCTGTATCGCGAAGAAACGCTCGACGCCGAATTGCTGCCGATTAAGCTCTGCGCCTGGACGGCCTGCTTCCGCTCCGAAGCGGGTGCCGCCGGAAAAGACACTCGGGGACTGAAGCGCCAGCACCAATTCCAAAAGGTCGAGTTGTTCAAGTTCACCCGGCCGGAACACAGTTACGACGAACTGGAATCGCTGGTTGCGGATGCGGAGAGCATTCTTCAAAAGCTCGGCCTGCATTATCGTGTCATGCAGTTGTGCACCGGCGATATGGGCTTTGCGTCTTCAAAAACCTACGACATCGAAGTGTGGCTACCCTCTTCCAATGAGTTCATGGAAATTTCTTCCTGCTCGAATACCGAAGCGTTTCAGGCGCGGCGCTCCGGCATCCGCTTTAAACCCAAGGGGGGCAAGAGCGAGTTTGTTCATACGCTCAACGGATCAGGGCTTGCCGTGGGGCGTACGTGGCTCGCTATTGTCGAAAATTGTCAGCAGGCGGACGGGGCAGTGATGATTCCGGAAGTCCTCCGGCCCTATTTGGGCACGGATCGAATTCCCGCCAAAGCTGAATAAAACGTGGCCTGCCGGAACGGCATCGCTAGTCCGTCGCTGGCTACGACATTCGCCGTTATTACCATAACCACAATATAATGAATGGGTTAAGGATTGCGTCGCTTAAAATCCCCGCTTTGACGTGATTTTCTCGCCTTTTTTGGACAAGTTGAACCAAAATATCCCCGTTCTGTGGTTGACACCGCTTTTCCAGGTTGACTACACTCGGGTTTAGCGCAGGCATCTAGTGCGCATCTCTAGGTGATCATTCCCAGTGGTATCGGCTAGCTTGTTCCCTGGACGCCATTTAAATCAGGCATTGCGAGAACAGGCGCAACATGCCGAGCCGCGACGGACCGCTGGAAAGCGTTGGGCGGGTGAATTTACAAGAGCGAATGGATCGTTGGATGGGCCGAGGGATTGCGTGGCTAATACGTAAGCTGATGGCCACACTGTTGCGGAACGCCGCACCTGTGTCCGCACCTCGCGAAGCAGTTTCCCCATCCGCCATTCCCCTGCATCGCGATCCCTATTGCGGAACCTATGTCTCACCCGAGATATCGTTTCCTTTGAAGCAACCGGGCGAGATTTTACATTTTTGTTCACTGGAATGCCGCGCGCGATACGTGCGATCTTCACGGCGCGCGGCAAGCGCGTAGTCGCGTCACTGAAGGAGAGAAACGTCCATGGCCACGGTAGTAAAAACGGTACCCCAACCTGTTATTCCGCGGATGGCGCCGCGCGAAGATTTGAATCCATTTCGCATCGCGCAGATCCAGTTTGACATGGCTGCGGAATACCTGAAGCTCGATCCGGGCCTGCGCCAGATTCTTCGCACACCGAAGCGAGTGATGGAAGTTTCGATTCCCACGAAAATGGATAACGGGCAGATAAAAGTGTTTGCCGGCTTTCGCGTGCAACACAACGTGGCGCGGGGTCCTGCGAAAGGCGGGCTTCGCTATCACCCCAACGTTACCGTCGACGAAGTGAAAGCGCTGGCTGCCTGGATGACCTGGAAGACCGCTACCGTCAACCTGCCCTATGGCGGGGCCAAGGGCGGAGTCATCTGCGATCCCAAACGCATGTCGAAAGGCGAACTCGAGCGCATGACCAGGCGCTACGCGGCTGAAATTCAACCCATCATCGGCCCGGAGGTGGATATTCCCGCGCCGGATGTTTACACCGATGCGCAGACCATGGCCTGGATCATGGACACCTACGCGATGACCGTGGGTCACGCGACGCCGGGAGTGGTGACGGGCAAGCCGGTATCGATTGGCGGCTCCGAGGGGCGCGTCGACGCCACCGGGCGCGGGTGCCTTTATGTGGTCGAAGAAGCTTGCAAGGCAAAAAAGATTTCCTTGCGCGGAGCGACAGTCGCGATTCAAGGCTTCGGCAACGTGGGTTCGGCCGTGGCGCGGTTGTTCGCGGAGAAGAAAGCCAAGATCGTCGCCATCAGTGATTCGCGCGGCGGTGTGCACAATCCGCGAGGGATCGATCCAATCCGGGCGATTCGGTATAAAGAGCGCTCCGGTTCAGTAGTGGGCATGCCCGGCGCGGGGCGCATTACCAACGATGAATTGCTGGTGCTCAAGTGCGACATTCTGGTTCCCGCAGCCATGGAAAACGTCATTACCTTGCACAATGCCGACCAGATCAAGGCCAAAATCGTGGCGGAAGCGGCCAATGGACCCACCACGCCGCATGCCGACGAAGTGCTTTCGCGAAAAGGGGTTTTCGTGGTGCCCGATATTCTCGCCAATGCCGGCGGCGTAACCGTCAGCTATTTCGAATGGGCGCAGGACCTGCAAGGTTTCTTCTGGCAGGCCCAGGAAGTCAACTCCAAGCTTGAATTTGTGATGAAGCGCGCTTTCAATGATGTGTACGAAACGATGCGAAAGTTTCGCGTCTACCCGCGTGCCGCCGCCTACATCCTCGCTGTCGGACGTGTCGCCGAAGCTACGGTGGTCCGAGGGCTGTTTCCATAGGGCGAACCCCACACTTCTGCCGCTGTATTTGTTCTCAAATCTCATATATCTCATAAGAACAACCGACAACTGGCGTGGCGCGCAACGCACAGAAGAAAAATGTTCTTGCGCGGAACCGATCACGCGCGTACATTTCGATTTGCCGTCTTACGCGCTTCGAGCGCGGCAAGTCTAATTTTCTGCAGACTGTTCCGGCACGGAGGGCGTTAAGAATTGTCCATCCATAACAACGTGGTCCCGCCGATTGTGCTGACGATAGCAGGATTTGATCCTTCCGCAGCTGCGGGCCTTGCAGCAGATTTGAAAACTTTTTCCGCGCATAATTGCTACGGCGTCGCGGCCATCACCGCTGTTACCGTGCAATCCACGCAGGGTGTGAAATCGGTAAATGTGATACCCGCGGCGGAGTTGCGCGCGCAACTCGATACACTGCTGGAAGACATTAAAATTTCCGCGATCAAGATTGGAATGCTGGGGCATCGCGGAAATGCCGTGGTATTGGCGGAATTTTTGGATCGCGCGGGTGTCGGCAATGTGGTTCTCGATCCCGTGATGAAGGCGACATCGGGCGTTCCGGACTTGCTCGACGCGGGCGGAATAAAATATTTAGGAGAAGAGCTCCTGAAGCGCGTAATGGTGGTGACGCCGAATATTGCGGAAGCGGAAGTTCTCTCCGGGATTACGATTAAGGATCTTGCGTCTATGGAAACCGCGGCCCGCAAGATCGTAGAGCGAGGCGCGCGCGCCGTGGTCGTCAAGGGCGGGCACATGGAGAAAGCGGTCGACGTGCTCTTTGACGGCGCCGAACTTCTCATGTTCGGGGGCGATCACATCAAGAGCGAGAACACTCATGGCTCGGGATGCACGTTTGCCTCGGCCATCGCGGCGCAGCTTGCGTGCGGGCGTCCCTTGCAAGAGGCCGTACTCCTCGCCAAGGCCTATGTCACCAAAGCCATTGAACGTGGATTTTCGATCGGAAAGGGCCCCGGACCTCTCGATCATTTTTACCGCATGCACACGGAACCGCCTACGCGCGGGGTCCACGAAGTTCCGCAACATGGCATGCACCCCGCCTCCGAGCCTACCTCACGCTAGAGATGATTCGCCACAGAGGCACAGAGAAAATCCGGATTCTTTCTGTTTCCTTTAAGTTCGTGTTTTTCTCTGTGCCTCTGCGCCTCTGTGGCCAATCTATTATCGGGAAGTAGTATTCACTTCGGGGGGCTTGTTCTGACTATACTTGTGGCTTTCCGGGCCGCACCTGCCCTCACCGGACCGGAGCGAAGGATACGATGACACCTGAAGAACAGCGTCTGGAGGAATCGCACCAGCGCACCAAGCACTGGAAGCGCTGGGGGCCGTATTTGTCCGAGCGGCAATGGGGCACGGTCCGGGAAGATTACAGTCCCAATGGAACTGCCTGGGAATATTTCCCTCACGACCATGCGCGCTCGCGCGTCTACCGCTGGGGAGAAGACGGCATTGGCGGTATCAGCGACCGTCACCAGCGGTGTTGCTTCGCGCTGACTCTTTGGAACGGGCGCGATCACATCCTTAAAGAGCGTTTGTTCGGCCTCACCGGGGATGAAGGCAATCACGGCGAAGACGTGAAAGAGTATTACTTCTACCTCGATTCGACGCCAACGCACTCCTACATGAAGTACCTGTACAAGTATCCGCAGGCGGCTTTCCCGTACGACCAACTCGTCCAGGAGAATCGCAACCGAAGCAAGCGCGATCCGGAATTTGAACTGATGGACACCGGAGTGTTCGACCAGAACCGCTACTTCGACGTGTTCATGGAATATGCCAAGGCGTCGCCGGAAGATATTCTGATCAAGATCACGGCGTGGAACCGCGGCCCGGAGGAAGCGCAGCTCGATCTGCTGCCGACGTTTTGGTTTCGAAATACTTGGTCATTTGTGGAGAAGCACGGGCATCCCAAGTTGTGGCGTATTCCGGATTTCATGGGTGCGGCGGTGGTTGCGGCGCAGGAAAGCCGCTACGGCGCGCGTTGGCTGCTGGCCGAGGGCACGCCCGAAATGCTCTTCACCGAGAACGAAACCAATGCGCAGCGCATTTTCGGAGTTACGAATGCAATGCCGTACGTCAAGGACAGCTTCCATGACTATTTGCTCCTCGGCGCGCGCGAAGCTGTGAATCCCGCGCAAACCGGAACCAAGTGCGCCGCTCGCTATAAGGTAAAAATCGCGCCAGGCGATTCGGTGACGCTGCGGCTTCGCCTGACCAACAGCGATCCTCATTCCCGAACAGCCAATCCGTTCGGGGAGGAGTTCGAAAAGATGTTCGATCAGCGGCGTGGCGAGGCGGACCAGTTCTACGCGCGGCGTTTCCCGCAAGAGCGGTCCGCGGATGCGCGCAACGTGATGCGGCAGGCATTTGCGGGCTTGTTTTGGTCCAAGCAGTGCTACCACTACGACGTCCGAACCTGGCTCGAAGGAGACCCCGGTCAGCCGCCGCCTCCTCCCGAGCGCAAGAATGGCCGGAACCACGATTGGACGCACCTGTACAACGCCGATGTTCTCTCGATGCCAGACAAGTGGGAGTACCCGTGGTTCGCGGCGTGGGACTTGGCGTTCCACACCGTCGCTCTCGCTTTGGTGGATCCGGACTTCGCCAAGGAGCAGCTCATCCTCCTGCTGCGTGAATGGTTCATGCACCCCAATGGACAACTACCGGCGTACGAGTGGGCATTCGGCGACGTCAACCCGCCGGTACATGCCTGGGCTGCCTGGCGCGTGTACAAGATCGAGAAGCGCGTTCGCGGCCGGGCCGACCGGAGTTTTTTGGAGCGCGTGTTTCACAAACTCCTGCTGAATTTCACCTGGTGGGTGAATCGCAAGGATCCCGACGGGATGAACGTATTTCAGGGCGGCTTTCTGGGCCTGGATAATATCGGGGTGTTCGATCGCTCGCAGCCAACGCCCACTGGGGGACACCTGGAACAGTCGGACGGCACTAGCTGGATGGGAATGTATTGCTTGAACATGATGGCGATCGCGTTGGAGCTGGCGCGCGAGGACCCGGCCTACGAAGACGTGGCCAGTAAATTTTTCGAACACTTCGTGCATATCGCTCATGCGATCAATGTCCACGGCGCCGATGGCCTGGCGCTATGGGATGAGGAAGACGGCTTCTTCTACGATGCCATCCATATGCCCAATGGCGACCAGCACTATCTGAAAGTGCGTTCCATGGTCGGCTTGATTCCCCTGTTTGCCGTGGAAACACTCGAGCCGGAAATCATCGAGCGCTTGCCGGGCTTCCAGCGGCGGATGCAGTGGTTCCTGGACAACATGCCGGGTTTCGCCTCGCATGTGGATTCGAGTGAAACCTCGCCCAATGGAGTGCGCCATCTGCTTTCCCTGGTGAATCGCAAGCAACTGGTGCGCATCGCCGGGTATATGTTCGATAAGGAAGAATTCCTTTCGCCACATGGTATCCGCGCGCTTTCCAAATATCACGCGGCGCATCCCTATGTCCTCGCCATCAATGGCAGCGAACATTGCGTGGATTATGAACCGGGGGAATCGCAGAGCGGATTGTTCGGTGGCAATTCCAACTGGCGCGGCCCGGTGTGGTTTCCAATGAATTTCCTGATGATTGAATCGTTGCAGAAATTTCACCACTACTACGGCGACGATTTCCGCGTGGAATGTCCATCGGGTTCCGGCCGGCAAATGTCGCTTTGGGAAGTCAGCGCGGAAATCTCGCGTTCGCTGACTCATATTTTCCTGCGTGACGAAAACGGCCGGCGGCCGCTCCACGGATCGCTGGAAAAATACAGGAACGATCCGTGGTGGCGCGACCTGATTTTATTCTACGAATATTTCCACGGAGACACTGGCGCGGGGCTCGGCGCCAGTCATCAGACCGGATGGACCGCCTTGGTGGCCAAGCTCCTGGAACAGACCGGCGAGTAAGTTTTTCGGCCGTGCTGCGCGTGGATGAAAATCCCCGGGTCTAATCCTTCGCATCCGCTCTGGACAAGAGACCCGGGCTACAGCACTCTGTACCCGCCTTTTCAGAGGCGGGGGTTTTGGTCTTAGGTTCCCTATTCAATACCGGCTAGAGCGATAATTGGGGGGCATGATGAATTTCCACGACAAGATTGTTCTGATCGCCGGCGGCACCGGCGGATTGGGCCGCGCAGTGACCCTGGCGTTTCTCCATGCGGGTGCAAGCGTTGCGGTCACCTACCAACGTGCGGAAGAATTTGCCGCCATCGCGGCCGAGGTGAAGCAGACCGGAGCGACGCCGCCGGAGGGTCTTGCTTTGGACGTGACCGATCAGCCGGCGGTTGAGAAAGCCGTCGCGAATATCGTGGCCATGCGTGGGCGTCTCGATATCCTGGTGAATACGGTTGGCGGATACGCGGGCGGAAAAAATCTCTGGGAAACGGACCCGCGGACCTACGAGCAGATGCTCCAACTCAATCTGAAGGCGGGATACGTGCTGGCTCGGACCATCGTGCCGGTCATGATCCGGCAGAACCGGGGATGGATTATCAGCATTGCATCGAAGGCGGCGGTGGATCATGCCGCGGGTGGCGCGCTGTATGCGGCGTCGAAAGCGGGTGCGCTGGCCTTGTTCGATTCCCTCGCCGCCGAAGTGAAGCCGTTCAACATCAATGTGAACTCCGTCCTGCCAAGCATCATGGATACGGCGGCGAATCGAAAAGCCATGCCTGGAGCGGATTTTTCCAAGTGGCCAAAAACGGAAGATGTCGCCCGCGTGGTTTTGTTCCTATGCTCGGAAGAAGCCCACGTGATTCACGGCGCGGCAATTCCGGTGTATGGAAAAACCTAAATAATCCGTTTGCGGAAAAACTCAAAGCACCGTCATTCCGTTCACGGAGAACGTTCTCGGTGAACCGAGGCACGCTGCGTGCCAAGGAATCCCTCTTTT
>JBGOVX010000249.1:0-4067 GCA_041478355.1 Terriglobia bacterium | reverse complement strand
TTCTTCGCGCTCTGCTTCTTTCCCTGCGCGCCGTTCCCACCTTGGATTAGAATCAATCTCTAGTTTTTGAAGCACAGGCTTCAGCCTATGCGGTTTTGACTTGTGGTAGGGGCACGGCATGCCGTTCACGGAGAACGTTCTCGGTGAACCGTGCCCCTACAGTTGAATGAGTGGTTTGGCGGAGTGAATGCATCCATTTGAAATGACGCGGGCGTTGGTCGACATGGAGTCGATCACCGAGAACGAGAAGCAGGTGGGCGAATACCTGCTCCACTATCTCTCCGGGCTTGCGGCCGGCTCCGACGGCAAGGTCGAAGCCATGGAGGTTTCGCCCGACCGGTTCAATGTTTACGCGGAATGGGGGCGTCCCGTCGTGGTTCTGTCCACGCACATGGATACTGTTCCTCCATTTATCGCCTCCAGCGAAGATCAAGAGCACATCTACGGGCGCGGCGCCTGCGATGCCAAGGGCATTATTTCGGCGATGATTGCCGCGGCGGAAAAACTGATCGAAACCGGCGCGCGAAATTTCGGGCTGCTCTTCGTCGTGGGCGAGGAGCGCAATAGCGCCGGCGCCGAAGCCGCCGCGCGTTCGCCTCGCGGTTCGCGATACTTAATCAATGGCGAACCGACCGAGAGCAAGATTGCGCTGGGATCAAAAGGCATTTTGCGATACGAAATCATAGCCACGGGCAAGATGGCGCACTCGGCATATCCCGAGCTGGGCGAATCCGCCATCGAAAAACTTCTCGATGCTCTCGAGGCCATTCGCGGGATGCCGTTGCCGGAAGATCCGGTGCTCGGGCCAACCACGGTGAATATCGGAACCATTTCAGGCGGGCGCGCGCCAAACATTATTCCGGACGCCGCGAAGGCGGAGTTAGCGGTCCGGATTGTCGGCGACGGGCGTATGATCGATCAGACCTTGCGGAGCGCCGTGGGGGAGCGCGCGATGGTCCGGGAAATTTTGACGCTTCCAGCCATGCATTTTTCGCCGCTCGACGGGCTTCCTTCATCGGTAGTGGCATTTACCACCGATATTCCGGTGTTGTCCCCGGCCTGGGGAGAGCCATTCCTGTTTGGGCCCGGCAGCATCCAGGTCGCTCACACGACCGATGAAAAGATTTCCAAGCGCGAATTGCTCGGCGCGGTGGACACCTACGCGCAAATGACGCGCCTGCTGCTAAAACGGGCGGGAGCCTGACATGACGAAAACTCTTGCCATCGTCGGATATGGAAAAATGGGACGCCTGATCGAGCAGCTTGCGCCCGAGGCGGGGTTTGCCGTGGGCTTGAAGCTGGACATTGATTCGAACGTGGACCAGCAGGGAATCACGGCCGAAAATTTCCGTGGCGTGGATGTCGCCATCGAATTTTCAATGCCGCATGTGGCCGTAGCCAATATCGAGCGGCTCTGCGCCATCGGCGTTCCCACCGTGGTCGGAACGACGGGGTGGTACGGAGAACTGGAACGCGTGAAGGCGTTCGCGGAAAAAAGCGGAACGCCGGTGGTCTGGAGCGCGAACTACTCGATTGGAGTGAATGTTTTCCGCCGCGTAGTGGCGGAAGCCGCGAAACTGCTGGCCAGCCAAGCCGAGTACGGCGCTTGGGCCTGGGAAGTCCATCACTCGGCGAAAAAAGACGCGCCTTCCGGCACGCTCCTGCAGTTGGTGGATGAAATGAAGCGCGCGGGGTACGCGCGCCCGATCGATGCCAGTTCGAACCGCGCGGGCGCGAATCCCGGGACGCATGAAATCGGATTTGACTCGGCGGCCGACACGATTACCCTGCGGCACACCGCGCGCAGCCGCGAAGGATTCGCTCTAGGGGCGCTGAAGGCGGCGCAATGGGTGATCGGCAAGCGCGGGCTGCATGAATTTGGAGAAGTAATTTTTGCGGACGACGCTAAGGCGTCAGGTAAACCAGCGGGGCGGCGTCCCGCGGATTGAGGTGACAACCATGTTTAAGGAATTTGTAGGGTGCGGGACGGCCATGGTCACTCCGTTTCGGAAGGACCTGTCGCTCGATGAAGACGCGTTGCGGCGGCTAGTGCGCCGCCAGATCGCGGCGGGGATCAATTTCCTGGTTCCCTGCGGCACCACTGGAGAAAGCCCCACGCTCTCGCACCAGGAACATTTGCGCGTGGTTGCCGTTACCGTGGAAGAGGCCAAGGGCAAGGTGCCGGTCCTGGCCGGCGCCGGCGGCTACGACACGCGCAAAGTGATCGAGATGGCCCGCGAAATCGAGCAACTGGGCGCGGACGGGATTCTCTCGGTCACGCCGTATTACAACAAGCCCACGCAAGAAGGGCTCTATCACCATTACAAGGCGATAGCATCGGCGATTTCACTGCCCATCATCCTGTACAATGTGCCGCCGCGAACCAACGTCAACATCGATCCCGCGACGTTGCGCAGGCTTTCGGAAATCGACAACATCATCGGCGTGAAGGAAGCCTCCGGGAGCATCGCTCAGATGACGCAGGTGATTCAGCAAGTGCCTGAAAAGTTTCTGGTGCTTTCAGGCGACGATGCCGCAACGCTGCCCTTGGCGGCCATGGGCGGGCGCGGACTGATTTCGGTGGCTTCGAACGAAATTCCCGCCGAGATGACGCAGTTGGTGCAGTTGTGCGTGTCGGGCGACTTCGCAAAGGCACGGGCCCAGCAGCGCATCTGGCTGCCCCTTTTGGAAATAAACTTTATCGAGACAAGTCCCGGTCCGGTAAAAGCGGCCATGGCGGAGATGGGTTTGCTGGAAGCGGTATGGCGCCTGCCGCTGGTGCCGCCGCGAGCAGAAAGTCTGGCCAGGATTCGAACCGTTCTGGAATCCCTGCAACTGGTCGAAAGGGTACACGTTGCCAACCGCGCTTAAAGAGGTGGAAAGAAAGATCACAGCCCTGTTCGACGCCAAACCCGCGCGCTATAGCGACCTGGATCATCAGGTATTCCGCGCATTCAAGCAGGAACTGAATTCCGGTCGCGTGCGCTCGGCCGAGCCCGATGCCTCCCAGAGCAGCGGCTGGCGAACCAATACGTGGGTCAAAAAAGGGATTCTGGTGGGCTTTCGCATGGGCGCGGTCGTGGACATGTCCATCGATTCGCGGAAGCAACCGTTCTTCGATAAGGACACCTATCCGGTGAGGCCATTTACGGCGGACGACGGCGTGCGCATCGTGCCCGGCGGCTCCAGCATCCGTGACGCCTGCTACATTGGACGCGATGTCGTCTGCATGCCGCCGATGTTCGTCAACGCTGGCGCATACGTGGGCGATTGCACGATGATCGACTCTCACGCCTTGGTTGGAAGCTGCGCTCAAATCGGCCGCCACTGCCACATATCGGCGGGCACTCAGATTGGCGGCGTGCTCGAGCCGATAGGGGCGTTGCCGGTCATTATCGAGGACGACGTTCTGGTCGGCGGAAACTGCGGCGTGTACGAAGGAACGATTGTAAAACGCCGCGCTGTTCTCGGCACAGGAACGATCCTGAACCGTTCGATGCCGCTCTACGACCTGGTGCGCGGCGAGGTATACGCCGCGACCGAAACCGAACCCCTGATCGTGCCGGAGGAAGCCGTGGTGGTGGCGGGTTCGCGCGCGGTGCCGCGCGGAATTGGCAAGGAATGGGGAATTTCACTCTACACGCCGGTGATCATCAAGTATCGCGACGCCAAAACCGAAACCAAGATTCAGCTCGAAGACTTGTTGCGCTAAAAAGGGCGTTATTTGGCCGTCTGCAAGACCCGCCGCAGCCTGCCAAATCGGGAAATCTCTGCGGAATTGCAGAGGACCTCTGTTATAGTTATAGGGCATTCGAAGGGAGTCAGGCACCCTCTGTGTCCTTCCGGGTGTCGGCAACTGCCGGCCCCTCGTGATTTCAATCTCATCGTGGTGGTTCGAATTCGGCGATGAACGGCTCGCGCGGGACGTGGATCTTAAAAGATTGAAAGAGAGAAGATTATGAAGAACTTGTTTGTGGGCAACATGAGTTTTCAGACCACGGAAGCGGATTTGCGTGCGCTGTTCGAACCCTTCGGGCAAATCACGCGCGTTCACATCGCGATGGATC
>JBGOVX010000148.1:0-9441 GCA_041478355.1 Terriglobia bacterium | reverse complement strand
TTCCCGGCCCGAAAAATATCAGGAGAATCAGGATGGAGTGGAAAGCGATGGAGGCAATCCGCGCGACGGCGTTCCAGGCCGCTGTCTGTTCCTCCACCGGCTGGGCCATGAAGTTGACTTCGCCGGTCGTGAGGACGTCGGGATCAAGGACATCCGGCAAATCCTGGATGGCCACGAGCTGCTTGGGCTCGATCTTGCCCGCATGCGCATTCTTGGGCACCGCCACGCGTGAATCGAGAATGGATATCGGGACATAGTCTGGAGTGCTAGAGGTCGCATCCAGCGGCGTATTGGGCATGTCGCGCGGGACGACAGTGCGCGTGCCGAGAACATCCAAGCGGAAATAAGAAGGAATTGAACTGCGGCCATCCAGCTCGATATGCGGTAGATTTGATGGAACGAAAGTGCGCGCATCAAGCTTCGAACTCAGTCTTCGAGGCGGCGCATCAGACGAAGCCGCGAGCGGCCGGGCATCTTTAGGGACCAGAATCCGCGGAATCATCTATTTTCCTGTGATGGAGCGAAAGCACCCAATTGGACGCGCTGCGAGTGTTCCAGGATGCCTGCCATCACTTGGTCCGCCAGAGCCAGGGCGCGCCGGCCCGCAGCGCCGTCCACCAGCGGAACGCGGCGAGTGCGGATCGAGTCCAGAAAAGCTCGCAGCTCGGCTCGCAAAGGTTCTTCTTTTTGCGATGGAAGCGTGGTGAAATCGAATTTCGGTTGAGGCCCAGGCTCCTGCACGCGCACACGCAGCGCATCCTGTCGCGTAAAATCCACGGAAATGTACTCATGATGCTGGAAGAAACGCATCTTGCGCACGCGCTCGGTGGAGACGCGGCTTGCGGTGACGTTGGCGACGGCGCCGGAGGCAAAATCCAGCCGCGCGTGCGCGATGTCCACCTTGCCGGTCAGCACGGGAATACCAATCGCTTTGATATCGATGACGGGCGAATCCACCAGCGCGAGCAAGATGTCCAGGTCATGGATCATTACGTCATAGACTACGTCGATATCCAGGCTGCGCGGAGTGAAGACGCCGAGGCGATGCACTTCAAAATATAAAGGGCGGCTTACCACCGGCATCACGGCTACAATCCCGGGATTGAACCGCTCCAGGTGGCCCACTTGCAGGATGCGGCCCGCGCGCGCAGCCCCGGAAACCAGCGCATCGGCCTCGGCAAGCGAAGCGGCCATCGGCTTTTCGACGATCACGTCGATGCCAAGTTCAAGCAGGCGGCAACCGATTCGCGCATGATCGACGGTAGGCACGGCCACGCTGGCGGCGTCCACGCGGCCCGCGAGAGATTCGATATCGGGCAGGACTTCGGTGGAAAATTCGGCTGCGATTTGCGCGGCGCGCGCGGGATTAGCATCCACGATGCCAACCAACTCGGCATCCTTAAGCTCGCGATACACGCGCGCGTGATTCCTGCCGAAATCTCCCGCACCCACGACGGCGACACGAACTTTTTTTAAATGTTGGTCCTGCTGAATCGCCTGAGTCACTTGTTCCCCTGCGATGCCGATCCTTGACCGATTCCAGGCTCGGGCCCGGGGATGGGTCCAGTGACCTCGGGTGTAAATGCTTGGATCGCCATGCCCGCGGCATCGGCAGCCTCGATGAGGCGCGCGCGGTCAAATAGCAAAGTCCGGCCAGCGTCTATCCCCACCGCGGACACACCGCACCTGTGCATCACTTCGACGGTCTGGAGGCCCAAAACGGGTACATCAAAGCGCATATCCTGGCGGGGCTTGCTTACCTTTACAACCACCAGCGAGCCGCCATCGGCGATGCGGGCGGCGCGTTCGATGGTTTCGTCGGTCCCTTCCATTGCTTCGATGGCCACGCAGGCGCGATCACGAATCACCACGGTCTGCCCGAGGTCGAGTCCGGCAATCTGCCGCGCGATCTCCCGGCCGTAGGCAATGTCGGCGGCTTCACGCTCGTCCGGCGCGCGCCGCGTAAGCACTCCCGCCGCAGGAAGGAGCGGCTTGAGGAAGGTGGTCGAGTCCACAAGCTCGATGCCTTCCGATTCCAGCACTCCGGCGACGGCGCCAATCAATGAATCCGTATTCTTGAACGGCAGCGAGAACAGTAGCTTGGCGAGTTTCCAATCCGGGCGAATGGAACTGAAAATTTTATTGTGCTTCACTTGTCCGGCCATGACCGCCCGATTGACGCCTTCCTGGTGCAGCAATTCGAGCGTGCGCGACAACTCGCCCAGGCTAACCCAATGCAATCGCGAGGCGACTTTTTCAAGCTCGGGGGAAGCCTCTTCGCGAATCGCAATCACGGCCATGTCGATCCCCTGGCTGCGCGCCGCATCCAGCACCAGAAATGGAAACTTCCCGTTGCCGGCGATGAGTCCCCAGCGAACCGTAGGCGCGGGAACGGACGAAGAGGACGTGGATGAGGAGGAATTCACTTGTGCAGGCCGCGCTGCGCCGACTCAATGAATTCGACTAGCTCGCGAATGTCCGCCGGCCCGTCGAGCGTGGCGCGAATCTGCTCGACCGCCTGAGAGGTGTTGAGCTTGGAACGCAATAACAGGCGAAACGCGCGCTCAATTGTTTCCAGGCGCTGGCGGTCGAAACCCCGGCGCTCCAGACCCAGCGTATTGACGCCATAACAGCGGGTCTCCCGGTCGGTGACCACGCGCGAAAATGGCGGCACATCCTGCGTGATGACCGTGCACGCCCCAACATAGCAGTAGCGCCCCAACCGGCAGAACTGATGCACCGGGCTGAACGCCCCCACGTTCACGTAATCCTCCACCACAACGTGTCCGGCCAGCGTCGCGCCATTGGCAAAGACGGTGTGGCTACCGACCACGCAATCGTGGGCCACATGGGAGTAGGCCATAAAAAGATTGTCGCTGCCAATCCGCGTGACGCCGCCGCCCTGCGTAGTGCCGCGGCTTACCGTGGAAAACTCGCGAAACCTGTTTCCATCGCCCACTACCAGTTCGGTGCGCTCGCCGCTGAATTTCAGGTCTTGCGGATCGCCACCGACCGAACAAAACGAATCAAAGACGTTCTTGCGTCCTATGCGCGCCGGGCCGCGAACCACGGCGTGCGGCTCCAGCACGCATTCGTCTCCCAATTCGACGTCGTCTCCGACGATGGCAAACGCAGCGATTCGCGCCCCGTTTCCGATTCTCGCTGTGGGGGAAACAATCGCGCGGGGATCGATCCCGCTCATTGCCCGTTACCAACCGTGTCATCTGCAGCAGCGTCGCCCGGCACGTCCGTGGAATCACGATCCACCAACATGCACCTCAGAAGCGCTTCCGCTACAACTTTGCCATTGACGGTGGCTACACCCCGCAGTTTACAGAACTTAGGGCGATACTTGAGCACCGTCACTTCCATTCGCAACTGGTCCCCCGGAACCACGGGCTGCCGGAATCGCGCCTCGTCCACGGCAGCGAAGTACAACAGCTTCTTTTCCCGATCGGGTATTTCAAGCAACAGCAGCAAACCGCCGGTCTGCGCCATGCCCTCGATAATCAGCACTCCCGGCATGATGGGTTTACCTGGAAAGTGGCCCTGAAAATAGCTCTCGTTGATGGAGACATTCTTCATGCCCACGATGCGCTTTAACCGCTCCAGCTCAACAATAGTATCCACCATCAAAAAGGGATAACGGTGCGGCAGAATTTTCTGAATGCCGACGGAATCAAAGATCATCTCATGGCCTCGATTCGCGCCCGGGAAAACGTGACAGAATACTGCCAGCGCGGTCAGTGAATTATATGCGAAACACGCCCCGCAGCAAATGCGGTTCACCCTGAGCCGTGCGCTGTTCACGCTAAAGGGTTCAGTCTGAGCATTCACTAGCGGGAGGGTCGTTCGGTGGTGGGTTTGTTACCGGGAATTCGATTTATCGGAAATTGGCAGAATCGCATCGCTCTTTTTTTAGACGAGGTATATCCCCGTTTTCGAGGGGTTTATTAAGATTATTACTATAGACATTTGATGGTCCGATTTATGACAATGGCGCCAAGATTGGCGGCTGTTTTAAGCCGGAGAAACGGCTTTGCTTGGGGGTATTATGCGTTTTTCGTTATCGGTTGCAGCCATGTTCATCGCGTTGAGCGCCAGCGGCCAGACACCAACGAGCACATTGTGGACTGAACTCAAGGCGAAGCGAGAAATGCTACCTGGATTGCACCAGGAATTCGAGGTAACCCAGTCGTACAAGACTGCGCACGGCAATCAAGAATCGCACCGCGAAATCGTGCTCGATATGTCTCAGAATAGATGGCGTGAACGATCGGTAAGCGGATCAGGTGATCGCATTCGAATCTTCGACGGTCAAGACCTCTTTCTGATGGAATCGGAAGGAGATGAATATGTGCGGACCAAGCGACAAAAGAAAAAAGAAGACGATCCAGAGCCTGGCCCCTACGGCTCTTTTGAATTGGATTGGGCGAAAGGAAAAGAATTGGAAAGCCATCCGTGCGGATTCAGGTCAAATGACCACACGTGCATCATCTTTGACGTGCCCGTGAAAGGGTGGATGCGGGCGGGAATAAACAACCAGATCACGAGACTGTCGGATGGGATTACCCGCTTAGCAATAGATGGTGAAACCGGAATATTGGTCCAATCGAATACGCGAGCACTGATTGAAAATCCACGGGGTGGTTACCAGTTAACTGTGATGTATTCGTTGACGCGGATGAGCTATGGCGCCGCTCTCGATGCTACTCTATTCAAGCTGCCGGAGAACGGCATTCACGAAGTTAAGGAACTTACGCGGTGGAACGCCGCTCGCATCAAGAAACAATTGATTGGCAAACCGGCCCCTGAATTGGTAGTTACGGATATTCAAGGTAATACGATTTCGCTTGGGGAATTAAAGGGCAAGACCGTGCTGCTCGATTTTTGGACTACCTGGTGCCCGCCGTGCCTCGCCGATGGTCCGGCGCTCGACAAACTATACAACAAATATGGTGGCAAAGACTTGGTGATTGTCGGGATTTCGATGAATGAGGAACGTGAAGTCGTAGAAAAATTCTTGACAAAACACGCGCACAGCTTTCCAGTGGTATTAACAACCGAAAACGAATTACCGCGTCCTTATCAGATTGGCATATTTCCCACATACATGGTGGTCGCTCCAGACGGCACACTCACCACGGCCATAGAGGGCGATCAAGGTTTTGGCGATTTGCGCAAGTTCCTGCAAAAGGCCGGTATGGCAGCGGAATGAATCAAAAATTAAGCCACTGCAATGCTCAAACGCGCTTATCGGCAACTAACCCACCACCATTCACCGAGGACGGTTTCCACAAGGAGTTTTCCACCATAAGGTGCATTGTTAGCATAGCCCCGCCATGACCAGTTCCACCAAGATGCTCACATTGCTGGAGCGGCTGCGGCATCGCGAACCTGCCATGACGCAGATGCTTGGCCGCATGGTGCGCGCTGAATCGCCCAGTTTCGATAAGGCTGCGGTGGACCGGTTCGGGCGCATCGTCGCGGCCGAATGGAAACGGCGTGGCGCCCGCGTCACGCTGCTGCGCCAGCGGGAACGCGGCAATCACGTAAGAGCGGAGTGGCGCCCGGGCGGAAATAGCAGCCGAGGGCAGATCCTGGTCCTCGGGCATTTGGACACTGTGTACGATGCGGGAACCATCGCGCGAATGCCGTTCCGGGTGTCCCGCGGCCGCGCCTGGGGACCCGGCATATTCGACATGAAGGGCGGCCTGGTGATTGCGCTTCACGCCGTGGACGCGCTGGCCGCTACGGGATATTTGCCCGAAAAGCGAATCGTGTTTCTGTGGACCAGCGATGAAGAAATTGGCAGCGGAAGTTCGCGCGCTGCGATTGAACACGAAGCCAAGCGCAGCTACGCCGTCCTGGTGCTCGAACCCGCGTCCGGACCAGATGGCCGCGTGAAAACAGGACGCAAGGGTGTGGGCGAGATCGAACTCCTGGTGACCGGACGCTCGGCCCACGCGGGACTTAACCCCGAGGACGGCATCAACGCCATCGAAGAAATCGCGCTTCAAATTGCGCGCATCTCGCGCTGGAACCAGCCGCGCCGGGGAATTACTTTAAATGCCGGCATCATCGAAGGCGGCACGCGCACCAATGTGATTCCCGAGCGAGCGCGAGTCGTGGTGGACTTGCGCGCAACCCATTCCGAGGACATGCGCGCGCTCGAACGGAAATTCCGCCAGCTTCGGCCAATCCTACAGGGCGCCAAACTCGAAGTCCGAGGAGGGTTCAATCGTCCCCCGATGGAACCAAAAATGAGCGCCACGCTTTATGCAATAGCGCGCGCACTGGCAGGCGAGATGGGAGTAAAGCTCGAAGAAACTTTCGTCGGCGGCGGATCAGACGGGAATTTCACGGCGGCGCTGGGAGTGCCGACGCTCGACGGCTTGGGCGTGGTCGGCGAAGGCGCGCACAGCCCGCGAGAAAATATTGTGGTTCGCACGCTGCCTGAGCGCGCTGCTCTGCTGGCCGGGTTGCTTTCCTCAATCTAGTGTTCAACTCATGTCCCATTTCATGAACCAGTTTTCTGCGCCGATCGGAAGGCGCTTAGGTGTAGGATCTCAACTGCGGCCCCCCAACGGGAAGTTCTGTTAACATGCGAGTAGTTCCTGATTGAAGTTGACGGAGGTGAGCGCATGATACGGCCCCCAGTGCTGTTTTTAGCCGTGGTTGCGTTCATATTGTTCTCCGTCTCCTCTGTCTTTGGGCAAAGTCGTCCTCCAGGCCCTGATCCCACAATGCGTGAAGTAACCAGAGCCATGAACGAAGGCCGTATTGTGGAAGCTGAGAAAATCCTGGTTGATGCAATACACGTGCTTGAGCAGGACGACTCGAGAAACCCGAGGTTGGCCATCTATCTGGGACGATTGGCGATGCTCTACACACAAAGACACCAGTTTGCGGAGGCGCTCGGTCTCCTTGATCGCGCCCGCGAGATCGATCAATACGCGTTCGGTTTTTCAGACACCCGTGTCGTAAATGACCTCTCCGAAATTGCCCATGTTTATCAGGAGCAAGGAGATAATGAGAAGGCGGAGAAGTTCCTCGCGGAAGCTCTTGCAACTGCGCGGCGAAGTCCGAACCAAGGTTCCTACGGCATCGAAGGAAAAGTTGTGGCTTTGAGCAATCTTGCCTCGCTGTATATTTCCGAGCATCGGGCCAGTGATGCGGAAAAACTGCTTCAAGAAGCTACTCTACTTTGCGACGCAACGCCCCAACTGAAAACTCCGGGTTACGGGTGTTCCATGATAGGCGGCTCTCTAGCAGTAGTCTACCGCATGGAAGGAAGACCAACGGACCCTGACCAGGTACCACACTCGGGGGATGAACTTTTCGATCAGGTAATCGGAATTGACAATCAGGGCCAAGAATTTCAGGATAGAGGAAATTTGGAGGATGCCAAAGCTGCTTATCTCCGCGCCATCGCTTTAATTGAAAATATGCCCGAAGCCGATGCCTCCAGTTTTCTTCCTACCGAATTCAATCACCTCGGCCAAGTCTTTGAGAAACAGGGGCAAAATCAGCAGGCCGAGGAGTTTTATGTCCGTGCGATCAAGACGCAGGAGTCGTCAGGCGGCCCAAAACCACCGGGATCTTTTCGGATCCGTTTTTTTGCCTTCGATTTTCTTCTTAACCTCTATAGAAATGAAGATCGCATTAAGGACATAGAACCTCTCATAGAACATGTAATTCAAACTCAAGAACAATTTCTTGGATCTGAGAATCCCGCAGTTTCAGGCACCTTGTTAACGCTTGCGAGAGCGTATGAACAGCAGGGCGACCTATCGACTAAGAAAGGAGATGTAGATGGCGCAAGGGCCAGCTATGCAAACGCAAAATCGGCAGTTGAACGCGCGATCGACATCCAGCAAAAGAATTTTGGGCCAGACCACCCGAAATCCATCCCTGCGCTAGGCGACTATGCGAGCGTGCTTCGCAAATTGCAAGAAAGCGCTGCCGCCGAAAAAGTGCAAGCCCGCATCGATGCTATCCAAGGAAAAGGCCGTAAACCGGACCAGCAAGAGGAACTGAACAACTCGAAGTCGACAGGGCCACGATAGCTACTCGGGTTGGTTCCCCCGCAGGAAACTACAGATACGCCTTGCGCAGGTATTGCACCGTCGATTGCATGAGGTCCGCGTAGGAGTCGCGGAGGACGGCTCGAATCGCGTCTTCGGGCGCGGATGCGGCAGCGATGCGATCCAGGATTCGTTCGAGGTCCGTCATGCCATCCTCATTCACGATGGCTTCAACGGTCGCAAGCGACCAGGCGTAGGCGGTGGCGGCAGTATCTTTTGGAAGATTCAGCCAGGAAGTTTCGTACGCGGCCAGGGAATATTCCATGCGCTGCTCGAAGGCCGCGGAAAGCGAGGCCGCAGCGGCCCGGCTGCGCTTGCCTTCCATATATTGCGCAATGCCTTCTTGCAGCCAGATCGGACATCTCCCGCCCGTCTTCTGCCCGACAAAGCTATGCGTCAGTTCGTGCTTGAGGACGCGCGCAAGTTCCGGGGTCACCGAAGTCAGGCCCTCGACGGGCACGCGCATGCGGCCGTCATTGAGCGCCCCTACCCAACTGGGAACACGAGTGATGTCGGCGAAGGTTTGATTGGTGTACAGGATCACGCCAATCGGCTCGGGCGGCACGTAGTTCAAAGTTGAGGATACTTCTTCGAACTCGGTTTCCAGCGTTCCAAGAACTTCGATTGCCAGTTCGGGCGCGGCGCCGCCGTTGTAGCGCAGGCGGAAATGCAGGGTTTCGCCCTCGCGGTAGCTGGCTTCTTCTTTCGCATCGCGTTCCGCTTTTTCGAGCGCATGTTGCACTTCTTCGTCGGGCTTGAGCGCCTGCGCGCGCTTCCATTCCGATACAGCCTCGCCCACGCGGTTCAATCCGTAATACGCCCAGCCACTTAGTTTCGCGACCTCCGCCGAGTTGGGGTCCAGGTGACGCGCGCGCTCCAAAAGATCCAGTGCGGCCGAGTACTTGCTGCGCCGGAGATGGAGATAAGCGGTTTCGAGCAGCAATCCCACGTGTTCGGGCGCAAAGCGCAGACCGATGTTGTAGTGCTCTACCGCCTGGTCGAAATCGCCCACGCTAATTTCAAATTGCGCCGCAGCCGATTCGGCAGCGACAACCCGGGCCACCGCCGTGGAAGTAGGATTCGCGCTGGTTTCGGATTCCAGCCGCGCTAGAAAATCGCTGGCGATGGAGCCATCGTGCACGGCGCCCAGGGCCGCCTCATTATTGGCAAGCGGAGTCAGCACATTCGGCGGCGCAATGGGCAGGTTGGCGGCGCGGTCCGCCGACATCCCGCCTGTCGAGCCCGCATCGCGCACGACCTTGTCAACAATGGAGGCTGGCAGGCTCAGCTGGCCGGCGGATGTTTCGTAACTCACCTGGCCGTTTCCCTGCACCACATGCTCGGCTATGATTTT
>JBGOVX010000085.1:0-14725 GCA_041478355.1 Terriglobia bacterium | reverse complement strand
ATGAACGTCCGCATCCGGCGTTTTGTCAATTGAGCTTGTGGAACTGCTTTCTGGCTCGCGCCGCGCTATGGACCAAGCTGGCGGCGCGATGGAAAGAAACTTAGATTGCGAGGCTAGCATCGCATGCCCAATGGAAGAACAGCAGATAGCTTAACTTCCCCGGCAATCCCGCTTCGCGGGACCTGGCGCTCTTCTATGCGCCCCGCCGGACTGCGGCGATGCCCTCCGAGGAGTTTTCATGTCGAAGGAGTTAGTGATCTCCGCGACCCCGCACGAAACACGGGTCGCTATTGTGGAAGATGGACAGCTTTGTGAAATCTATATCGAACGGGAAAAAGAATTTGCTTTAGTCGGAAGCCTCTACAAAGGCCGCGTCACTCGAGTCCTCCCTGGCATGCAGTCGGCCTTCGTCGACATTGGCCTGGATAGCGACGCTTTCCTGTACGTCAGCGATTTCCTGGAACATCTCGAAGAGTACGACCACGTTGCCCATCCGGTCGAAAACAAATTTCAAAAAGTGGAACAACCAAGTGTCGAACTGTTTGCTCCCTCCACTCACGGTGGCATGACGCAGGAAACGGGTCCGAGTCCCGTGCCGCCGTCTGTGGTTGCCGAAGATGCTGGTGAAGGCGCCGGCCAGGCGAGTCAAGTCCCCGGTCAATGGCCCAGTGAAGCGCCCAGTCAAGAAGCTGCTCCCGCGGTGACCCCGACAGCGCCGTCTCAATTGCCCAGTCCTATTGCGCCACAGGAGCCTCCCATTCCGCGAAGCCAGCCGCCTTACCAGCAAAGGCAGGACCGCGGACACGGCGGCTTTGGCGACCGTGGTGGCGGACGCGGCGGACGAAATCGCCGCTGGGGACGCCAAGGCGGCGGACGCGATCGCCGGCCGGGTCGCGATTTGCCCCAGTCAAAATATGCTTCGCCGCGGCCTCCCGATTCGCGACCCCGCGAGTCTCAGCCCTATGAACCGCCCCCGGCTGATTATGTGCCGATTATTCTTCCCGGTGAGTCGCTTGCAAAATATAAGGACCGCCTTCCCTCGGCTCCCGCTACGGGTCCGATCGGGTCAGGACCAATTGAATCTAGAGGCGATTTGCCGGCGGTGCAGGGCGAACCGCAGGCCGCCCCCGCAGATAACACAGCGGAACAATCTGCAATGGGTTTGCCCAATTCTCTCTACGCGGCCCGCCCGGCAGAAATTCCCGTGGAGCAGCCCGCGGAGCCTCCCGTCGAACAGGTTGACGAGGTGCGCATCGAGGCCAGCCCCGGTGTGCCGCGATTCATCATTTCCTCGCCGGTGCCGGTGCCGGAAATTGCTAGTCATGCTCCAGAATTCAATCCGGAACGCAATGCCGAACCCGATCTCAATGTAGCGGAAGCCGCGGAAGTTCGTCCCAGCAACGGCGCGGCTCTTTCCGACGAGGAAGTAAGCGTTCTCGCCGAACAGCTTGCCGAGGCCAAGCACGAAGAGGCGCAGGCGGAGGCCGAAGAGCGGACAGATTCCGAAGAATCGGCGGCTGAACCGTTCATCGATGCGGCGGAAATTGACGAACTGCAAGACGCATTGCATGACGACCGCGAAGACGAAGCTGCCGAAGCCGAAGCAGTGGCCGATGAAATGCACGAGGAAGCATTGGCCGCGGAATCCGCTCCGGAACAGGCCGAAGAACGCGGCGATCAATCCGGTGAAGGGAACACTGCGGCGGAATCGCTGCAACCGTCCGAGGAACAACAGCCCACCAGCGCGCGAATTTCCGATCAACCGCGCGCCCGGTTTCAACGGCCCATGCGTCGTGGAGGCAAGCAACGATTTGGCGGGCGTCGTGGCGGACGTCCGAACGAACGTCCGAGGGAGCATCGGCCCCACCAGCCCTCGCAATCGTACCCCCAACAAGGCCCGCGACACGAACAGCACCGGCGTCCGCAACTCATTTCCGAGATGCTCAAAGCCGGCGAGGAAATCATCGTCCAGATTGCCAAGGAGCCGCTCGGCAAGAAGGGAGCGCGCATCACCAGTCACGTCGCGCTGCCCGGCCGCTATCTGGTTTATATGCCGACGGTGGATCACATCGGCGTGTCGCGGCGTATCGGCTCGGCCGAAGACAGGTCGCGCCTGCGCCGCCTGGTAACCGAAGCGAAGGGAACTTTTCCTGGCGGATTCATCGTGCGGACCGCGGCCTGCGATGCAAGCGACGACGAAATCCGGACGGATGTGGAATTCCTCGGACGAACCTGGGACACCATTCGCAACGGCGCAGAACAGCGACGCGCGCCCGCGCTGCTCCACCGCGACCTCAACCTGGTCGAGCGCATCCTGCGCGACTACTTGAGCGACGACTACGTCGCTATCTGGATCGACAACGAAGAGGAGTTCAGCAAGGTGGTCGAGTTTGTCGGCCACTTCCAGCCCAAGATGGTCGGGCGGGTGAAGCTTTACACCAAAGACGCCCCCATCTTCGAAGAGTTCGGCATTCAGCAGGAGCTGGACAAGGCCCTGCGGCCCAAGGTGTGGCTCAAGTCGGGCGGCTACATCGTCATCAATCACACCGAAGCGCTGGTGGCCATCGACGTCAATACCGGCAAGTACGTTGGCCGGGGTTCCACGCGTCTCGAGGACACCATCGTCAAGACCAACCTCGAAGCGGTGAAGGAAATCGTCCGCCAGATCCGCCTGCGCGATTTGGGCGGCATCATCGTGGCGGACTTCATCGACATGGAAGAGCGGCGGAATCGTGACAAGGTCATGGCCGCGCTCGATCAAGCGCTCAGCCAGGATCGCGCCCCTTCGAAAGCCCTCTCGTTCAACGAATTCGGTCTGGTATGCATCACGCGCAAACGCACCAAGCAAGCTCTCGAACGCGTCCTGTGCCAGCCCTGCCCCTATTGCACCGGCTCCGGCATGGTCAAATCCATTCCCACGATCTGCTACGAGATTCAAGCGGAAGCGCGAAAAATGTCCGCCGATCTCGACGCGCAAAGCCTCACCCTGCGTGTCAACCCGGAGATCGCCAAGACGCTCAAAACGCGCGAGTCCTCGCTGATCGAAGAACTCGAGCAGGCCACGCGCAAGAGCATCATCATCCAATCCGACCCCACGCTGCATTGGGAGCAGTACGATATTTATTAGGCTGGAATCCCACAAAGCCGAAAGCCCCATACTTTGCTTCGCAGACCAGGGGTATCCGGCCAAAGTTCAGGAAGATGTGCAGTCACAAAGCTGCTTAGGCCAACCCGAAACGGGGACTCCCTCAAGAGTCCCCGTTTTGTTTCGCGTATACTGGGCGTCAAGGAGGAACTTACCGATGGGCGATCAGCAGTATATCGTGTATATCAACGATCCAAATAACAAGGCGATTGGCCACGTCGAAACATGTGGAAGCGTAAAGATTTGGGGCGGCCAGACCACGGGAGCAGGCGGGTGGTCGCCGTCATTCAATTCACGAAAAGAAGCGGAGCTTTTCGGCAAACTGAGTGGGAATCCTTTCCATTGGTGTGGACACTGCTCGAAGAAGGCCTAATTAACTCTGCGAGTGAGCGATGGAGCCTTCAAAATGGACTGGCACAAGCTGTTGATGAAGCATGGCTTGGGATCTCCTGGGTATATCGCCAAGAAAATGGCAAAGACCTACCGGATTGGGAAAGAAAACTATCCGGAAATGGAAGAACGAGAAGTATTGCGGCGTTTGCTTCTTCAACGAGTCCTCGCGCAGAGTATGCTCAGTGGCCCCGTGCAGTATCAATTCCTGAAGCAAAATCCAGCCGTTCTCGAGGAATTGGTTCACCAACAGCCGGATCTGTTCTCAATAATCACTTTGGCAATTTTCATTGAACATCCTGAATTGCTCCGCCCTGGGGCACCAGTCGATGCGTTCGACGCGTTGACTGAAACTGTGCAAGAGGTCCTGGACACGGAGGCACCGGGGTGGAGAACCGAAGGCGTGTGGCGTGACCACACCGTTGTCTGCTCTCTATGCCAAACAAAGATTGAACAGCCGGATCCAGCTCTTATGACCGCGACGACATACGAAAACGGCACAATTGAATATCTATGCGCAGAGCACGCACCGCCGTTTCAGATGCGCGCTATGTGTGCTCTTGGGTTTTTCATGGGTCACATGCGAAAGTAGCTCTCGCATCGATTTCTCGGTGAACCTTTATTTTGGAATGCTTTTGGACTACTGTACGGCCATTTTAGCCGGGTGCGCCAGCCTTTGAACGATTTTGACCCTGCGGGTGCTCCACTGTCCGCCGCGGCGGACGGTGGGCGACTTGTCCTGGTCTTACGAAAACGCCCCGACGACTTGGTCGGGGCGTTTTCTTGTTTGCGTTGCCCGCGCTAGTCCCGTCAAGGACGAAAGACCGTAGCCCACTGCGGGAGCGGTGGGAAAAGAGGACGCGAAACAGATAAGCGCTGAGCCCCGGAGGGGCGGCACATCCCGCGTCAAACGCGTCTCTAACCCAGAATATGTTTGGGGTCGTAATCCACACCGTGTCTTTTGAGGAGGGCGCGAAATTCCTCCTCGAAGCTGAATTTGCGATGATGCGCCTCTTGGTTGCGAATATAGCTTGTGACCTGATCGAGATTTGATGAGCTGACGCTGAAGGCTCCATATCCTTCCTGCCATCCGAAATCAATTCCTTGTTCGCCCATCCATTTCGACGAATTCCCCTTTAACAGTTGTACCGCCTTGGCCAGAGCGAGGGCCGGAGGAAGATGAAATAAAATATGCATATGGTTTTCCGTGCCGCCGATCGCCACGGCAATCATTTCGTAATTTTTGCAAATTCCCGCGATATAAGCCCACAATCGCGCCAGCCAATCTTTCGGGATCGAATTGCGGCGCTTTTTGGTGCTGAAAACCAAATGGATGTGGTTTCGGGAATACGAATGAGCCATTGTGTCGCCCCTCCGGGGCTGTATCCTACCGTATCCCGTGTCCCCACCGCTCCCGCGGTGGGCTACGATCTTTCGTCCCTGCCGGGACTATTCTGTCACTGTCAGAACTCACTAAGAAGCGCCTCTAGCGCCTCCGAGCCGGGTGCGCCAGCCTTTGAACGATTTTGACCCTGCGGGTGCTCCACTGCTCGCGGTTTTCGAGCGGTGGGAGGTTTTGATTTTTCCTCTTCCTGTCCTTCTCATACTTTATTTACTAAAGATCGCTTGAGGCTGTGGGTTTTGACGCTTGTCCGCTCAGAACCGCACACAGGCTGAAGCCTGTGCTACTTGGTCCATCTCGTATCGCTGCTTCCAAACTCTTTCATTGTTTTTCGTAGACCCGGACGTCGGTGCCCTTCGCCCCTTTTAGCGTGACCGTCAAAGTCCTGCCATCCTTGGAAAGGATGTGCCGGCTGCTATTGATGACTTTACCGTCTTTCATGTTCGCGCCCTCACCGGTGTACGGATCGAGGCGTTTTAGGGAGGTCATGTCGCGGCCAGGATCGCCAATCACGGGATAGAATTTGCCATCAAACTTGATGGAGTACGTGAAGCGTATGTCTTTGCCGTCCGCGCTCACGACGTGCGCTGTGGCCGTAATTCCGTCGCTTCCAAATGGCTCATACTTGTGAACATTGCTTTTTGGCGCCGGGCTGAAATCAAAAGTCGATTTCGCGAGATTGAGTTTCCAAGTGCCCAGGAGTGGATCGTCCTGCGCCATCAGGGGGACAGCAAACATGCTCAGCAACGCCAGCCCCCATATGATGGTCAGCGCCGAAGCGGCTATCCTGGTGGAAATGTTTGTGGACATGGCGTTTTTCCGCATGGGACACGCTCCGATGCAAGCCGATTCCCAATCAGTCTGCGCGCAAGACCGTACGTCCGCCCGCAAAACTTGTCAAGTTTAATGCTGCGATCAGGTGGAAGCGGTCCGTAGCGCCCGCCGGAACCTGTCCCGACGGAGTCGGGAGGCGGGCGCTACAAAACATCTCAGAGTCAGGCGGCTGATAGTTCAATCGGAGTCGCGCACTTCCCACGTTCGGCTGGTTATGTTATAACCATCGGGCCGTGGAACGCCCCATGAGCGCCGGTCTTGCTCCGATTCGCTCTGATTCTAATGAGCAGCAGGGCGCGGAGCATCCCTTGAGTTTCTGTCCGGTTTGCTCTTTGCGGTTGGAGCCAAAGCGGTGCAAGCTGGTGTGCGCGGTGTGCGGCTATTATCTTTCCTGCTCGGATTATTATTGAGGCCGCGTGGCGTTGCGGCAGAGGATCGCTCAAGTTCGCAAGAATATTTTAGCTAGGAGGATGGACTGTGGCACTGAAAATGACTGATCGGGTAGTGAGTGGAGTAACCGTCGAAGTACTTGAAGGCCGCATTGTATTGGGCGACGAGAGCAACGCGCTGCGCGAAAAGGTGAAGTCGTTGCTGGCGGCAGGCCAGAAAAAGATTGTCTTGAACATGGACAACGTCACCTACATTGACAGCTCCGGCCTGGGAACGCTGGTCGCATCGCACACCAGCGCACGCGCGCAAGGCGCTTCGCTGAAGCTCTCGAATCTGGGCTCGAAATTCCAGGAAATCCTGCAGGTGACGAAGCTGGTTACAGTCTTTGAAGTTTATCCTTCCGAGGCAGCGGCCATCGGCAGCTTTTCAAAGTAACTCCGCCAAGTTGCATTCGTGATGGAAATATTCGGTGGCATCACCGGCCTGGTCCGGCGATGCCACTTTGTTTTCATGGGGAAGGCGTCACGCGGCCGGGCTCAATCCTTCAACCGGTACATGGTGATGCCGCTCATCAGCTTTGGAAAAAAATCCGTGGACTTCTGCGGCAACACCTCGCCTGCCATGGCCATTTCCGCCACGGTTTCCACACTGACCGAATTCAGCAGGAAGCAAATTTGCGCGCGCCCTTGATTGACTTCCGCAATGGCGGCATCCATTTCACGTTCGTAGGTGATGTTTTTTTCGGTCTTCACCGCGTCGGGAGTGATTCCCAGCCCGCGCCCGAGGATCAGCCGGTGCAGCAACACAACGTCCAGCTGCCTCTGCGCCGGCGAGACATCCGGCAAGAGGGTTTCCAGGTTCACTTCCTTTTTCAGCACGAAAAGGTGAAACGCGCCGCCGCCCGCGTACACGCCGATTGCTCTTTGATCCTGCCCGCGCCCTGCCAGCTCGGTCCGGAATTGTTGGAACGCTTTGAGGCGTTCGGCGGCTCCCGCAAACGGATAAGAAATACATTCGAACAGTTCTCCCAGCGCGGCGCGGAAGCCTTCGAATGAAAAACCGGGCACATTCGCGACCACGCGATGGGTAGGCAAGATCGTCCAACCCTCGCCCGAGGTGTTGAACAGCGTCATCATAACTTTTTCGAACGGCGCGTTCAGGTCCAGGTGCCCGGCCCGCGCCCGGCACTGGTCGCGGTACGTCAGCGCCGTTTCATAACGATGATGGCCATCGGCGATGACCAGTTTTTTATCCGCCATTTCCCGCTGGATGTTCTCGATGGTCCGCGCATCGGTCATCGGCCACAGGCGATGCACCACGTCGTACTCATCGCGAATTTCGACTTCCGGTTTTGCGTCTGCCGCGGCATCCAGCAGGGCATCCACGCGTTTCATGGGGTCCCTGTACATCATGAATAGTTGCCCGGTATGCGTTTGCGTGTTCCGCAACAACTCCAGGCGGTCGGCCTTGGGTCCCGACAGGGTCTGTTCGTGGCGAAACACAACTCCGGACGAATAATCCTCGACGAGCCCCAGAGCAATGAATCCCTTGCGAACTCGCCGGTCACTCGATCCCGGCGCGGTGTACTCCTGAAAATAGGCATAGAGAGAAGGCGAGGCATCGCGCACGATCACTCCGGCCCGAATCCAGTCGTCGAGCGCCTTTGCCGCGCGCGTGTACACATTATTTTCCGGCGAGTCGTCCAGCAGGGTTTTGCCCTTTTCGACAGGAATTAAGTTGTAAGGGCTGGCGGCCGCATATTTCTCCGCCATGGCCGGCGTAATTTTGTCGTACGGCTGTGTCAGGACCTTCGCCGGCTCAACTCGCGCCGCATTGTACCGATACGCTCGAAAAGGAAAAATCTCCGTCATTCGTACTTCCTCCCGGTTTGGAAGACATTTTGTGACCAGGCATCCCGGCAGGATGTTTCCTCGCGCCGGAACGCCAACTGCCCATCAGAGACTTTATCTCAGCAAAAGCAAGCCACTATATTACAATTAAAGATTCACGGAGGCTGCTCAAGATTCAATGACGGAACAAAATACTCGTTTTTGTGAAGTCCGCGCGTTGATTTTCGACCTGGACGGCACACTGATTGATTCGAAACTCGACCTGGCCCTCGCGGTGAACGCGGCCCTGGAAGAGTTGGGCCGCGGTCCGCTTCCGCACGAACAGATTTTCAGCTACGTCGGCCAGGGCGCCTCCAGCCTGATCGCGCGCTCGCTGGGCGATGGCGCCACCGAAGAAGATTGCTCGCGTGGCCTCGAATACTTCATTCAGTATTATTCTCTCCACAAGCTGGACAACACCGCGCCGTATGCCGGTGTCCGCGAAACTCTCGCCGCGCTCTCCGGCATGTCCATGGCGGTCCTGACAAACAAACCCGTGCGGGCCAGTCGCGGAATCCTGGAAGGGTTGGGGCTGGAAAGCTACTTCCGCTACATTTACGGCGGAAACAGTTTTGAGCGCAAGAAACCGGACCCGATGGGCGTGGAAACGATTCTGCGCGAGTTCGGCGCAGCGCCTGCTCAGGTCATGGTCATTGGTGATTCCGAGATTGATGTGCAGACCGCGCGCAATGCCGGCACATGGGTTTGCGGCGTAACCTACGGGATTGGCAGCCACCGTCTGACCGAGTATCCTCCCGATCTACTGGTCAACAATCTCACCCAGTTAGTGCCGCACTTGTCCTGCAAACCTGTCAGGGAGTCCCGCTAGACCTGGCACTGAGTCTGCACGGCAGCCATACCGCGAAACGATCCGTGTGACACAACTGGTTTCCGCGCCAATTTTTCTGTACCCTAAATATAGCGTGCTGGCAGGGCGATGTGATCGTGCCACGGCCAGCAGGCGCGAAGGGATAAGGTGGCCTAGGTTTGCCGGATCAAATCAATCGCATGTTTCGCGCATACAAGAAACTTCCGCGAGTCGTCTCCATAGCACTCCTGGCGGCGATTCTGGCTGGCTCGTTTTCGGCTGGCGCGCAGCAATCCAAGCGCTCCAAGGCGCGCGCTAAAGCCCCCGTGGCGCTCCCCGCGGTTTCCGTGCCGTTCCGGAGGGGTGAAATTCTGGAGTATCGCGTTTTATTCTCGAAATACGCCGTCAACGCCGCCAAAATAGAAACTTCCGTCATCGAACAGCGCGATTTCTTTGGACATCTGGCGTGGCACTTTCGCGCCGCCGCTCATACCCTGGATACGACGCGGCTGGTCTTTCCCCTCGATGATGAATTTGATTCCTACACCTCTGCGGCCAGCCTGTTTTCCTTGCAATATGAGATGTATCTGCACGAGCAGGGAAAGGAACAAACGTCGCTTTATCGAATGACCACCGATGCCGACCCCGCCCCCGAGGACGCCACTGCAATGCGCGTTGTTCCCGGCACGCGAGATGCCGTCAGTTTTCTGTATGCCCTGCGCGCCGCCGATTGGCAGCGTAATTCGGAACTCCGGGCGCCTGTCTTTGATGGCCGGCGTGTTTACGACACCATTGCGCGCATCGACATGCCGCAAGGCAATGTCACTGTTCCCGCGGGAACTTTCTCCGCGTTCCGCATTGCCGTCCATTTGTTCGATCACGGGAAGGAACTTACCGACACGCGGTTGTGGCTTTGGATCAACAAAGATGAGGCACATACACCTGTGCTCATCGAAGCCGATATTCCCTTTGGCACGTCGCGAATTGAACTCCTACACCTGCCTTGAGCGCGCCTGCGAATGCGCTGCCGGCCGGATTCAGATGTTGTGATCCTGTTTACGTTCGGGAGATATTGGCAGGGGCGTGCAATTACTTGCCCTTGCGGGGGCCGGGCACTTGTTCAGGCGCGACCTTTACTTCCGGCGGGAACGCAATGCCCCAGAACAGGGGCGAGCTTGTCGTGAATTCAACGCCGATTTGGGTCTTTTGGCCCGAAACACCGCCCACGTGCATCACTTTGCAGACTATCTCTTCATGCGTCGCCCGGTTCGTCAACCGAAGCAATTGTCCTTTTACAACTTTGGCGGTGAGACCGATCAGGCCTCCATGCGTGTTTACGATAAAGGTTTGCGTTTCTTCTTGAACAGCTTTGTCTGGGGGTCCGCCTTCGCTGCGGACAGTGATGGCAATGGCGAGCATTACGCGCTGGCTGCGCCGGCGGTCTGATTCAGGTCCGGGCGGAGTTGGGTTCCGTGCAGACATGGAACCTCTACGCTATGGCAGCAGCCCTGTTCTGGCAAGGGAAAAAAACGGGACGATGAATTCAAATAGTAAGCTATCGGAGCGAATGAAATAAGAAGAGTTCATGAATGCAAATGTGGACTTTCCAAGGGCCACACGAGCCCAATTTATTTCGACGCCAGTTGATGTGCCGGGTAGCGGCGTATGGAAAGCGTCTTCGGCGTGGCGAAAATGAAATCGGCTTTTTCTAAGGGATTGTTCACCGCAGCCGATTCGGGTATCTTGCCAAACAGACATGGTTGACATCCACTGCCATATTCTTCCTGGTTTGGACGACGGCGCCGACAGTCTCGAGACGTCCATTCAGATGGCTGAAATGGCCATTGCCGAAGGAATCACGCATGTCGTCGGCACCCCCCATGCCAACTCCACTTATAAGTTCGACCCTGGCTTGACCCGTCGGCGCCGGGATGAACTGCAGTTGGCCGTCGGCGACCGTTTGACTTTGGCGACGGGCTGCGATTTCCATTTAAATATTGAAAATCTGCGGGATCTTCAGAAGAATCCGAAAAAGTACACGATTAACCAGAAGAATTACCTGCTCGTGGAGTTTGCCGAGTTTGCGATTCCGCCGTCGATGGACGACACGCTGCACCAGTTGCAGCTCGCGGGATTGTCGGTCATCCTCACACATCCCGAGCGCAATGGATTGTTGCGCGCGCAACCCGAGCGGATGTATCGCTGGCTGCACCAGGGCTGCTATGTTCAAATCACGGCGCAGTCCCTGCTCGGGCGATTCGGAACGGGAGCGCAGCAACTCGCCGACAAGTGGCTCGACGCCGGGCGGATTCACTTTGTCGCCAGCGACGCCCACAACTTGAAGGGACGCCCGTTGCAGCTTCGCGCCGCGTTTGACTTGGTCGCCAAACGCAAAGGCGAAGAAATTGCCCAAGCCTTGTTCCACGACAATCCGCTGGCCGCGTTCGAGGGCCGCAGCCTTCCCTATGAACCCGAACAAACCGACCCCAGCGCGAAGCCGCCGCAATATCGCCGCCGCAAACGATTTATTTTCTTCTAAAGTTTCTTGATACGGGTTTGCTGATTTATCTGGAATACCAAGGCGAGCTCTTACCTCTTCTGCTCCATCAATCCCGCAATCGTTCCCATGAGGTCGTACTTGGTGATGATTTCAAAACGGCCCTTGTCCATCTGGACGAAGACTGCCGGTTCTTCGTGGCTCAACAAATAGGTGAGGCGCTCGACCGGGGCTTCGCAAGGCACCTGAGGGAGTGGTTCGCTCATCACTTCGCGGATCACCATTTTGCGGAGATCTTTGCCCTGCAGCGCCAAGTTCAGGATTTGGTCTTCGTAAATCGCGCCAACGGGCTGCTGCCCCTCGAATACGGGCAATTGTGAAATGTCCTGCGTCTGCATGGTGTGAAGCGCGTGGAATACGGTCTGGTCGGGGCCCGCCACGATCAATTCGCGCACCTTGCCGCTCTTATGCTTTACGTTGACGACGTCTTCGGCCGTGAGCAGCACTTCGGAATCCACGTAACCTCGTTCGCGCATCCATTCGTCGCTATACACTTTGCTCAAGTAGCGCATTCCGGTATCGGGCAGGAACGCCACCACGAAAGCTCCCTTGGGCAAGCCCTTGGCCACGCGAAGAGCGCCCGAAACGCAACCGCCGCCGGAGCCTCCGGTGAAAATTCCCTCTCGCTTCACCAGGCGCCGCGCCCACATGAAGCATTCCTGGTCGTTGACCTGCACGACGTCATCGAGGATTTTAAAATTCATCGTAGAGGGGAAAATGTCTTCACCGATGCCCTCGACCACATAGGTCTTGGCCTTGCCGATTTTTCCGGTCTTCGCGAATTCGTAGTACAGCGAACCGATCGGATCGACGCCGATTATTTTTACGTTTGGATTTTTTTCTTTCAGGTAGCGCCCCACGCCGCTGATGGTTCCGCCCGTGCCCATGCCGCAGACGAAATGGGTGATCTTGCCTGCGGAATCTTCCCAGATTTCCGGGCCCGTCGTCTGGTAGTGGGCCTCGGGATTCATCGGGTTCTCGTACTGATTCGGGTAAAACGAATTTGGGATATCCCTGGCGAGTTTTTTCGCCACCGAATAATAGCTGCGCGGGTCGTCGGGTTCCACCGCTGTCGGGCACACGATCACTTCCGCGCCCAGCGCTTTTAATAAATCCACCTTTTCCTTCGATTGCTTGTCCGTGATCGTAAAGACAAGTTTGTATCCGCGCACGGCGCCCACCAGCGCTAGGCCGATCCCCGTGTTGCCCGAAGTGCCTTCAATGATCGTGCCGCCGGGCTTGAGCTTGCCCTGGCGCTCGGCTTCATTGATCATCCAGATGCCGATGCGGTCTTTCACCGATCCGCCGGGATTCATGTAGTCGGCCTTGACGTATACTTCGGCGTCGAATCCGCTGGTAAGTCGGTTCAGCCGCACCAGCGGCGTGTTTCCAATGGCATCCAAAATGTTGTTGCAGCGCAAGTATGGGAACTCCGGTCCGATATAAGACTGACGCTCAAGCTTAAGGTGTACCGTTGGGGAATGTCCAGTTTCGCGACGGGCCTGTGTTCGTGGCAGAATAGCCAGGCGAAAAACAGGAGGCGCGACAATGACGAAAAGAATCAACATTTCGACTGGAACGGCGTGGGAGCCGATCATCGGTTACTCACGCGCAGTGCGCGTGGGCGACACGGTCCACATCTCTGGCACCACAGCCACCGGCGCCGACGGGAAACTGGTTGGCGCAGGCGACGCCTACGCGCAGACCGTGCAAACTTTGCGGAACATTGAATCGGCGCTGCACAAGGCCGGCGCGCGTCTGGAAGATGTGGTCCGCACGCGCATGTACGTCGCCAACATTGGCGAATGGGAGAAGATCGGTCGCGCGCACGGAGAATTCTTCGGTAAGATCCGGCCGGCGACCGCCATGGTGCAAGTGGGCGGAATGGTTTCGCCGGAGATGCTGGTGGAAATCGAGGCTGAAGCCATCGTAACATCTCGCGCGGTGAAAAAAACGGCGGCGGCGAGGGGTAAGACCCGGCCGCGATCGCGCCGCGCGCGATAGAATCGGTTTGCGGGTCGCGGCGCTGCCGGCGCCATGGTCTGCAAACAATCTCGTTTTGCCGCACGTATCATAGTCGCGTGCAACTCCATGGGCCCTGGCTATGCCAGCGTGAAAAGCTCGGCTCTCCTCAGTAAAGAAATCTCCACATTAGGACTATCTTATGAAGCGTTTCTCGTTGCGATTTTATTACCACGGTGCTAGGTTGAGTTGGACCGGGGACATTCGCTTCCGGGAGGAATTATGGAAAATTCCACTGAACGCCGGGCCTCGCCGCGATTTACAATGTCGCTTCCGCTAACGATCCGCACAGGCGGGCCGGAGGGCGGGATGGAACGGCAGGGGCAAACGCGGGACGTCAGTTTCCGCGGCCTCTACTTTATGATTGACGCCGAATTCGAGACGGGAAAAACAATCGAATTCATTCTTACTTTACCCCACGAAAAAACCATGGCCGGCGATGTCCAAATCCGCTGCTTCGCGGAAATCATTCGAGTCGAGCCGCACAATGGCAGCCGAGGCGTCGCGGCGCGCATCGACCGCTACGAATTTTTGCCCGTTCCAGCTTAATCCTTCCGGCACAAGTCACCGGAAGTAATTCCTGGTTTTACTCGCGACACAGGCGCTGAATTCAGGATCGCACCCCTTCCTTGCCAGCGGTAAGGTCAGCCGCTATACTTCCGACCTGCTTTCCAGGAGAGAAATCCCTGTCGCATTTTGAACCGCTCGATCAATATCTGCAGCGCCAGAAGAAGCTTGCGGAGATTCAGGCTCGTGGTCACGACGCCTATCCCCACAAGTTTGACTGGACGGCCACCCCTGCGGAACTTGTAGAAAAGTATGCGTTAACCGACGCTCCCACCCTGGAAGCCGCCAAACCCCCATTGCGCGTCGCGGGACGCATCATTGCCCTTCGCCTGCACGGAAAGGCCGGATTTGCCCATATCTCCGGTTCAGGTCAGCGCCTTCAAATTTATGTGAAGCTGGATATCGTAGGTCAACGCGCATTCGAACTGTTTCAGTTGCTTGATCTGGGCGATATCGTCGGCCTGGTGGGGCATCTTTTTCGAACCAAGACGGGCGAACTTACGGTGTGGGTAAAGGAGTTGGTCCTGCTCAGCAAGGCATTGCTGCCGCTCCCGGAGAAATGGCACGGCCTGTCCGATGTCGAACTCCGCTACCGCCAGCGGTACCTCGATTTGATAGCCAATGAGCGCGCTCGCGGCATCTTTCTGCGGCGCGCGCAAATCATCCGCGAGCTGCGGCGTTTTTTTGATGCCCGGGGCTACGTGGAAGTCGAGACGCCGAT
>JBGOVX010000088.1:0-14384 GCA_041478355.1 Terriglobia bacterium | reverse complement strand
TAGCCGTTAATGCGCGGGCCATAGGCCACATTTTCATAAATGGATTTGGGGAACGGGTTCGGCTTCTGGAAGACCATCCCTACCATGCGGCGCAGCTTGGTTACGTCGAGGGTGAGTATGTTCACGCCGTCCAGGGCAATCTCTCCTTCCAAACGCGTGTGGCGGAGTGTTTCGTGCATCCGGTTCAGAGTGCGCAACAGGGTCGACTTACCGCAGCCCGATGGTCCGATCATCGCCGTCACGCGGTTGGTGGCCACGTCCATGGAGACATTGTGCAGGGCCTGGTTCTTGCCATAGTAGAAATTGAGATTGGAGATCTTCATTCGCAGCGGGCTGCCACCCGGCGCCGCCTTGACCGAGCTTTCGTCAGTCGTCGCCCTGACCTTGGACGCTGTAGTCGCGGCCGCCAGGCCTGGATTCCCCATTAATGGAAATGCAGCGTTCATCGTTACAACCTCTCGTGCGCAGTTCCGCGCGATAGAAACGCGCGCACCAAAATGTTGATTGCCAGCACCAGCCCGAGCAGCACCAGTCCAGCGGCCCACGCCTGCCGGTGCCAGTCTTCATAGGGCCCGGTGGCGTAAGTGTAAATCACGACCGGAAGCGACGACGTCGGCTGCATCCAGCCCGGGCTCCAGTAGCGATTACCGAAAGCGGTGAACAGAAGCGGCGCCGTCTCCCCGGCCACGCGCGCCAGGGCCAGCAGCACACCGGTCAGGATGCCTCGCGCGGCAGCCGGCAGAACCACCGTCGCGATCATCCGCCATTTGTTGGCGCCCAGCGCAAACGACCCTTCGCGCCAGGCGCTCGGCACGTCGCGCAAAAAACTCTCCGTATTGCGCAACACGGTGGGGATCACCATGATCGCCAGCGCAACTCCTCCCGCCAGAGTCGAGAAGTGATGCATGCGCATCACCACCATGGCATACGCAAAAATACCAATCACGATCGATGGCACACCGTTCAGCAGGTCCGCCGTATATCGAACCAGGAATGGCATGATTCGCCCGCCGAATTCCGCTAGATAAACGCCGCCCAGCAAACCAATGGGAACACCGAACAGGGCAGCCAGCAACAGGAGTTTCAAGGTGCCCAGAATCGCGTTGGCCATCCCTCCGCCCAGTTCACCGACCGGAGCCGGCAATCGCGTGAAAAAACTCCAGGAGAGATCTTTTCCGCCGTTCCACAGGAGATAGCCAAGAATAAAAAACAGCGCCGACACCGTGATCAGGGCGCACAGGCCGGTGAGCGAAAGCATGGTAACATTCACCGCCTTCCGCCAGATCATGCGGGCGCTCATGAGGGCAATACTCCGCTGCCACGCGCCGTGGTAACTAGAATCAGAAGACGCGCCAGGCCATTGAGCACAAACGTCAGCAGAAACAGGACGAGTCCCAGTTCGATCAGCGCGCTTAAATACAGGTTGCCGGTGGCTTCGGAAAATTCATTGGCCAGTACCGCCGCAATCGAATAACCGGGCGAAAACAAGGATGCGGCGATTTTCGGATTGTTACCGATAACCATGGTAACGGCCATGGTTTCGCCCAGCGCACGAGCCAGGGCCAGAAACACCGAACCGAAGATGCCGATTCGCGCCGCGGGCACCACCACTTTCCAGGTGGATTCCCACTTTGTCGCGCCCAGCGCCAGCGCGGCTTCACGCTGGTCCCGTGGCACTGCCAACAGAACTTCGCGGGACACCGAGAGAACAAACGGCACGATCATCACTGCCAGGACAATGCCCGCCGTCAGGAAACCAATCCCGTACGCGGGCCCCTGGAATAGCGGCAAAAATCCCAGCGTTTTCTTGAGCGCCGGCTGGATCGTCGTCCGCATCACGGGCACCAGCAGAAAAACACCCAGTAATCCGTAAATCACGCTTGGAACAGCCGCCAGCAAATCACTCACGAAGGTCAGGGAAGAAGAAAGCTTGGGCGGCGCAAGCTCCGCCAGAAAAATGGCCGCGCCAACGCCGAGGGGAACTGCCAGCGCCAGCGCCACCGCTGAAGTCACCAGGGTGCCGAATACGAAAGGCAGCGCGCCAAATTCCCCGGCCACCGGATCCCACGTCCTGGTAACCAGGAAACTCCAACCAAACCGGTGCCGCGATTCCGCGGAGAGAATCCACAGCTGATACACCAGCAGAACTGTAATCAGCAGGAGCGTCGCCGCGGCGATCAGTGTGACCAAATGCGCGATCTCATCGGCGTCTCGCATGCGGCGCAGCAACGCCCGCGGACTCCAAGCGAGTTCCGCGGGCGCGGCTGCGTTGGGTGTGTTGGCCATTTAATTTAAGTGTATTCGCCTCTTGTTCTAGCGAAAGATTACTGAATCTTTGCGATCGCCTTCATCTCCAGGGCGACAACTTCCTTGGGCAGTTTCGCATAGGACAGCGCTTCGCAGTCCTGTTGCCCTTGTGTCATCATCCAGTTCAGGAAGTCCTTCACGACATCGCGTTTGGCGGTGTCTGTAAACTTCGCCGGGATGAGCAGCCAGGTGAAGCTCGATATGGGATAAGCAGCCTTTCCTTCAGCGTTGGTGATGGACACCCGGAAATCATCGGGCATGAATTTCGACGCCGCTGCTGCCGCCGCCGAAACGCTGGCCAAATCCGCTTTCACGAAAACGCCGGAGGAATTCTTCACTTGGCCGTACGCAATCTTGTTCTGAATCGCGTAGATTAACTCGACGTATCCTAGCGAATTCGGCGTCTGTTGGACCAGCCCAGCGACGCCTTCGTTGCCCTTGCCGCCTAGTCCGACAGGCCAATTCACCGAAGTCGCCTTGCCTACTTTTTGCTGCCATTCCGGACTGATCTTGGAAAGATAATCCGTCCAGATGTAGGTCGTGCCGCTGCCATCGGAGCGGTGGACCACGACGATGTCTTCCGAGGGCAGCTTCACGCCCGGGTTGACGGAGGTGATCGCCGGGTCATTCCACTTCGTGATCTTACCCAGGAAAATTCCCCCAAGAGCTTCGGGAGTGAAATTCAACTCCGCGCTTACACCGGGCAGGTTGTAACTTGGCACGTCTGCGCCCAGCACGGTGGGGAAATGCAGGATCGGCACTGTGGCCTGCTTGAGTTGATCGTCGTTCATCGGCCCGTCGGACGCGCCGAAATCCACGGTCTTGTCGAGCAGTTGGCGAATGCCGCCGCCCGAACCGATGGATTGATAGTTGATCTGAACATTCGAATGAATCTTGTGATATTCATCGAACCACTTCGAATACATCGGGTAGGGGAACGTCGCTCCGGCGGCATTCAACAAAATCTGTCCGCCCTGCGCTACCGCGATCGTTGCAAGCGCCAGCAAAACCGCCAGCACGCTGAATGTCTTTACGATTCGCATTGTCTCTCCTGGTTTTCTTAGTGAATTCTGACTCTTGATTGTTACAGCCATGTTACAAAGCAGTGAGGCCGCCAAAAAATACCCAAAGCTATTACAACCGCATTCTTTTGTGTGTGTTGCGGAGAAATGGGGATCGGGCCCGCGCCAGGGGAGCGCCGGCCCGGGGTGGGGGTGCAACAAGCAGGCCGTTGTTTTGCACGCGCACTTCAAGCGCATGTCACATTTTCTGTTTTGGATACTCTCTCTCTTCCAAATGAATTCGAGCGCGGCCGTGCCGCACATCCAGACCACGAACCCAGAAGATAATGTCCTCGGCAATGTTGGTGGCGTGATCGGCAATGCGTTCGAGATACCTGGTGGCCAGCACGAACTGAAGGCTGGGCGCCGCCTGCGATGGTTCCCGCATCATTTCTTTCAGCAAGTTCTCAAAAATCTGGTCGCGATAACGGTCCACCAAATCGTCGGACTCGAGCACCTCGCCAGCCAGAACCACGTTGCGGTAAATCAGCGCGCCCAGGCTGCGTCCCAGCATTCCGCGCACGGCGCTGCTCATGGGCTCGATTTCGGCTGGTGTCTTGGCCGGATTCATGCCCGCGAGCGAGATTACGCGCTCGGAAATATTTACGGCGAGGTCACCGATGCGCTCCAGATCATTGGCAATTTTTTGCGATGCCACAACGCGGCGTATTTCTTCATCCTCCAGAAGTCCGGTGCGCAGCATGCGCACCGCGTGATCGTCAATCAGCATCTCCATCTCGTTGACGCGCGGCTCCACCAGAAACACCTTGCTCGATAGCGCCGCAGCTTCCTCCTGATTGGGGCGCAACAGCGCATCCAGGGCATGTCCCACGCTGGCCTCGACGGTGCGCGCCATCGAAATCAGATAGTTTGCGAGCACATCCTCATAAATCGCTTGCACGCTTGTTACCGGGGTAGCCACCGCTTCACCTCCCACGGAAGTCTTCGTCGAAACGAGGCTATCTGGATTGTGTGAATGCGGAATGAAACGGATGTGAATATCGCGCGAACCGGTCTTGTGCGGAGGTTATTGCACGGAAGCGATACTAAAGTGGAACCGGGAACCATGTCCGACGGCGCTCTCCACCCAAATGCGCCCGCCATGGGCATCCACAATATGCCGCGCGATGGACAGGCCCAGTCCGGTGCCGCCCGCCTCGCGCGACCTCGCCGCATCCACGCGGTAAAATCGTTCGAAGATGCGTTCCAGGTCGGACTCGGGAATCCCAATGCCCGTGTCAGCAACCGTGAAGATAACTTCATGGCCGCTGGAATGCGCCTCTACTTCAATTTGCCCGTCTCGCGGCGTGTACTGCAATGCATTGTCGAGCAAGTTCTGCAGAACCTCAGCCAGCCGCGCGGCGTCACCTCGAACCGGCGGCAGGCCTTCTTGCAATTGAACCCGGATGCGAAGTCCCTTTTCCCCCGCTTGGAAGCGCGCCGTCTCGACGCAACTGTTCACCAAGGCCTCTACATTTACCGGCCGCAACTCGAGTTCGAGCCGCCCGGCTTCGATCCGGGAAAGTTTCAGCAGATCATCGGTGAGCCGCGCCAGACGCCGCGCATGCTCGCGAATAATTTCCACAAATCGATTCCGATTGTCCCGGTCCTCGAGCGCGCCGCCCAGCAGGGTTTCGGCAAATCCCTGAATCGCGGTCAGCGGAGTTTTGAACTCGTGCGACACGTTGGCCACAAAATCGCGGCGTACGCGCTCAAGCCGGCGTAGCTCGGTAATATCGTGCAGCACCAGCACCGCGCTATTAACTCCCGCGGCCCGCACCAGCGCGGCGGTGACGCTAAAGCTGCGTGGACGTATCGTGCCGACCTCCACCTCGCCGGTAACTTCCTCCCCGCCAGGAAGAACCTGCCTCACCGCAGCTACCAGCTCAGTCTGCCGCAACGCCTCCAGCAATTTCCTGCCCTGCGAGCTTCCCTCCTGGAGTTCCAGGATCTGTTCGAACGCTCGATTGCAGTAGAGGATCCTTTCGTCGCCGCCCACCACAGCCACACCCTCGACCATGCTGCTGAGAATGGCCGTCGAGCGATTACGCTCGTCGGTTAACGTGCGAATCGTTTGCCCGAGTTGCGCGACCGTGCCGCCCAGGACTCCAGCTAGCTCGGCAAGCTCATCGTGGCCGTGATCGCGCGGAAGCGGCGTGAAATCTCCGGCGGCCGCACGGCCGGCAAATTCTTTGAGCTGCCGAATACGCGAAGAAAATCGGCGTGAAAACAAGATAGTGATTCCCGCCGCCACGATCAGGATCCCCAGACAAGCAAGCCATAACTGCCGCCGCGCTTGCGGCGACGCCTCATCTATGAACGACAAAGGGGACGCGAACCGCAGCACGACCAGCGCGGTCAGAACCAGCGCCAGGTAAGCCAGGCCCAGCCGCCAGGATAGGTTTACGCGCACGGAGTTCTCATTCCTTATCTTTGGATTGCGCGGCGTTTTCGAACATATACCCGGCGCCACGCACGGTTTTCAGAAAGGCGGGATGATCGGCATCAATTTCGATTTTTTCACGCAACCGGCGAACGTAGACGTCCACGCTGCGCGGGGTCACGAAACGTTCCGTGCCCCACACGGCGTCCAGCAACTGATCGCGTGAAAAAACGCGGTTCGGACGCGTCGCCAGATAATAAAGCAACCGGAATTCGAGCGTTGATAGCGGCACCGGCTTGCCGTCGTGCGTCACGCGATAGGACGATGGATCAATCAGCAGTCCACGCGCCTCGATCACACGCTGTTTCTCTTCCGCGGGCTCGGTGCGCCGCAGCAGGGCCTTGACGCGCGCCCCAAGCTCGCGCGGACTGAATGGCTTGGTCACATAATCGTCCGCGCCCATTTCGAGCCCCACGACGCGGTCGGCTTCCTCACCGCGCGCGGTCAGCATCAAGATGGGCAGGCGGTTCAACGCCTGGTCGCGGCGAATCTCTTTGCAGATTTCAAGTCCGGAAAGTTTCGGGAGCATCAGGTCGAGCAGTAGAATGTCCGGCGGCGTTTTCCGCACTTGCGCCAAGCCTGTGGCCCCATCGGTGGCGGCTGTGACCTGGAAGCCCTCGCGCTCCAGGTTGTAGCGGACCAACTCGACGATGTCGCGGTCGTCTTCGATCAGCAGGACGCGTTTCATTGATTTTCTTTCATTCCAGCTCGGTGCCCGGCTCTCAGGTAGCAAACACGCTATCTTACACGGATTGGGCGGAGACAATGTTACGAATAGGTTAAAACAGACGGCTGGCAAGAATGCCCGAGTTCGGATATACAATGCGGACTGCAGGTGGGCCCAGAATAACGATGTTGGCATTAACGAATATCGAAACGCATCGTCGGAAGCGAGGTGAGAATATGAAACGTTTCGCTTTGTTGGCTCTGTTCTTGGTTGGAACATCACTATCCGCACAGGATGCGCCTAAGGCTCCCGATCTTCCCTTTCGCGTCGTCGTGGATTTCCTGAAGATTCCGAGCGACATGATCATGGCCGAAGCGGTGGGCGTGGCAATCAATTCGAAAGGCCATATTTTCATTCTGAACAGGGGCAATCATCCCCTGCTCGAATTCACCCAGGAGGGTGATTTCGTCGGCTCTTTCGGCGAAGGTTCCCCTATTTTCCGTGTGCCCCACAGCATACGGTTCGATTCTCAGGATGATCTGTGGTTCGTCAACGCAGCCGACAACGTGGTGGTGAAGTTCGATCCCAAGCGGCGGGTTCAACAGGCTCTTGGCCGTCGCGAGGAAGTATGGGTCTACTTGACGCATGGCATTGAACGCGCCATTCCTCCCCCATCAAATTTTTACCAGCCGACTGACACGGTCGTAGGTCCCGATGGAAGCACTTACGTGACCGATGGGTACGGGAATTCCCGCGTGGTGAAGTTCACACGGGAGGGCAACCTGGTGAAATACTGGGGCGACCGGGGCACCGGACCGGGTCAGTTCAACACTCCGCACAGCATCGTGATGGACGCAAATGCAAATCTCTACGTAGCGGACCGCCAGAACAACCGCATTCAGGTTTTTGACACGGATGGAACATTCAAGCAGCAGTGGCGCTTGGATGGTCCGGCGTGGTCGCTGTGCATCACTCCGGGTCCCAACCAGGTGCTGTTCGTCGGAAGCGTCGGGCATGTTTATAAGCTGGACTTAAACGGGAAGATCCTCGGCAGGTTCGGCAAGCTCGGAAGGTTGCCGGGATGGTTCGACTCGATACATTCGCTGAGCTGCCCGGATGAGAAAACGTTATATCTCGCCGAGGAGTTCAGTTACCGGTTCGATAAAGTCGTGCTCCCATAAAAGCGGGACCGGGGAATAAATTCTAGATGCGGACAAATATTTTTTTGCGATAAAGCGGCCACAGGAAGGCGTAAATCAAAAGGACAAAGAAAACAGCGAACGCCAGCGATGCATTGTTTGCGGAGGCGTGCGGAATAAAGTACTTGTCGTAAACCCAGCCGTGCAGCGTTTGCAAGCGCGCGCCCGAGAAGGGAAACTCGAAGTCAATGCTAATCTCGGAGAGGATCGCCGCCAGCGCGTAAGCCAGGATCGCGTTCATGCCAAACGCCAGAAATGGCGTGGCCCATTTTCGCCAACCGCGCAAGTCCACAGCCCAATAGAACACCGCGAACAGCAGCATGGCGAAGCCGCCGGTAAACAAGACAAAGGTGCTGGTCCACAAATTTTTATTGATGGGGAAATACGGATTGAGCCATTGTCCCGCCAGCATCAATACAATTCCGGCAATGACCAGGCCAATGGTTTTGCGCCTCCTCTTGTGTTGTGAACGCAGCCATGCGCCGGCCAGAATTCCGATCAGCGTGGTGGCAATCGCCGGAAGCGTGGAAAGAAACCCTTCGGGGTCCCAGGTTTTCGACTCCGGCCACAAATGGCCGCCCATCAGCGTCCTATCGATGTACGCGCTCAGATTATCGTCTGGGTTCAGGTGGCCCGCGCCGTAGCCGGGCACCGGCACGAACGTCATCAGGGCCCAGTAGCCCACGAGTAAAATCACCGCGAACATCGCGATCCACACGCCAGTGCTAAGCGTTCGAGAACGCGCCGGGGGGCGCATCCCGGCCTCTCCATTGTCAGCGGCATCGCGTCTGTACAGCAGCAGATACAAAAACCCCGCAACCAGATAACACAAGGCAATGCGCTGCAGTACGCCCATGATGCGGATGGCATGAAGATCAAACGACGGAAAACCGTTGAGAAAAAGACCGATTACAAAGATCAGCACGCTGCGGCGCAGGACATGCCAGGCAAGCGCCCCGCGCGTCACACCACGCCCGGCGCGCGAGGCAAATGACAGCGTCATGGAAACGCCCACGATAAATAAAAAAAACGGAAAAATCAGGTCGGTGGGGGTCCAGCCGTTCCATTCCGCGTGCTCCAGCGGAGCGTAGATATGGCTCCACGAGCCGGGATCGTTGACCAGGATCATCGCGGCGATGGTGATGCCGCGAAAGACATCGAGCGAAACCATTCGCTCGGCTGGCGCGCTTTCGGCCGCCGCGAACGAGGTCGACGCAGGCGTAATGATTGTTTGCGCGGTGGCGATGAAGGGTTCCTCCGTTGGCGGCGATAATATAGCAGCGCGGAAAACGCCGCAATGCCCAGCAGTAAAGAGTCGGTGTGGTAATACGAGACGGTTTGTAGGGCACGGCCCCGACAGGGCCGGGGTCTTCGATTTTAATCGTGCCCGACAAAGCTGAGGCCTAATACCAAGTGAGCAAAAAACAAGCGTGACGGGAGGAGGAAGCCCGTCACGCTTGTTTTACAGCTCAGAAACGCGCTTGCCCGGTACGGTGCGCACTTAGTGCACGGCAAGGTTGTGAGCGCCACAGAGCAGCGAACTGGCGAAGCTCGCGCTTTGCGGAACCCACCACATGCGGCGCACCCAGGTATGCCTGCTGTACATCATTCTCTTGCCTACGTAATCCATCACTGCCGGACCGATCTGTATCGCCGCATAAAGCGAAGAGTTTCCTGCAAAAGGCCTGAGCAGCGGATTCCCTTCTTGGGCGCCGGTCGTGGTGATGACGTGGCGAGTGGACCAGGCGTCAAACGTGGCGGCGCTATGGGCAGCGATTCCAAGCCCCATCCAGAGGCGCTGATTCCGGCGTCCTTCGGCGGCCAATTCATTGACGGAAATTGTCGCGGGTTTGATGGGTTTGAGAAGTACGATCGCAACTGGAGTTGGTTCCGGAGCCGGCTCAGGCGCGTTTGGAAGAACATTTGGCTGAACACCGGAGGGCGGGTTCGTAGTCGAAACGCTAAACAGCCCAGAATTCACCGGCTCAATCAGAGCGATCTTCTCTGCGGAGAAGGATATCTGTGGAGTCACCTGCAGTTGAATTAGTAAGGCAGCAAAAGCAAGATACATTTGAGCACCTCAGTATGCCTCAGTACACCGCCGGATTCCAAGTCGTTTGAATTCCTCACAACGTTTGACAAGGTTATAGGCGGGAGACAGCGGAGGCTATGGCTCGCTAGTCCTGAAAGGTTGGGACGGTAGTTCCCAGGGAACTAGGACGAAAGTTCTAGAACTACATATTGGGACGACAATTAGGGCTCAGAGGGCATGCCGGGAGCATCGGGCCACTCCAGAATGATGACCTTTCCGGCGGGCCCGCGCTCGAGCGTGGGCGCATAGAGCCCAAGCCACTTGCGGCGCCACCAGAGCCCTTGCTCACGCTTTGCGGTCCAATCGGAGAACTGGTATTGCCAGAGAACGGCACGAATCTGCTCAGGCGGCCCCCCGGGAAATGGGTCGCCCGCGAACAAAGCCAGCACGTCCGGCTCGCCAGCCAGGAGGCGCTGCTCCACCTGAACTACGAACGGGTACTGGCGCCATCTGCCGAGTGAAGCGAACCAGAGGTTCCAGTCAAAGCGGGGCTGGAAGGGGGCGTAAATCCGTGGGGGCGTGTGCAGGTCCTGCGGCTTGTAGCGAAACGGGTAAGCTATCCAGGTCTGGCCATCCTGTGATCCCTGGAATTCGATTTCATAGCGTTCGCGGGTCATTACAGCAAACAGTCCGAAATCATTGGCGACGCGGAATGGCTCAAGCGCTCGAACAGGAAGCATTGGCAACGGCAGCCGCGGGGTCAGCATGGAGAGAAGCAGCGCGGAGGTGGCATAGAAAATCCATGTCAGGAAGAAACCCTGAACCCCCAGCCGAACGTTTTGATGCCAGCCCTTAGCTTCTGCCGGCGCCGTCGAGAGGCAATCGTGCGAAGCAGCAGCGGCCGAGTCGATATGCAAACTCCGTGGGAACAATCGCGCAAGAAATTTATCGTCGAGCAACAGAATGCCCAGAACCAGAACGAGGTAGTTCAGAAAAGCATAGTTGCTGGTTACGATGATGCCCGCCTGCCACAACGTGAGGACAAAGAACATTGGAATGCGGAAGCGGCGCGGAAGAAATACGGCAAAGATCAGAACCAGTTCGAGCGCCAGCGTCAGAACCGCCGTGGCCATGTGAAACCTGTGCGGAAGATGGTGCGCATACCAAGCGATCCAAGTAGGTAGCGGACCGTTTTGGTAATACTGGTCCATGGCCGTGAAATCGCGCCATTCCGGATCGTGTCCCAGCAGTTTCGCGATTCCCGATTCAAAATAGATGCGGAACATTAGCCAAACCAGCAGGAATCGGCTGGCGCGCGAAGGCGGATCCGCGCTTCCCCAGCGTGGCCGCCACCCATCAGGCGCAAAAAATAGGCTGATAAAGCCCGCTTCGAGGAGCATGCCGTCCGACTGGTAGCTCGCAAAATCCTGAGCGGTGCTGATGAAAGAAACAAAAGCCCCAAGGCAGATCACCAGCATTCCGTGCGGCCAGATGTTGAGTACCAGCAGCACAGAGGCAACCATCCCGGCGATGCAAATGGTCAGGAGTGCCCGATCGCTCGCCGACCACCAGAGCACCGATGGCGCAAACCAAATGCGCCATCCTCCCAGAACATGCGCCACCTCAGCGAGATATTCTCCTGCGGGGAGGATTCCACGCGGACCGATGAGGCCCCGGATCTGGAAAATAAGGGAATAAAATGCCGAGAAAAATATTAATCCAAGCGAGCGCAGGAAGAGCCAGCGCGCGGCCAAGTATCCCGGGCCCAAGGATTCCGGGGATGAAAAGGCCGGGCCGAACAGGCGTTGCAGTATCGCGCTGAGTTTGAGACCCATCGCCCGCCATTATACAGATAGACCAATTAGCGATGCAGAAAGGGCGTAGAGAGAGCGGGTCGGCCGGAGAGAGCATCGCGCCTCTCAGTCTTCCAGAGGTTTCGCGTCGTCACCGGCCCCTCCGGAGGTCGCTAATTTCTTGGGAGCATAGAATCGTAAGCGGCACTTTCCGCAACGGTAAGGCCGGACGGGCAAGAAAAACAGGACCCAGAATTCGAGGATTCGCCCGCGCCTGGTGCGGTGCACATGCGTGCTTCCACAACGAGGACAGGTTTTGTCCGGGCTGTAGGCAAACAAGCCGCAGATACGCCGCATTTGCACTGGATAATACCGCTGGTAATACACTGGCGCAATCTGATACGCGAAGGTGATGCGAAAGGGGCTTTGACGGTTCAGGCTAAGAACGTTGTGCGTCAGGTTCATGGATCTACGTGGGGACCAGGGAGAGATTTGATCTTTCGGTTGCCGGTGGCTGGCTATCACCTATAATTTAATCGGCATGGTAGCGCACTCGGAACGCCGATTCCATTCCATGCAGAAGAAACACGGCTGATCTCCGTACGCAATGTCCAAGACACCCGTAGCGCAACAAAAACTAACCGCCTCCGCGAGTGATGCCGGACGCCGACTGGATCTTTTTCTTGCAGAGCGCGCGCCAACGCTCAGCCGCACGCGGGTTCAAGAGCTGATCCGGGAAGGAAACGTGCGAGTCGATGGGCGCGCCGCCAAGGCCTCGCACCGGGTTGCGGCTGGGGAAACGATTGAGTTTGAAGCGCTGCCTCGGCCTGCGCTGGTGGCCGCGCCGGAAGATTTGCCGGTCGAGTTGCTGCTGGTGGACGACGATTTCGTCATTGTGAACAAGCCCGCCGGCATGGTGGTTCACGCCAGCGCAGGCCATGCGCGGGGCACGCTGGTGAACGCTCTTCTGTATCGCCTAGGAAATCTTTCCGGCGCCGGCGGCACGTTGCGCCCGGGCATCGTGCATCGGCTGGACCGCGAAACCTCCGGGGCCATGGTGGTGGCGCGGAATGACCGGGCGCACCAGCATCTGAGCGATCAATTCAGGTCGCGGAGCGTTCGAAAAATCTATTTGGCGCTGGTACATGGCAAGATGCCGCGTGATTCCGGGTCGATCACTCTTCCCATCTCACGCGATTCCCAGCGGCGCACACGGATGACAGCGCGCGGGAAAACGGGCCGGCACGCACGCACCGATTGGAGAGTGATCGCGCGCCTGGATCGCTGCACGCTGGTCGAGGCCGTGCTCCATACCGGACGCACGCACCAGATCCGCGCGCACTTTGCCGCAACCGGACATCCGGTCGTGGGCGACACGCTCTACGGCGCGCCGCGCAGCCTGAGCGCTGGAAAGCGAGAGCTTCCGCTCCTGGAACGCAACTTCCTGCATTCCGCGCGCATCGGATTCGCACATCCCTCGACGGGAGCCTGGGTCGAAGTTCGCGCTCCACTGCCAAGGGATTTACGCGTATACTTCGAGCAGTTCGCAGCTTCTTTGGGGCGGAGCGATGCGGAGATCAGTGCTGCTCTCGCGCCATACTTATGATCATCATAAAAAAACAAGCGTTACGCATGGGAATCCTGATTTTGCTCGCGGCTGCGGCCGTAGTTGGCGCGCAGCAGGCGCAGCCTCCCGCGCAACCGCAATCTCCAGATCAGTCTCCCGCGTCACAGACGGGTGCGAACCGGGCCGACCGGCAAGGAACGATTGTCCGCAACGTGAACCTGGTGGATGTGTTGTTCAGTGTGGTGACCAAGCGCGAAAAACTGGTCACTGACTTGAATAAAGAAGATTTCAATGTTTTCGACGATAATGTGCAGCAGGAAATTACCTCATTCAGCCAGCCGACTGACCTTCCGCTTCGCATTGGCATGGTGCTCGACACCTCTAACAGCATTCGGACTCGCTTGAAGTTCGAACAGGATGCCGCCATCGATTTCCTTTTCAACGCCTTGCGTCGAGGGCGGGATCAGGCATTTCTGATGACCTTCGATGATGGCCCGCAAATCATCAAGGATTTCACCGGCGATGCCGGCGACCTGCGCGACACCATCCTGAAACAGCGCGCCGGGGGCGGCACATCCTTGTACGACGCAGTCTATGAGGCCAGCGAGCAATTGCTTAACAAATCGCCGTTGCCACCCGGGCCGAATCCGGATGTTCGCCGGGTACTGGTCGTAATTTCCGATGGCGATGACAACAGCAGCAATCGTTCCCGTGGCGCTGCCGTCGAAATGGCGCAGCGTGCCGGAGTCATTATCTACTCGATCAGCACAAGCACCGATTGGGTGGATACCAACGAAGAAAAAGATCCCGCCAAGCGCGTCAATCGAAAATACTTGAAGGGAGAAGGAGATCACGTTCTCGAGCAACTGGCGGGAGAAACCGGTGGCAGGGCCTTCTTTCCGTACCGGGTGGACGATTTGGGACAATCGTTTCTCGATATCGGGGATGAGTTGCGGCACCAATACGCGCTGGCGTATAGCCCGGCGGGCCGTATGCCTGACAGCAAGTATCACACCATCCGCATCCAGGTAGATCGCAAGGACCTGATCGTACGGGCCCGCAAGGGGTACTATTCCATTCCGACTCCGGTATCGTCGAATCCGCAGGCGTCTCCGGCCAAACCGTAGTCACCGTTTATTTGCTGGGTGCGTAGTAGCCGCGGCGTGCAAGAGCGGAGTAGTCTCGATTCTTCATTTCCACCTTGATTTTCCGGTAGCCACCGTCGCGCGTCTTGTTGGTAGGGAGATAACCTATCGTGTACTGGCTGCGCAACTCTTGTGAAATCTGATCGAAGGCCTGCTCCAGGTTTTTTTCG
>JBGOVX010000034.1:0-24090 GCA_041478355.1 Terriglobia bacterium | reverse complement strand
GCAACGCTCTATCTGGCAAGATAATTCCGACAACGAAAGCGAACTTGTGACCCGCCGTACTGGCCGTATTGAAATCGCCGGATTCGTCAAAATAGATTTGCACGCTTTGCTCTGTCGCGCTGGCTCGTTGGCTCTACTATGATTCTACTGTTTGCACGAGAGACCGCATGAAGCTGATTGAGTCCGATCCATCGCTTACCGCAGTCTGCCGGTTGGTCGAAGCTCGCTTCAGAGAAATACCCAGCCTTGCGGCTGCGGAAATCCCCGTCGTTCTGCTTCCACATTTCAGCGATCTCGGCCAACCCGTCACTGCTAGGGACCCGACTGCCTACAACCGGTCTGGCAAAAGAATTTTCGTGAATGCAAGTGTATTTCCTTGGTTTCGGAAAGACGCCGCGCAATTCGCGCTCGCGCATGAGATAGGGCACCACGCTCATCATGCAGGACTCACGGCTTTTCGCCCAGAATTTAGGGACGTGCACCCTTGTCTGATCGCTGACTGGCTTGCGGCACAATGGGGCTTCTCGGAAGAGATGCGAATGGAACGATTGGCGGATCGAGGTCCAGAGTACTGTGACAAATTGTCGAGCATCGCAACCAAGGAGGAACTCCTCCTCTGGGCGAGTGGCTGGGAGCCAAGATATCGCATGGCAAAACATCTCGGTCAGAACATAGCGGCGCCGAAGCTACGTTTCTAAAACAGGAGCGGGTTCCCGTGTGAGCATCGAATGGAACTACCGCTTCGGAGACTGCATACTAAGCAAGATGAATTCAATCCAAGAATGGCCGCCCGTACTTCGGTTGGTGTGGCTCACGGGTGGGGTCGTCGCAGTAAACGAGCCAGCTCAGGCAGAAGTCTGCATCAAGAGCAACGTCGCTGGTCGGACGTTTGCAACACTTACTATCAAGACGTACGCGGAAATATTCTCTGCGCTGAGATCACTCGGATTCCGAATTGTCGGTACGACATTCGTGACGAACGCGCAGCAGCTAGAAGGACTGCAGGCGCCCGAATTCCGCGCTGCCGGGTTGAGCGGCGGTTGGCCGGTGTGGGACGTAACGCAGCAATGGAAACAAATCGCGTTCGCTTCGAGTCGGCAAGGACAGTCGCGATTGATGGATGTGGCGGTGCGCATATCGGCCGCGCTCCGCTACAATGAAATGCGGCTTCACGATTTGGGCGACTCCTACGGCAGACAATTGCACAGCCGTGTGCAAGCCGGGGAGCCTGAAACGTACGTGCGCTTCAAGGACACCTTTAGTTCGACGGTTTACAAAGATATCCATTCCATGTTTTGGGAGATGGCCGTGCTACGCGATGTGCTCGCGGAGTTCATTGCAGTTTTCTGCCTCGGACGTGGTGACGCCACTACTCTCTCGGGACTTTTGAGATCTCTCAACAAGAGTTCTTCAGCTGATTCATTTGCTGAAGAGGTGCAGCGAATCGCCAATTGCAAGAGTCCGGAAGGATGGTTGGGCCGATTTGGTAGTTATCGCGATTGTTTTACGCATTCGGCGCCTCTGAACTTGGTAACCGGATCCGCTTTTGCGATTCAGGATCCGCTCCTATTGAAGGATTGTTCCTCGGTTCCTCAGATTTACTACCCTCTCCCCGAACGTCCCGACGATGTCATGCGCGACCGTGCCAAAGGTGTTGGCTTCGATCCGCCCAATCGCTCAGGTCCCACGCGCCGAGAGAAACACGACCGCGCAAAGGAACCGGACGCTCTCGAATATCTGCATAGTTGCCTTTGTCAACTGACCGATCTTGCCATGCGACTGATCGCACGCTCGCCTGTTGCGCCTGAAGCAATCGCGCTTACTAAGGACGACATCATAGGAGACATCAAGATCATTCCTACTCAGTGATTGTCTTCGGATTGCAGCAAAACTCTAAGGGAGGACATAGGGGCTTGGTGGGCTACATTAAGATAGGTTTTTGTCGAGACGAGTCGAATGAGAGATGAAGCTCCAGCCCTTGTTTGGCCTCCACTCCTGGAATTGCCCCCAGATGACGTGAAGCTTGTGTACCTCGATCTGAATCACTGGATATCGTTCGCTCAGGCGGCGACTGGCCACCCGAATGGCATTCCCTTCGTCGACACGCTCAAGGCGTGCAAGGCGGCGAAGTTGGCAGGGAGTGCGGTCTTCGTTCTTTCCGGATTTCACTACATGGAGATGCAGAAGATCAGAGACCCTGGGCAACGGCAAGCCATCGCAAATGTTATGGAGGAACTCACCGGTTTTGCCTCGCTGATGGATCGCGTCGTGGTCATGAAGCTAGAACTCAACGCGATGCTGGATCCGTTCGCTAAGGAGCCCAGCCCGTGGCGGCGCACACTTCTTCTTGGAAAAGGCGTCCGCCACAGCTTTGGTCAACCGAGCGGAGTGAGAATCATGGGCCCGAATGGGGATGCGACGGAAGAGATGCGAGCACGCGTGGGCGCGGAGAAGTTTGATGCCATTATCGCTCGGGCGGAATTGGAACTCGACCGAACCGTGCTGCGCGGCCCCGCGGACGATGAGGTAGAGGACTTGCGGGCGCATGGATGGAAACCGGAGAGCTCGATTCAAGTTGCCGAAAGAAGAGCTGCCCAAGAACGGGAGTTAACCCCGATGCTCGACGCGGAAACTCGGTGGCGGCGCGGCAGGCTGCGCGATGTTGTCGCAGCACGCGAACTCTGTACCGAATTCCAGGACATGCTCCGAAGGGCCCTTGCAGGGAGACAGCTTGCACTTACCGACGTGATTTCCGACCAGGAGTCTGCTCGCAAGTTGGCGCGTTCCATGCCCAGTACAGAGGTATCCATCGAATTGAAAACGGCTTGGCATCGCAACCGTGACAAAAACTGGACCGCCAACGATATCTACGACATCGATGCCATGGCTCTCGCCGTGCCGTACTGCGATGTCGTTGTGACGGAAAAAGCGTGCCATCACGCGCTGACTACAGCTCGCTTAGACGAGCGAATGCACACCGCACTTCTTCGAGACCTCAACGAACTGCCAAGCACTCTGGAACGGTGGGTACCTCGACGCCGCTTCCAAGAATTGACCGAGTGAAGCCTACGCTGGATGCCTAAAGGCTTATGGTCGTAACGCGATTGTGAACGTGTGCGACTTGGGGTTGTGATCGCATTGAAGCTCTTTCGTATAGAGTTCGCAAATCGAACTGACGAGATCCGAGGCACAGGCGCCCGAAACCTTCCTGGCTATTGGGAAGGATGCAGCTTTGCCTTGCAAGTCGATACGCAACCTGGACTCGTCTTCAAGTCGTTCCTTAATCTCACCAAGTGTCCAGGTCTTTTGACTGAAGGAGAAGTTCTCCGCAGGGAAAGTCTTGTGGAGCCACCACCACGCGCCGCCCAGCGGGAGGAATGGCACTACGATTAGGACGAAGAGCAGTGGTAGAGGCACAGAAAACTCCTTGTACTTGACAGGAACGAGGTGCTTCCAGGCGCCGGTTCGAATGAGCGCGCGGACCGCCACAACTAGTATTAAGCTGAGAATCACGCAACCCACGAGGCCAGCTATCTCTAGGTCCGTCAGTTCCTCAAAGCATATCCGCATCATGATGATTACCTAGGTGGTGCGTAAAAATAAACGGTTCTCACCGTTGCGAGCTTGTGGAAATTCAATTCAACGTAACCTTCGCCAACGGAGAAAGTGTCTTCCCCTTCCGGAACGGTGAACGGTTCGTCAGCTCCCGCAAACGTCTTGGCAATTCGTTCGCTGTATTTCTTCGAGAATTCCACGAATAATTTATCGATCGTTTCGAGCGGAAGCTTCGCGCGCATAGCTGATTCACGGAAGACGGCGGAGCGCTCCAATACAACTAAACTACTCTCAATGAATTTGGGGTCGCGAAAAATTCCTTTTTCACCTGTCTTTGCATATTCCACATACTGCGCAAAGATTGTCGGCGCCATGGCCAACTGATTTTGTGCTGCGCCTTCGCCTAAGATAGACCTTATAAGTTGTGCGCTTCCACCCGTCCCAGCAAAAGAGATCTCACAGGTCCGAGATTTGTTGGACATGGCGATTCCGCACGCGCCATTCGTTCCGTATGCTTCGTAGTCTTTGGTATCAAACTCGCACTGGCAATTCTTCGTCCGTGCGGCTTTCTGCACGCCCTGGGCCGATGCGGTGGCAACATCCAGGCTGGGTGCGGCGAGGACAAGAGAGAAGGCGAGAGTTAGCGCCAACTTAATCGTGCTGCGGAGATGATGCGAGACAGAGACTCGGCGTGGCCATGACATAAAGCCTCCAGTGTTGTGAAACCTTCTGTTATTACCGGGGCCGACGGAGATATAACCAGGGAACGTGAAGTATTCGTAAACGAGATTCGCGGTGTTGTCAAGTACGACGGTATCGGCGCGGCTTGGAGGTAGCCGAGCAAGGCGGACGACGTGATGGCGTCCGGAATTGCGGACATCATGGGAAAATCACCGAACCGAGAATTTCACAGTGGTAGTGTGGCGTTGGAGACGACGCTATGAACAAAGACGCAAAGATTGATTTGGAAGAGTGTGCTCCGCTGAGTGTCCGGGAGGCGCGACTAGCGCGGGAAAGGCGCGATGAACTTTGGCCGTATGTTTGGATGAATTTCGCGTCGATGATCATCTTGGCGATTGCTCTGGCCATCGTTTGCTATCGGATTGGAGCGCAGAGCTGCCGGTTCGTTGGCCCGGTAGAGTGATATGATGAAGTTAAGGAGACTCTCATGCCGAAAGATCACCATGCAGACGGCCAGAAAGACTCTTCCGAAGGCAAATACAATTCACCGCACAGCATCACGCCGCTCGATGCTGTGATTCAAGACAAGCATACCTACGACAAGCTCGTTAGTGACAATGAGCAATACGACGCTGGCTACAAAAACGACCAGAAGCAGAAATAATTCAGCTGCGCTCCTGACAATTCAGGGCGGCCCGTCGGCCGCCCTTTTCTATTTTTGACTCAAAGCAGTACCGCCCACCTGGGACGGCGACAACGCAGGGGATACCCGGAGAGATCGACTTATTATGCGCCTCGTCGGAAATCCGAATCTGGGACGGCTTCGATGGAAGCCGATGCCACTGGCGATTTGCCCGGGTCGTCGCATTTGGGAGCGGTTCGGCAATCAAGAATATCTCGTGTTCGTCGATGAAAGTTTCTACCGCTTCTTTGGATTTGATGCCCCCGAAGGAAATTTCTGTCACGCCGCCGTGGGCGTTCCCGTTAACAACTATGCGCGGCTGCAGCGATTGCTCGCACCAATAATTCAGGACTACAACGGGGAGGTCCAACGCGTGCTGGGAGAAGCTGCCGGAGAAGTGAAATATTCCACTTTGCGAAAACTCCCCATTCCATACCGGGCAAAGTTTACAAGAACTCTGGTAAGCAAATTGAAGGACACTGGCGGATTTGTCGCTGGCTTTTACTCGTCCACACGCGGGATGGTCATGGAGCGAGTGCGGACGAACCTTTTGGATGAAGCCGCTGAGGTGCCAATCGATCACGCCGCTTTGTACGATACCGCGCGATTGGAGCTTCTCGACCAGTTCCAAGGTGTAGGTCAGTCGGGCATACTCACGATGCTCCTGTTGACACCGTTCGCTTCGATTTCCTCTCTGCTGCGATCCTTTGATTCCACATTCCGGGTACGCTACGACCCGCGGCAAGGGGACGAAGACCGTGTCGTCCGCGAAGCATTGGCCGACTATATGGGCCGCCTGGTTAACGTACCGGATCTGTTTGGGCCGGTGAGCAATTATCTCGGGATGGAAGCAGACATTTCGTCGCATGATGACCTGGGACTTCAACTCGCAGATGTCATAGCGGGCGAGGTCCGCGATTTCTTTCGGAACAATCCGGAATCTTTGACCGAAAGCGCGTCACTTCGACTCATCACACCAGAGTCCGACGAACCCGTGCAGAGATTCGAAAAAATTGCCGGTAACGTGTTCAAGAAGGGCGTTCTCACTCCCATGTCGGCTGGCCTGGCCGAGAAGCTTGTCTGCAAGACCCCTGAGAATCCGATTTCTTACTGCTATCCGGTTCTTGCTGCGGGCATGCTGACTTGTGTCTCCGACACGGGTCAACTCCGGGATCTTGAGATCCCCACCCGGCTTATCTCCGATCTACTCGACTAAATTCCTACCGTAGTCGAAGGCGCTGGCCAAAGCTGATTGATGATCTCGGCGGCCAGGATTAATGCGTCAACCGACATGCCCGGCGGCATGATGGTGTGCATCTCCGGATGCGCGAACCGGTTCCTAATCCCTGGCAAGGTTGCAATCAACACATCCACGTAAGGCGGATTCGGAGCAGCCGCGGCGCCTGCGCCACCGATCGCTTGCGCGGTATCCCGACGGTTCTGGAGGCTCGGAAATCCGGCATCGGCGAGGAGACCCGCTTCTTTTGCGGCCTTCAGTAATTTCTGTAAGCCCCGGCCGCGCTTTTCCGGGAAACGCTCCTGAAGTGCCAACTCCACTGCCGTTGTGCTGTGAAAGACAGCAAGCGGGTAAAACGGATAGTACAGCCAACCGTACAACCACAGTGTCACCACCATATTCATGTAACTGCGCACCGATTCCGGCACCCCATCATGCAAGCGAAAGTTGGAGACAAGTTCGTACTGGGTCTCAAGTGGCGGCCCTAAGCTCTGACTTCTCGGATCCGCGTCGAAAAACTGTTCCTGCTGCTTGATGAATTCCACGGGAGTCTCCCTTGTGGAATTCTAGCGGATGGGGACAATCTCAGGGGCCGGCGCGCTTGGACAATTGATCGACGACGTGAGCGCCGACGTACAAGGCGGAGAGCACGGTGCTGACCGCGAGCCAAAACTTAGCGGCCACATCTTGGCCGTGCTTGTACACCTCGAAGCTTCCTGATAGCCCATGTTCTTTGTAGATCAGGAAATATTCGATGCAGAACCATCCGGGAGGAAGAACAATCCACGCCGCGAGAATGAACTGTTTTAGGGGACTTGGCTCTTGGCCCGCGGGTGTGTGCGGGAAGAAACCGTAAACGACACAGGCAATCGCAGCGACAAGTGCGGCAATACCGAGCCGCTCCATCCATTTCGAGATCTTATCCGGATACACCGTTCGCACATCGCCGCCTGCGCTAGGTTCCTTTTGATGACTCATGGCAGTTACCTCGGCCGGACTGTAATTTCGGAACTACTCTTTGTAAATGAGTTTCTTCTATAGTTGAAGTTGCGTGCCACCGACGACGTTGTTTACGCGCGAGGTACGCCGTAAGATGACCGTGGATGAACACCCCACAAGACAAAGGTGATGCACTGGAAAACGCTGTGGCCGCGATCGAAGAAGTCATTCTTCGGTCCTCAGCAGGTATCGGTAGGAAACCGATCATCGAGAAAAAGAAAATAATCACAGTGAACGGAGTGCGTCACGAAATCGATGTCTCGGTCACGGCTGATTTAGCACCAGGTTACAAGGCAGTTTTCATTTTCGAGTGTAAGAATTGGAAAGAAGCCGTTAACAAAAACGAAATCATCATCTTCTCGGAAAAGATCGATACTTCCGGTGCTACCTCTGGGTGTTTTGTCGCGAAATCTTATACGTCCGACGCCGTAAACCAAGCGAAACAAGATCCAAGAATTACATTGTTGCTGGCTGCGGAGCACGATCCCCAAAATGGCCATGAGGTGTTTCAGTTCTTCACCAGAACACCGGAAATGACCAAGTTGGACGTGACCATGTTCAAGGCCGGGAGTAAGGGGCTGGATCCACAGCCGGTTTCCATGGAGACCGGGAGACTAAAATGCTTCGGACGGCCCGTTAATTTCCCAGCCCAACTCACCGTATGGAGCATGAATGTCTGTACCGACGATTTGATGAAATTCTTCGAGGAGCCGGTGCCGGCGGGAATTTACACTCGTACCGTCGACGGAGATTTGCACTTTCAGGCGGGCGAAATCTCTCTTAACGATGAAGGAGTGGAAAGGTTGGCTTTCCACGTGGAATACAAGGTTACTGTTACGCTCGTTCCCGTTCTCTCACACTTCGAAGTTCAGTCGCGTGGGAGATGCATCACCTTCGCACCTCAATTGATCGGGAATGACACGATGCAATGGCAGGTTGTCATGCCATCGGCAAAATAATGGCGACGTAATGGAAATGCTAGAACGCCACCTGAATGACTTGTTCGCGGCAATCGATCATTGCTACCACAATGAACTGCTGATGCCGTGCCTTGTGCTGCTTTACTCCGGAATCGATGTCGCAGCTTCTCTGGAACCATCGACGGGCGGTACCGTGGGAGAGCGCTTCGAAAAATGGGTAGACCGATACATGGTGAAAGGTAAGTCGTTGCCGTGCACAGGCAGAGAGCTTTACGCCGCGAGGTGCGCAGTCATCCACACGTATACGCCTGATTCCAACCTTTCCAAAGCCGGAAAGGCCAGCGTTATTGGGTACGCCTTCGGAAACGCTGACCTGAAGAAATTAAACAAGGCAACTGTGCTCCTTCGTCGGGAGGCCGGCCAAGTCAACGTGCACATGCAAGACCTCATTGAAGCCTTCCACGGTGGCTATCAAACCTACCTTGAGGAAGCACTGACCGATCGTGAAAGACGGAAGGAAGTCATGAGTCATGCGAGTATTTGGACCACCTCTATGGGAACCGAGAAAATCGACGCTTACCTAGCGATGGAATCCGCGAATTCGCGTCCAGCAAATCGAAAAGCGCAAACCAAGTGAGGTTTCGATTTTGGGTTTGCAATCATAAATACGCAAAGGGTAGGACCGTTTGAAGCACGGGCGCGATGGAAGCACTATAGCTTGGCCGTCATTATGGGACCAAGCCTAAGTTCCTCGATACCACCGGAGTAGCCCGACGGATCGGGTCGGTCATAATAGAAGAACCGGCGCCCTTGAGCCATTTCCGGCACTACACGCGAAGGGTTCGCTCCCAGGTCAACCCGCCAGACGAAGGGTTTCAGCCGAGGTCCCGCGAAGAACTGCATCCGGGAAAAGAACCCATCCCGGTTAAATTCTGCCGTGAGAATGTGTGACCACTGGATCAAACGCGCCTGTTCCGGAACGAGCTGTGGAAGCAGTACCTCCTCCACAATTCGCGCCCGGTTCGTACCGGTTCCCGAATAAATGAACCGCTTGAGATCGTCGAACTCCGATTCGAATCCAGTGAAATGAAAGTGAGCAAGAACGAAGTGGAAGGCGATTTTCGATACGGCTCGCGCGTATGGCAGCGTTATTTGAGCCTTTGCCTCGCCTTCGAGCTCCATTGTCTGCGGCGAATCCGTAGGCGCGGAAGCCATCCCCTCTAGCGCCGCGCCGAGAACCCCCTGCAACTCGGCCTCATACACATCTTTCGCAATGCAAGCGACTAGCTGCCAGGACTTCCATTCGTCACCAAAACGGGCGAGGTCCTGCGCCAACTTGCCTTCGCGAATGGGAATGTGCCCAAGTGTTCCGTCCGTCTTTTTGAACACGAGTTGATCCAGCAGCGAGGCCTGTCCCTCAGATTGCATCTCCCAAAGCAATTCGTGTGGCATACCCGGGTAAAGACCCTTGACTGTCAGCGGAGGCAAGCCTTGCGTGGGCTCGACAAAGATGTTCTTTGCCTTGTGAGCTTTTCTTCCCTGGACGCCCAAGATTTTTCTGAGGAATGCCTCGCCGGAGTTTCGCAGGAATACTTCCTCAAATTTGCTGAAGCGGCGTTGGCAGTCATAGCAGATAAAGTTTCTGAGCCGAACATCATCCTTAAAATTGCCTAAGCCGGCGGGAAGATAGTGCTCTTTCGGATGGAGCGGCGAAGTGCCCGGGCACAAGCCGCCCGGCGACGTATACACGCAGCGGTTGGGGCTGTTAGTTTTCTCCACGGCTACGCTCAGCAATCCCTAGCTTGGCCTAAGATATCGTCTCCATCAGTTTCCCCGGCTTCACCTTCAACGCCCGCGCCAACCGCACAATGTTGATGATCGCAATGTTCCGCTCGCCGCGCTCGACTCCACCTACGTAGTTGCGGTGCAGGTCAGCTAGTTCAGCTAGTTTCTCCTGCGATAGGCCCCTTTGAAGGCGCAGCTTGCGAATCTGCTTTCCGAACGAGGCTCTGGGGTCCGCAATTGGCACGGAGCCATGATTGGGTTGGTGCCCACGATGAGTCTACACACGATGAGTGTGACGCTTGCCTGAATCTGTGAGCGGGCAAACTGCCCGCAGGCGGAGACTAGTCAAAACAGTTCCATCTGCCGCGCTCGAGCGTCCCTGCGCATAGCATCTAGGGGTTGGAACGTCTCGAATAGGAATTTCCTCAGCGATTCGAGAATGACCGATCCGTTCTCGCCGAGATAGGTGAGCCCGGTTTCCGCAGTCAGAAACTCATCGACAAATCGGCGAAATACAATGCGGTCTCTCACCGGGTACTGAGCTGAAGGCATGGTCAATGCCGCCGCACTGCCTTCGGAGACCAGTTCGAGTGATTCAGCTTGCGTTGTAGACTCGTGAAAGATGCAGGGTCGAATCCTCGCGACGGCGAAGATTCGATTCAAATCTTCGCCGAATCTAGGCTCGATGTCGCCGCGGATGATTACCAGCGGCAACTCGTGCAAGTCCGTGATTTCGATTTCTGCCTTCTCTGCGAGCGGGTGGCGCTCGGGTAAGGCGAGAACTAACGCCTCCCGATACAAGCCCTCGCATGTCAGCCCTTCTTCTCGGATGGGTAAAATGACCAGCCCGGCTTGCAGCTTTCCTCGCATCAACCCATCTGCCTGCTCGGACGTATGCGCGCTGACAAGCCGTACGTCCGCTGCCGGATGCGCTACTGAGAGATGTCGCCGCACCTTAGAAAGAATTCGTAAATCGATCAGTGGAGAGTAGCCGATGCTCCAAGGTCCTCTGTGCTGCCCCATTGCCGCTCGCGCTCCTTCCACCGCGCGGTCCGCATGGAAGAGTGTCAATCGTGCCTCCGCCGCAAACGCTTCGCCGGCGAGTGTCAGCCGCACTTCTCGTTTTGTGCGCTCGAAGAGGGCTGTACCGAGGTGGTCTTCTAGTTCGCGGATCTGTTTGCTTAACGAAGGTTGCGCAACACGCAGACGGAGTGCCGCTCGTGTGAAATTCAGTTCCTCGGCAAGCACAGCGACGTAGCGGTAGAGTCGAAGCTCGACGCCGGGATACATGGAACCTCGCCCGTGAACCGACCTTCTAACACTTCTTGCCTCTGACGGGTCGGCACCCATCAACTACAATTCCGAGCCGACTCCAAAGCGCGTAGACGAAGCTACTGCTGACCAGCTGCGCCAACGCATCGCCGATAACACCATTGGGTGGGGTAGGCAACACCGCACCCGATCAGGATGAACTGGTCTATGTTGCACCGCTCGTTGCTACTAGAAGAGACGTCGGTCGTCCCTGAAGTATTCCGGACAGTACGTCCAAACCTGATATACACGGATACACATGCATAGACGTGGAATTTGTTAAAAAGGTTTTACAGAAATACGGTCGGTCCGGCGCGAAGGGCACTTGATGAGTTGCCAATTTTTTCGGTCAACTCTGACAAACGTTGCATTACGGTATGCCCGTGAGGAACGAAAAAGTGGCCAGGACGGCTGAAAATAAATTTCGCTCATTGGTGATTAAGTTGTGCCATAAAAATGAGAATCGGTATAGTGTCCTCGTGTCCCCAAAGGTGTGGGCTGGTCGAACCAAAATGAACCTCGCCAAGCCGATTGGGTTTCAATCCGAGGACCTCTCCAAGCTTTCCGACGAAGAGCTTATCGGGTGTGTGGCCAACGGCCGCGACGACGCCCTGACTGTTCTATTCGACCGCTATCATCGCCTTGTCTTCACCGTGGCAGTCCGCATCGTCCGTGATACGGGCGAAGCCGAAGAGGTTGTCCAAACGGTGTTTCTGGATATTTTTCGTGCTGCGGCGAATTTCGATCCTAACCGGGGCATGCTGAAAGTGTGGATCCTGCAGTACGCCTACCACCGGGCTCTGCATCGCAAACGCCATCTTGTTGCCAACCATTTTTACCGCTGGGAGGAACTGGAAGCCGCGATTGAAGTGGGCATGATTCGTCCTTTGTCTTCCGACGTCCACGAAGTCGTGCGCCTTGCAGAAGAGATGCTCGCGAAATTGAAACCCCGCCAGCGGGAGGTCGTGGAGATGACGTACTACGAAGGTCTCACCGCCGAAGAGGCTGCCGCCAGACTTGGCGAGTCGGTGCACGCGGTCCGTCATCATCTACATCGAGGTCTGGCGTCTCTCCGCATGGCGTTTAAGAAGCCCCGAGACAGCAATAAACAGGATAAAGGGAATCGTTATGTCTAACCCTATGTACAAATTCCGCGTTCCATTCCATCGCCGTTACGAGCGCTACTGCAGTCTTGCCGCCACGGGCCAACTTGGCGGCCCCGAGATGTTCGAACTGAACAAGCACGTTGCGTCTTGCCCTTCGTGCCGTGAATTCCTCGAATCGGTCACGCAAGTGAGTGTGCAGGCGATGCCTTTACTGGCCGAGAAGCGGACGCCGATGGCGGACAGGGAGCCACCGGCGGGGATACGAGCGCGGTTCCTTTCGCGACTTGCAGCAGAACAACTGAATTCGGGAGCCGATACGATACCGCGGCCGGCTGCCGTACCGCAGAGACCATTTGCATTACCGGCGACAGAACGAGAGTGCCCAGGCGACGCACAAACACCGCGAGGTTTACCGAGGGAGTCGGATCTGCGGCAACGTCATTCGGGCTTTCCCCTATTACGTCTAGCTGCGGTGTTTGTCTTCTGCGTTTCGGTAGGGTTAGCTGGATTCTACTTAGGTAAGCGAATATCTCGGCCAGGCGCAAAGCTGGCAGCTCAAACAGTTTCTTCGACCGTACCCCCCGTGCGAGGACACGATGCAAACGATGACGCAGGTCGCTTAGGCGAGCTACAACGTCAAAAAGCAATACTCGAAGTACAGCTCGTGGAGCTGAATCAGAAGCTAACTTCGTCGCAGGGCGAGCAGCAGTCGTTGAGGGATGAACTGGCCACCGCAAACGAAAAGCTCGCGTCCTTAAACCAAAAGATATTAACTGCGCAAAGCCAGCGGGCGACCGATCAGGACGCAAAGAATCAAGTCGCCATTCTGGAATCGGAAGTAGACAGGCTTAATCAAAGGATGGCCCAATCCGAAGTGAAGGTGGCCATCCAGAAGCAGGCGACCGAAGACCTTACGGCAAAGCTTGAAACGGCGGAGGCTGATCTTCAGCGCGAGCACGATCTCAAAAGTGCAAAGACCGAATTGGGGGATGTGCTGGCTGCCCGGAACTTACATATCGTGGACGTTTATGACGCGGACGGCAGCGGCAAACGGCAAAACTCGTTCGGGCGGGTCTTTTACATCGAGGGAAAATCGCTGGTGTTTTATGCGTATGACCTGGAAGACCCGGGAAGGCTTAAGGCCAATGTAGTCTTCCATGTCTGGGGTGGAAAGGCCGGGATCAAGGAAGTGACACATAGCCTGGGCATTCTCCATAAGGATGAGCTCGGCCGGAACCGCTGGGCAATGACGTTTGACGACCCTACGGTTCTTTCTCAGATCAACTCGGTCTTCGTCACCGCCGAATCGGCTAACAAACACTACGACACCCCGCACGGGAAAAAGGTCCTATATGCGTATTTTGGTGGTACCCCAAATCACCCCTAAGGTAGTGACTAGTGGCTGGTGACTAGTGTCGTGGGTCCTCCCTCCCTGTTTCTCTCTGTCGCCTTCGAAAAATTAAAGGAAAATTCATGAGAGATGGCGAATTGTTCAAACTTCGCGGGCAGACGTGAGACAAGGGGAGATTCTCGATGATGACTCTTGCACGTCTGTTGCGCATTTCTTTGTTGGTGGTTCTATTTACAGTTTTGTTCTGCGCCTATGCCACGATGGGGCAAACGGAGAGTGGAACGATCTCGGGGCTGATTACAGACGAAACAGGAGCCGGCGTACCCAACGCAGCGGTGCAGCTCCTCAATGTCCAGCGTGGAACGACTACCGATGTAAAGACGAATGGTGCCGGAATCTATGTTTTCAACGCAGTTCAGCCCGGCTTGTACCAGATCAAGGTACAGAAGCCCGGATTCAAGCAGGTCGATCTACTGAGTCTCATCGTCAACGTTCAGGACCACATTGAACAGAACGTGCGGCTGCAGGTTGGATCGGTTTCTGAGAGCGTGACCGTAAATGCGGATGACCTGCACATCAACACGACGGACGCTTCGGTGAGCACGGTGGTGGATCGTCAGTTTGCAGATAATCTCCCGATGAACGGCCGTAGCTTCCAAACTTTGATTCAGCTGACACCCGGAGTTGTCACGGCTGCGTACAACTTTCAGGATAATGGGCAATTCAGCGTAAATGGACAGCGAGCCGAATCCAACTATTGGATGGTCGACGGTGTGGGCGCGAATGTTGGAATCGGGACTGACAAGCAGTCCACAGGGAACGGTCTCGGCGGGGCGGCTGCCGGGTTCAGTGTTCTTGGCGGAACAAACAGTCTTGTTTCCGTGGACGCGATGCAGGAGTTCAGAATCCAGACCTCGACCTTTGCGCCGGAGTTTGGCCGTACGCCGGGCGGGCAAGTTTCCATCGTCACCCGTGCAGGCACCAATCAGTGGCACGGAAGTGCCTTCGACTATTTCCGGAACGACGTCCTTGACGCGAACAATTGGTTCGCCGATGCAGAGAAGCTCGCCAAGCCACAAGAACGGCAGAATGATTTCGGAGGAACATTCAGCGGCCCGATTCTGAAGGATCGGACGTTCTTTTTCTTCTCTTACGAAGGCCTTCGCCTCCGGCTGCCACAGGTTGCACAGACGCTCGTGCCGGACTTGAGCGCCCGGCAAGGTGCGGTGCAAGCCATGCAGCCCTACCTGAATGCGTTTCCCTTGCCTACTCCCGGTACACCGGATGATATTGCTGCGGGAATTGCGCATTTCAACGCTTCCTACTCAAATAGCGCCACGCTCGATGCCTATAGTCTTCGGATCGACCACAGGCTGGGAAATAAGTTCATTATCTTCGGACGATATAACTATTCACCCTCAAAGGCGAATCAGCGCGGAACGGGTACTCTGAATTCTGTTACGCCATCGGAGATTACACTTCAGACAGCGACAGCGGGAATGACCTGGTCTGTTTCTCCGGCGTTGGTTAGCGATCTTCGCTTCAATTACAGCCGGACGAGCAGCACGAGCCGAACCTTTATGGACGACTTCGGTGGTGGCGTACCGCTCACATCATTGCCGTTTCCTAACGGGTTCAATGCCAACAACAGTGAATTGGCATTGTTCTGGGATTCTTTGGGATTCGCAGGTCCACAACTCGGCTTTGCGGGGAATAACCTCCAGCGACAAATTAACGTTGTGGAGAACCTTGCGCTCCAGAGGAGATCGCACAATCTGAAGTTCGGAGTTGACTTCAGGCGTCTCTCCCCGGTTTTTGGTAATCTGGCCTATTTTCAAGAGGCAGAGTTCAGTACCGTACCCAACTCGGGCAACATAGAATTTGCGGATGTCTCATCCGGCCAGGGCGGAGCATTCTTCTTTCACAACCTCGGGGCATTTGCTCAAGACACTTGGCGGGTAACTCCTGCGGTGACTGTAACATACGGCTTGCGATGGGACGTCGATTTTGCACCTTCCTCCAATCCTCCCCTTCTGGCGGTCACAGGCTTCAGCTTGAGCAATTTGTCAAACCTGGCTCCCGCGCCTGCAGGTACGTCACCGTTTCGAACCACATACGGGAACGTGGCACCCCGTGTCGGTGTTGCTTATCAATTGCTCGGAACGCAAGACCGGCAAACTGTGGTTCGCGGAGGATTCGGCGTTTTTTATGACCTCGCAACCTCACAGGCCGGAAATCTTATCAACCCATTTTTCTACCCCTTTGGTGCCGCAAAATTTTCCTTCTCCGGCACCTTCCCGTTTGACTCAACAACAGCAGCACCTCCCCCTATAACGATCGCTTCACTGCCAACTGGCCGCGGGTTTGCCTTCGACCCCAGTCTGAAGCTACCCTACACGTTGCAGTGGAATGTTGGGCTCGAACAGTCGCTTGGTGCCTCTCAGGCGATTACTGCAACATACGTCGGGTCTGCGGGAAAGCGGTTGTTGCAGTCAGCGTACCTCCTTTCGCCAAATTCGAACTTTCACATAATTCAATTAACCACTAATGCCTCGACCTCGGATTACGACGCGTTACAGCTTCAATTCCGGCGGCGGTTGTCCCGTGGATTTCAGGCGATCGCCTCTTACACATGGTCGCATTCGATTGATACTGCTTCGGCTGGCTCAGTGTTGGGGAATGTGGCTAACGCTCTTCTACCTGCTGCCATCAATCAGAATCGAGGCCCCTCAGATTTCGACATTCGGAATGCGTTTTCTGTTGGTGCAACCTATGATGTCCCGGTGTTCCAGGTGAGCGGTCTTGCGAGCAAGATCCTGCACGGTTGGTCCCTTCAGAATATCTTCCAGGTCCGTTCTGCCTCCCCAGTCAACGTCTTTGATGGGGCCTTCTTCTTCTTGCAAAATCAGCTTGCCGACACTCGGCCGGACGTGGTTGCGGGTCAGCCTTTCTACCTCCATGGGTCTCAATATCCCGGCGGAAAGGCTATAAATCGCGCGGCTTTCGTGGATCCCCCTGTGGATGCCAGCGGCAATCCGCTTCGGCAGGGAGACCTGGGCCGAAATGCCATACGAGGATTCGGTGCTTTGCAATGGGATTTTGCCGTGCACCGCGATTTTCCCATTCACGAGTCTTTGAAGCTACAGTTCCGCGCGGAGCTGTTCAATGTCCTAAACCATCCAAACTTCGCGCCGCCTGTCTCAGACCTGAGCAACACGACCCAATTCGGTCTATCTACGCAAACGCTCGGAAGTTTCTCTGCCAGCGGTGCGGCCTCAAGTAATGCTGGGAGTCAAGCTTTCAGTCCTCTCTATCAGGTTGGCGGGCCACGGTCCGTACAATTTGGGCTCAAGTTACTATTTTGACTATCACTAGGTAACATTCGACGGCCACAAGGCTGCATAAGCGAAGGGCCTGCCGTCAGTTTCGACAGGTAAGAGCGTAAGGATGCATGACAAGACGATGCAACAGTTCCGCGGGCGTATCGTATCTGTATTGAGTCGCCGACTTGCGAGTGTTTTAGCATTGGCTGCGGCGTTCTCCGGGAGTATTCTCTCCGCTCAGGCAGGAGACGGGAACCACAAGCGTCCCTTCACAGTTAAAGACTCCATCGAGCTTTCGCTCATCGTCAATCCGACCCCATGGACAGACACTTCCCTCCATGGTGAACAAGCGCTTGGGAGTCCGATCTATTCGCCGGACGGCAAGTACTTCCTGCTTGTGACTCAACGTGGATCGCTAGCTGCTAACAGTCTTGAGGGTACGATCTGGCTCTTCGACCGACGACGCGTTGCGGATTATCTCTTGCAAGACTCCGCGCCCAAACCGGTGCCGAGGAAGCTCGTAGTGGTAAAGGCCACTAGCAACATGCCGGTTCTTAACGATGTCCGCTGGACCGACGATTCGAGCAGGATTACTTTTCTTGGAAAGCAGGAGGGTCAACGTCAGCGTCTTTTCATCGCCGATGTTGAAACAGGAGTGGTCAACTCGGCGACGAGGGACGATCTGTACGTGACTGCTTATGACATCCGTGGCGCCACGATTGCGTATACGGTTTTGCTAAAGCCGTCACCCTCTGCCGATGCGACCGATGAACTTGTTGAAGTCGGCGAGAGAAACGTGTCGGATTTGCTGAGTGAATATCTGCCGCCTACGGACGACATTGAAGAAGATCTTCTCAGGTATCCCAGCTCGCTCCATCTGCTGAAAGATGGTCATGACGTGGCGATTGACTTTACGATGGACGGCAAGCCATTGCGGCTTTTTGTTCCAACTCTGTCTCTGTCCCCTGATGGACGATCATTGATAACAGTCGCACCTGTTAATCAAGTTTCCAAAAGTTGGGAGCAATATCAACCGCTCTATGCGCAGTATCGGATAAAATCTGGGCCGATTCAGGAAAAAAGTCTGTATGCCGTCGAAAGTCTGTGGAGGACTGAGCAGTTTGTGCTCGTGGATGTCGAAACAGGCTCCGTCTCGCCACTCGTTAACGCGCCCGCTGGACGCGACATGGGTTATTTCGTAGCCACTAAAGCATTCTGGTTTGCGGACAGTCGGCATGCGGTTCTCACAAATTCATACCTGCCCTTTCTTTCCACCCAAGACAAGGAGACAAATGCAAAGGTGTGTGACCGATCTGTGCTGCTCGAGGTGAATGCGTCGACTAGAACGGTGCAGGAAATCGCTGACCTCAAGCCCTCTAAGTCTATGGAAGCGGTGCCATACACGATTGAGGCCATATCATGGGATAAATACAGTAGCGCGGTAACGCTGCACTATAAAAGCGAGACAGACGCTCCGGCTCCCGCCGCGGAAACGTACACTTTACGGTCTGGCGCGTGGATCAGACTCCAAGCCCCTAGTCCGCAGCCGTACGGTAAACCAGAGAGCGCTGGCCGGTTGTCAATTGTCCAGAGCCTAAACCAACCCCCTGCCCTCTGGGCGCAGAGTCCGAGTGACAAGACTGCAACCCTCCTATGGAACCCAAATCCACAATTAGAAGAAGTGAGTCTCGGAAATGCGTCCGTCTATCGTTGGCAAGACGCTCAGGGAAGGCCGTGGGCCGGCATCTTGGTTTTGCCGCCCCACTATGATGCGAGCCGCCGGTATCCGTTGGTGATTCAGACCCACGGATACGACGCTCATAGGTTTTTTGTCGATGGGTACGCCACTACCGCCAACGCGGGTAGGGCACTAGCGGCGAAGGACATGATCGTCCTCCAGATGGGTGAGTTCGGCAAAAGCCTCGCAACCTCCGAAGAAGGCGGAGACCAGCTCGCTGGATTTGAGTCTGTGATCGATCATTTGACAGGAGATGGTATGGTTGACCGCGGCCGGGTTGCGATTATTGGGTTTAGTCGTACTTGTTTCCATGTATTGTATGCGATGACGCATCGACCTGGTCTCTTTGCCGCCGCTACGATCAATGACGGCGTTACCTTCGGCTATGTAGAGTACATGCTTCGTCATGAGTCGCAGGAATATCGGGTTGAGGCAGAGGCGATCAACGGGGGACCTCCCTATCGCGATGCGTTGGGAAGCTGGTTTGCAAATGCCCCGAGCTTCAACCTCGATAAAATTTCTACACCGCTCCTCATTCCAGCATTTGACAAAGGTATACCATTCTCGGCTTGGGAGATTTACTCAGGGCTCCGACGACTAAAGAAGCCTGTGGATATGTTATGGTGGCGAAAGGAAAATGCCCCTCACATCCTGGTCCAACCCTCCCAACGGCATGCGTCACAGCAGGCAAACGTCGATTGGTTGGACTTTTGGCTAAACAACCACGAGGACAGCGATCCGACCAAGGTAGTCCAATACGCCCGCTGGCGCGAACTGCGCAAATTACAGGAGCAATCCAACGCAAAGCCCAAGGACGAAGCTCGTAACTGAATCTACGGCATTCTGAGTTCATGGGCAGAATTGGTCGCCGTAGCTTCCTTTTGATTGTTTCAACCGCACTCACGTATAGGTGTAAGCGTGTATCGAAGAGCTTCGAGTGTGGAAGCATTGCAAATAAAGAACGCTGAATGGGCAGCGCGGCTTCAAGGAAAGAGCGTCAACGCGTCAGAGTTCAGGTTCATCGGCCCTGACGGGCATGGATTGCAATTGTCCGATCGCGAGGCGGAAATGCTAGAGGCCGGCGGCGTTATCGTGCGTCACGGCAAACGGATCAAGCTAGCGCTAGGCAAGACGGTTGAAGATGTCTGTGAAGCATTAAACGCATGAGTTCCGAGCGACGACATGCAAGGCAGGATAAAGTGGTTCAACAACTCAAAAGGCTACGGCTCTATCGGACGTGATGATGGTCCCGATGTTTTCGCTCATTACTCGGCCATCAACGGCGATGACTATCGGACTCTGCAAGAAGGCGATTTAGTGCAATTCGAGATCACACCGTCTCCCAAGCGACCCCAAGCCGCCAACGTAACAAAGACATAGGGGCAACTGAATGACCGGCAGATTCTGGTTCGACACGAATCTGAGCTTCTTCCGAATTTAACGATTGAAATGCGCCTGGAGCCCATCGAAGTAAACAGCCGAGTGACCGGCGATCGTTAACCTTCCCAAATAATTTGTAGTGAATGGCATCTTTCGACCTCCGCGCGGGCATACCCAAAGTGGGGTCCTCTGCTTAAACGTTTGGCATCGGCCTTTACACCAGAAAACGTAGTTGATTCGCGTACGAAGTCCGCGTTCAGCTACGCATATCCAAGGAAAAGACAAGTTTGTGTGCCCGTGCATAGGAGAGGAGATTGCTCGATGAGAATTGAAAGAGTTTCACGAAGGCTCCTAAAGGGTCTAGTCGGCACGCTGGTGTTTGCGACCATGCTTTACCCTGCCCCGCTGATGAGCCCTGCGCGCGCTGACGGTTCTCCTGTGGCGCTTCAGCCCTCCCGTCGAACCGGCTCAGTCCTGGTGGTCTCCAAGACGACTACAAGGGACGACTGCGCGCTTTATTTGGATGGTTACTATTGTTTCTGCAGTGAACCGACCTTCTATGGCGCAACTAGAAGTCGCGGATGTAGCCCCTTCCCCGTGGCGATTTAGGATCCCCGCAATCCAAGGCCAAGAAAAGACGGAGGTATTCGTGATCGCAACTAACCGGCGAGATGTTCACGCGGCCCCATCAGAAGACGGTGGTGTCCTCTTCGATATTGAGCACGACCGCCTTCTAAAATTGAACCCAGTTGGCGTCGAGATATGGAAATTACTCACCGGAGGCGAGAGCGAACCGCACATTGTCCTGAGGATTGCCGAAAAATATGGCGTAGACCAGTCACGAGTCGCAAAGGATGTGCGCGCGCTGCTCGGAAAAATTGCCGAACTGCGCGTCCCAATCACCAGTTCGGTATCCACAAATGAGCAGCAATCTGTCACGCCGCAGAACAGGCCCCCCTCCTTCCCGTGGTACGGCCAGGATGCGAGCGCACCCCGCCCAAAGCCACGACCGACAACAGTGCTTTACGCGCTGCTGGGCCTGGCAGCATTTGACTTTGTTCTTACACTCTTCTCCTTGAAATCCCTGTGCTCCGTGGTGAGAACATGGCCCCTTCGAAAAAGCAGCACTGTCGATCGAGATGCAATCGGCCGCACTTGCAGCGCAGTGGAGAAGGCGTGTGTCTGGTATCCAAAACAGGCTCTCTGCTTACAGCGGTCGGCGGTCACCACTTGCTTGCTAAGAGCTTGCGGCATCCCGGCTCGGATGACCATCGGAGCCCGGCCGATGCCACTTCTCGCCCACGCCTGGGTAGAAGTAGAGGGTGCCGTCGTGAATGACTGGGTGCAGGTGAAGAGTTTTTACAGCGCGCTCACATCGTACTGACGCTTTGAAAGTTGAACCTATGAAATTGCAACTTGGAATGTTGCACACGGATGGACGGCCGGCGACGCGGGATGATCTGGCCAAGATACTGGGAGAGTTCGTGGCCAGACCCGCCGAAACCTCCGGCGAGGTCATCGACGGCTCCCTCGTGATGGCCTATCGGGGAGACCGCATCACGTGCGAAGAAGACTCCGAGGTGCAACCGTTCCAACATCTATCGTACGTACTCACATTTGACGGACGTCTCGACAATCGTAAGGAGCTTGCATCCGTACTCGGGCTTACCTGCCTTCAAGAAGTTCCTGATCCGGTCATCGTGCTGAAGGCGTATGTAATGTTTGGTGAGTCGATCTTCTCGAAGTTGATCGGCGAGTTTGCTCTGAGCCTCTGGTGTAAAACAACCAAGACGCTGCTGTTTGCGCGGTCGGTCTGTGGAGCGCGGCCGCTCTATTACACGCTGACAAAGGGTACTTTATTTTGGTCGAGCGACTTTGCCCACTTGGTCAGGACATCCGGCGTCGATCTCGACGTAAACGAAGCCTATGTGCTTGAGTATCTTCTGTCGCAACCGAGCACGAAACATACACCTCTCACGAAAGTGGACGTGGTACCCGCGAATAGCTTCATCCGTCTTGAAAACGGCCGAGTTACTCACCGCGGGGAGTTGTGGAACGCAAGTCGCGTCGGAACTCTTTCCTATCGCACGGACGCGGAATACGAAGAGCACTGTCGTGAAAAGCTAAGGGAGGCGGTTCGTGTGCGCTTGCGGGCAAAGCCTCCACTATTTGCCGAATTGAGCGGAGGACTCGATTCTTCTTCCATCGTCCTGACAGCCGATGAACTTCTCAAAGCGAACTGCCAGGCAGTTGAAACTTTGCAAACAGTCTCCTGCGTCTACGAAGAATCTCAGACGTGCGACGAGCAAGAGTTCATCCGTCTCGTTGAGGAGAAGCGAGGAGTTGAGACGCTGCGCGTCTGGGAGAAAACGCAGCGATTCACACTAGCGTTGCACGATCTAGAATTCTCCGGTTTGCCGAACCCGATGCACTTCACACCGGGGCGCTACTCGACCTTCACAACGTTGATGAGAGAGCACAAGGCTCGTGTTCTCCTGACCGGACTCGGCGGAGACCATCTCTTTTGGAGCGCGCCTGAAGGCGCACCGCTTGTCGCTGATGCATTGCGTACAGGGAATATCCTGCGCGCACATCGTGAAAGCCGGACTTGGAGCCGTGCCGCCGCCGTTCCTTACCTTCAGCTACTCATAAATCAGGCTCTCCCCATGGCGCTTGGGAGTTCATATCACCCACCTGAAGCGCCCAAATGGTTGGGCCCAAGGGCGAGGACAAGTATTTCCGGGAGCACGCCGGACTTGTTTGGTGAACAACCGAAGCGTGCGAGCCCCAGCAGGCGAGCACAGCTCTTTTCCGTGGACAATCTGTTCCGCAGTGTAGGTGTCGGTTACTTCAACGAGTACAGCGGGATTTACGTTTCCCATCCCTACACGCACAGGCCTCTGGTTGAATTTTGCCTGGCCGTACCGTTGTCTCAATTTCTTCGCGAAGGAAAGACAAGATCGCTGATGCGCCGTGCTCTCGTCGACCTTCTCCCTACAAGAATCAACAGGCGGGTTAGCAAGCCCGGGGCGGATGAGGCCTATATCAGAGCGTTGCAGCGGGAATGGACCGGCAACACGGATGTAAGACGATGGAGCGTGTGCGAACGCGGATTGGTTGACCCAGCCCAGTTTTCCGATTCGCTTGATCGTATGCGCCTTGGCATACAGCAGATAAGCGGTCATCTCATGCGTGTGATCTCGATGGAACGGTGGCTCCGGTCCTTGGACCACATACGCATCGGCATGGTGCAAACCCATCCAGACCCGTCTCCTTTCTCGAACGCGCCCAGTTGCAGCCTAAACAGATTCTTCTCGAAGCCCCACCGCCCCGTGAAGACTTGGAGTTGATTTGGTGGAGAAAGGAGGAGCTATGAAATACGAGACACCTGCTATTGAAGTTGTAGGAGCCGGAAGCGAGCTGGTTCAAGCTTTCGCCGGTCCTCACAACGATTTTGGTGCCACCTTCCTAAGCTTGGGAGCAAGTAACTGCAGATTCGACCAAGAGTAGTACCGGGACACGGAGTCGCTGGAAGGCGGCTCCGTATTCGGTCACCAATAATCCAAGCGGGCGGAGTTGCGATTCATAGGCTCCGCCCGCTTTTTTCAGGTTCAGAGTCCGCGACTGGCGATGAGAACACAGAGTGGGATAACCCTAAACGACATAAAGTCGAACACCGTCCTAGCAATCAGGCGGACTTGCCGCTCCCGGACTCAATCCGTCCTCTTCGCGGATGAGACAGCTGAGTCTAGTGATCGACACAGGTTCCAATGGAGAAAGCATGCACGCGGGCCTCTTTGACATCTTCAAGATCGGTATCGGGCCATCAAGCTCTCATACCGTCGGACCCATGCGGGCGGCATATCGCTTCGTTCGACGGCTGTCCCGCTCCGCGCTCCTCACGAGCGTCGATCGCATTCGCATCGAGCTCTACGGCTCGCTGGCGTTGACCGGTCTTGGCCATGGGACTGATCGCGGCATCCTGCTGGGCCTCATGGGAAAACAGCCGGATCAAGTGGATC
>JBGOVX010000131.1:0-10395 GCA_041478355.1 Terriglobia bacterium | reverse complement strand
CTGGTATTGCCAGAAGACATGCAGACATACCTGAAAGGCGCTATGTCAGAGTTGCCGGGCTTGAAGATTGAACCGGGCACGGGGGAAGACCTGCTGCAATGGGGCGAAGGGGCGTCAAAAACACGATTCGAAGGGCTGGTCATGAGCGGCGGCGTGCTGACCATGCGAGCCGTCGTCCTGCGTCAGACTTCAGGCGGACGCTTCGTGGTCACCGCAGTTGTTCCGGTCACCCCGGAACTGATCGAAACGCTGGCGCCGGAGCTGGGCCCGATCCGGTTCGATGTGCTGCGTCTGAACAAAAGCGGCTCGAACCAGGAAGTTTCCGTGGTGATAGGTCAGCAGGGATACATCCGTACACAGCAAATTGCGACGCAACAGCGTTCTATCCCGCAAACCATGAACGTCTTTGACAAGCTGATTACGGGGATCGTAAGCCTGGACCTGATCGATCAGGATCGCCCGCGGGGTGATGAAGCCGCGTCCCGCGTTTTCGCTTCGTTCAGCACGCGGCCATCGCTGCTCAACCGCAGGCTTTTCAGCCCGCTGGGGGAACTGGGAGGAGCCGCCGCCACGGCGCTGCTTATCGTCGGAACGGTGTTTTTGCTCATCGAATTTGGTTCGCTGGTGACGGGCATCGTTCTGACGCGCACGATCACAACCGCCGTGCACGACCTGTATCGCGCCACCCAGCGCGTGCAGGCGGGCGATTTTACATTCCGCGTTCGAGTCCCGCACCGCGACCAGCTGGCGGCGCTCGGCGAATCCTTCAATTCAATGACCCAATCGGTCTCCATGTTAATCGAGGAGCAGCGCCTGAGGCAGCGCCTGGAAAACGAAATTTCCATCGCCCACGAAGTGCAACTCCAACTGTTCCCCCGAGCGCTGCCGGAATTGCCGGGAGTTGAAATGGAAGCCATTTGCCGGGCGGCCAGAATGGTCAGCGGCGATTACTACGATTTCATTCGCATATCACCCACATGCATAGCCCTGGCTCTGGCGGACATCAGCGGCAAGGGGATTTCGGCGGCCTTGCTGATGGCCAATGTGCAGGCGGCATTGCGCAGCGAAGTCCTTCGGTACAGGGAAGGGCAGGCCGGAAGTTTTCCTTCGCGGATTCATACCGCGGAAATTGTTTCACACCTGAACCGGCACCTGTACCGCAACACCTCGGAGGAACGCTACGCGACACTTTTTTTTGCCGTGTACGACACCGAGACGCGCCAGCTTAGATACACCAATGCCGGCCACCTGCCTCCTATTTATATTTCCGGCGGGAATGTGAAGAGGCTTGAAACCGGCGGCATGGTTGTAGGATTGTTCAATGACGTGCCGTTCGAACAGGGCACGATTGAAATCGAGCCTGGCGGTTTGTTGATTGCATACAGTGACGGCTTGGTTGAGTCCGAGAACGATTACGGTGAAGAATTCGGCGCTGAACGCCTCATAGAGGTGACCAGGCAAAACCGCGGCGCGTCCCCTCATGTCATTGCCGAGGCCATGATGCGCGCGGCGGAGGAATGGTCCGGTTCCCCCGAGCAGGCGGATGATATGACCGTAATCGTGGCCCGTTTTTCAGCTGTCCCACAGGAGCGTCAGGCATGAAGGTTCTGACTGCGCAACAGATGCGCGAAGCTGACCGCCTGACGACCGAGAGGCATGGAATTTCCGGCCAGCAATTGATGGAGAATGCGGGCGCGGCGGTTGCCGAATTCCTCCGCGATAAGTTTGCAGGTCTCACGCGGCGCAAGATCGTGGTTTTGTGCGGGAAAGGAAATAACGGCGGCGACGGCCTGGTGGTGGCGAGGCTGCTGAAACAGTCCGGGTGCTCGCCCGAGGTCATACTGTTTTTCCAGCCCGGCACGCAGGAAGGTCCTGCGAGCGTTAACCTGGAACGCTGGAAAGAAGTGGCGGGAAATCTGCGCGTGGTGACGAGTATGACCGAGTGGGAATCGGCGCGCACAGAGGTTGATGGCGCAAATGTGATCGTAGACGCGCTGCTCGGAACCGGCTTGCGCGGGCCGGTGGAGGGTCTGCCGGGCACGGCGATCGAGCACGTGAACGCCGTGCACGCTCGCAGCAATGGCCGGGACACCAGACCATGCGTGGTCGCCGTGGATATTCCCTCTGGCCTCGCCAGCGACGCTGAAGATTTTGGAGGTCCAGTCATCGTTGCGGATTTCACCGTAACCTTCACTGCTCCAAAACTTGGCCAATTGGTGTCTCCGCGGGCGTCTCATTGCGGCGTCCTCGTGGTCCGGAATATCGGCACGCCGCCAGAGCTTCTGGAATCCAATCCCCAACTGAACATTCATTGGCTGGAGCCTGGAGAATTTCGAGACCTGCCGCTGGCGCGCGATCCGGGCGCAAATAAAGGCGTCTATGGCCACGCATTGATTGTGGCCGGGTCGCTGGGGAAGTCGGGTGCGGCGGTGCTTGCAGCGCGAGGCGCTCTGCGCTGTGGCGCGGGACTGGTTACGGTAGCCACCCCGCGGGATGTATTGCCGATCGTTGCCGCGGGAATGCCCGAAATAATGACCGCGCCGCTTGCTTCCACCGAAACCGGCGCGGCGAGTCTTCGCAATCTTGACTATGGCCGCTTTACCGAAATCGCCGGCGACAAATCAGTGATGGCTATCGGTCCTGGCCTCTCAACGCAAAGCGAGACGCAGCAATTTATTCGCGCCGTGGTTGCCGACACGGAGCTTCCTATTGTCCTCGATGCCGACGGCCTGAATGCTTTTGCGGGCCTGGCCGATCACCTTACCGAGCGCCGCGCGACCGCACTGGCGCTGACTCCTCATCCCGGCGAAATGGCGCGTCTGCTTGGCGTCACCGTGAAGGATGTGCAGGCGCGGCGATTGCAGGTTGCGCTGCAAGCTGCCGCGCGATGGCGCGCCCACGTTATCCTCAAGGGATTTCATACGATTCTTGCGACGCCTGCGGGGCACGCCTATATCAACACGACGGGGAATCCGGGAATGGCTACGGCGGGAACCGGCGACGTGCTGACCGGCATACTCGCCGGTCTGACGGCGCAATTCGGAGTGGGGAACTGGGCTCGCGTTCTTGGCTTCGGAATTTACCTGCACGGCTTGGCGGGCGATATCGCGGCGGCGCGCGCAGGACAAGCTCCTCTGATCGCTTCGGATTTAATTGACGCGATCCCGGAAGCCTATGCTCACCTGCTGTCAGAGTGGGAACATGCACGCTAGCGAATTCGTTTCGCATTCCGCCGAAGAAACCATAGCCAAGGGCCGGGAAATCGCGTCAAGGCTGCAGCCGCCGGTGATCGTCCTGTTGAGCGGGGAACTGGGCAGCGGAAAGACCACGCTGACCAAGGGAATTATCAGCGGCTTGGGAGCCGCCAGGGAAGAGGATGTTACCAGCCCCACATTCACGCTGGTCCACGTCTTCCATAACCACTGCAAGGTGTATCACGCGGACCTGTATCGCATAGAAAATTTCCACGATCTTGAATCGGTGGGTCTGGAGGACGCGCTCTCGGAAGATGCCGTGATCATCATAGAATGGGCGGAGCGGTTCACATTTCAAAACGACTGGCCGCGCGTTGAAATTCGCCTGGAGCACGCTGATGGCGATTCCCGCCGCATCAGGATCAATGGATTGGAGCCAGAGACTGGCTCGATTTGAGACGCCCTCGATACAGGATATTTCTAGCTACATTCCACAATGACTGAGTTCGGCTTGGTGGTAAAAAGGGAGTCCCCGGCACTATAGGGGCCGATCTAGGACTTCTCGCACCTTCTGGCCAAGGGTCTTGAGCGCATAGGGTTTCTGCAGAACCACCGCTCCCTTTTCTACCAATGGCTGCAGAACGTCCGTCTCAGCGGAGTACCCCGTGGTGAAGACTACGAGTACATCACTTTTTATCTCGCTGATACGGGCATAGACTTCCGGGCCGCTGAGCTTTGGCATCGAGACATCCAAGACCAATAAGCCTATGTGGTCGCGATTTGCCTCAAACAACCGAACCGCTTCTTCTCCGTCCCTAGCCCTCACAACATGATAACCGAGCCCTTCCAGCGCCTCCTGCGCCATTTCCCGCAGCGCTTCGTTGTCGTCAGCTACCAAAATCGTTTCTGTCCCACCCCGCACCGGTCCTTCCCTAACCTTCTCTCGAAGTTCCACTACACCGCTGCTCACCGGCAGGTAGACACGGAAGGCTGTGCCTTGACCCGGCTCGCTGTAGACGCTGATGAACCCGTCGTGCTGTTTCACAACGCCATACACCGTGGCCAAGCCCAGCCCCGTGCCTTTGCCCATGTCCTTCGTGGAAAAAAACGGATCAAAGATATGTTCCAACGTCGCCGCATCCATGCCCGCACCATTGTCGGAGACCGAGAGTAGTACGTACCGTCCTGGACGAGCATAGACGTGGCGGCGGCAATAGTCCTCATCGAAATCGGTATTTTTCGTTTCGATCAGCAGTTTGCCGGCCTGGGACATTGCGTCGCGCGCGTTCAAGCATAGGTTCATCAATACCTGCTCGATTTGCGTCGGGTCGGCGCGGGTCACTTGCAGGTCTGGCGCCAGGACCATTTTCACCTCGATTTGCGCCCCGATGATCTTGTGCAGCAAGCTGGTCGTCTCAGCGACGGTCTCATTCAAGTTGATGTTGCGCGGCTCGAGAATCTGACGCCGGGCATAGGCGAGCAACTGTCGAGTGAGCCCCGCGGCTCGCTGGGCTTGGTCGCGGATCTTCTGAAAGACACTGTTTAATGAGGCCTCGGCAAGCGTTTTCTCCGCGCCCATCTCGGCCCATCCCATGATTGCCCCGAGGACGTTGTTGAAGTCATGGGCGATTCCTCCGGCCAGCCTCCCGATCGCTTCAAACTTCTGCAATTGCCGGAGCTGCTGTTCGAGTCGGTTGCGCTCGGAGATGTCGCGGACGATTACGGAAATAAACTGAGCAGTCCCATCCTTTGCTTTGTGCGCGATCGCCACCATCCAAATTGGGATTTCGTGTCCATCACGACTGAATAATACATCCTCTCCGCTCCACACTCCCTCGCGGATTATTCGTGGGATCAGCTCGTTAAGAACGCGGGATCTCGCCTGCTCAGGATGGTAATCGGTGATGGTCTTGCCGGATAAGTCTTCGCCTTGGGCGATCCCCAGCATTTTGCGGCCCGCTTGGTTGACGTAAAGGATATGACCTTGGGCGTCGGCCATACCCACAAAGTCCGTGGTGGCCTCGATAATGGCAACGAGCCGCGCCTGGGCTTCCGCGGCGCTTCGGTGTTCCCGCCGCAACTTCGCCTCGCCCAATTCGCGCTCAACGGCAGGAAGCAAACGGCGGAGATTCCCCTTCATAATGAAGTCGTGGGCCCCGTCTTTCATGGCGGCCACGGCTGTGTCTTCGCCGATGGTGCCGGAAACGAAGATGAACGGCACGTCGAGGCCTTGTTCTTTCAGCAGCTTGAGAGCCGCCGTGCCGCTGAAATTAGGCATGGAATAATCGGAAATCACAACGTCCCACGGTTGGCGATCGAGGGCGGCGCGCATGGATTCGGACGTGTCCACCTGTTCAAAGGTCACTTTGTAGCCGCCACGTTCAAGCTCGCGCACGAGCAACAGCGTGTCGTCTTCCGAGTCTTCGACGATCAATAAACGAAGAGGGTTATCCATTTACTTGTTCCTGGCGGCTGGCGGCGGTTGGTTCAGGAGCAACCAATAGAGGCCCAACTGCCGCACCGCTTCGGTGAATCGGACAAAGTCCACCGGCTTACACACATAGCTGTTGGCGCCGAGGTTGTAGCCATTGATCAGGTCTTTTTCCTCATTCGAGGAGGTGAGAATGACAACCGGCACGAGTTTGGTGCGCGGGTCAGCGCGCAAGCGCCTCAAGACTTCCAGCCCGTCCACCTTAGGAAGCTTCAAATCCAGAAGAATCAGTTGAGGGATACCGCTCGCGCTCCGGCCAGCGTAAGGACCACTTGCGAAGAGGTAATCCAACGCCTCGGCGCCGTCGCGCACCACCACCACTTCGTTCTTGATGTTGTTCTTCTGTAATGCCCGCAGGGTCAATGCCTCATCGTCCGGATTATCCTCTACTAATAAGATGATTTGGTTTTCCATGCAATCCCCATGTTCCCCTCAGTCCACGCTTAGAGTGAAATAGAACGTCGCACCCTGTTCCAGTGCCCCTTCGGCCCACACTCTTCCACCGTGCCGATGAATGATCCGCTGGACGGTGGCTAGACCCACACCGGTCCCCGGAAACTCCGTCATCGCGTGCAGGCGCTGAAAAGCGCCAAATAACCGGCCAGCGTATGTGGAATCGAAGCCGGCGCCGTCGTCTCTTACAAAGTATGCCGTCGTGCCGTCGTGCGCCGCCGATCCGAACTCGATCCGGGCGTTCTGATGTTTGGATGTGAACTTCCACGCATTACCGAGCAAGTTTTCCAATGCCAACCGCAAGAGCCGAGTATCTCCCTTCGCCTCCAGCTTCGGGGCAATGGCAAACTCCACCCGTCGTTCCGGTTGCGTTTTCTGCAGGTCTTCCGCGATGACGCGCGCCAAGTTGCTCAAATCAACGCCCTCCCGGAGAATCTCGCTACGTGTCACACGAGAGAGATTCAGCAAGTCGTCGATCAGCATACCCATGCGCTGGGTTGCCGCCCGCACGCGCTGGAGATAATCCCGACCAGGCGCATCCAGCTTGTCGAGGTAGTCCTCCAGTATTGCCTGGGCAAAGCCGTCGATGCTCCTGAGGGGCGCTCGCAGGTCATGTGAAACGGAATAGCAGAACGCCTCCAGTTCCTTGTTGACGACTTCCATCTCGGCGGTGCGCCGCTGAAGACTCTCGTTCAGTCGCAGAACCGTCTCTTCCGCGTGCTTGCGCTCAGTGATGTCTTTTTGGACAGCCACGAAGTGAGTGATTTGATGCTGCGAGGAAAAGATGGGGGTGATGGAAGTCTCGGCGAAATAGAGCTGACCATCCTTCTTCCGATTGACCAATATGCCCAGCCAGGGGCGCCCTGCCAGAATGGTTTTCCAAAGGTTTTCGTAATATTGTTGAGGGTGGCGGCCCGACTTGAGGATGTGGGGCTTCTGGCCAATAGTCTCCGGCGCCGTGAAACCGGTGAGTCTTTCGAAAGCGGAGTTTACGTATTCAATCGTTCCATCCAGGTTGCTGATGACAACAGGATCCGTTGTCTGTTCGACCGCTTGAGACAATATCCGCAGTTGTACCTCAGCCTGTCTTCGTTCGGAAATATCACGCAAAATTACGGTAAAAGTGATCTGTCCGTCCTGGACGAGCTTGGAGATCGATGCTTCCGCGGGGAATTCGCTGCCATCTTTGCGACGCCCGTAAACCTCCGTCCGCTCCCCCATGCGCCGAGCCCTTTCGGGCGCGCTTGCAAAGTTCTGGACATGCTGACGATGCGTTTGAGAAAAGCGCGCTGGAATGAGCAGGTCCATCGATTGGCCCAGCACTTCCTGGGCGGCATATCCAAAGACTTTTTCTGCTCCTTGATTGAACAGGCGAATCCTCTGGGACTGATCCACTGAAATAATGGCGTCTTGGGCAATGTCCAAAATCCCCGCGAAGTGGCGTTTCGATGTTTGCAGTGCCTCTTCCGCCAGTGCCCGCTCGAGGTCAGCCTGATGGAGCAACCGAGCGTTCCAGTAGACGACAATGGCGAACACGACGATGTAAGTCACGGCCGAGAGCGCTGTCCCGAACTCGGTCGCGTAGATGCCGGCCCGCTGCCCTGCCAGCCGCAACCATCCCACCAGGATCGGAAGCGCAATGGCAATGGGTAGCAGCCGGCGCGCTACGATTCCACCAGACGTGCCGCTCGAAAAAAGCAGCGCCAAGCCGACGTCCGGGCGCGCAAAAAGAATTCCGATGCACAAGGCGAGAAAGGCCATGGCCGCGTTGAGGGGCAGCGGCATGAACGAAGCGAGGCCGTAGAACGATCGGATACCATAGGCATATCCAACCACGCCCAGGAGCGGAATCATGCTTGCTACCAGCGCTAGAATCTGGGCAGGCCGGCGGCGGAACTTCACATCCAGGAGCAGCAGCGCGCTTCCGACGAGGAAAAAACAGGCGGCGGCATTCGGCGGAATCCGATTGGGAAAGCCAGTGCTGGTGGACTCCAGCTTTTCGCGAAAGAGCAATCGGTCAATGCCCAAATCCCATCCGAAAAACGTTCCAACCAGCTTGAGCAAACCCACAAGGACTACTGCCGACGCCAGAACCTGACCAACGCGCCGCGCTTTCCATCCGGGCTCTTCAGTCCCTTGGAGCCACAAAGACACACCGGCGAGGATAAAGGCCAATGCCCCCAAGGGATTCATCGCCGCGAAGCCAGGGCTAAGGCTCTTGAATGCCTCGATGCCAAACTCCCAGCCAACGAGGGCGAGAAAGCTTACGAGGACGGTAGCTACGGCCGCTAGGCGTGCTACGGTTCTGCCCACACGTGTATTCTTGAGGCCAACCTGAACTCTCATACCTGAACACCATATGCGGCTGGCGAGAAAGGGGGAAATCGCAGGCAGCAAAACGCCTTCCGAACTGTCGTTATGTATGTTTTGTCCGTCTCATAGCGAAGTCAAGTCGTTTACGGCGGATCGTAACCTAAACATAATCATCGCATAAGTACGCAGGGATTCAGGCTGGGCGCGCGTACCTGCAAACTTCGCTGGCCCACAAAAACGCCCTTGCCCGTTAATGCACACTTCGCGACCCCTGGTCGCAATTGCTGACAAATTGGCGCTCCAGCGGCCGGGTTCGGCCACGCTTCCGACTCCGCAACTCTCACCACCCGTCCAGCGCGGCTCGATCTGTGGCGCCGGTCTGATGATGCCATTCCAATTGCCGCGAAGCCGCAGACAGAACACCTCGAATAAAGCATCACATCGCCGAAGGGGAGGGCAGGGGCTTGGCTTTACTCGTGTTTTGCCAAGCGCTTCAGCGCGAGCTTGGCGGCAACTGCGGAAACGCCCCGCGCCGCTTGGGCCTCGCAGAATGTAGAGTGATGGCGCCCACCGCCGGCAAAGCCGCTGACATATCCTCGGGCGTTCCAATGTCCAGATTCGGAATTCACTTTCGCAAAGCACCGTTATTTGATACTTTGCGCTGGCAAGACCGGCAGGGCGGGATGGCTTTAATGGCTTACACAGTTCATTACACAGTTTCACAGCCTATCAAAATAACTATCAGTATGAGCAACAACTTACAAACATACGCGTAGCACTTAAAATCCTCTGGCCCTAACGGCCCGTGCGAGTTCGACCCTCGCCCTGGGCACCAACTTTCAGCAATGCGCGAGCGAACGACATGAAGGTCGCGATCATCGGAGCAAACGGACAGCTTGGCAGCGATCTTTGCCAAGTGCTGGCCGCACAGACAATCGAAGTCGTCCCGCTCACTGGCCATGACGTGGACGTGGCCGACGCCGCGCAAATCGACCGGGTACTCGATTCGTCGCGGCCGGCCGTGGTGATCAGCACGGCGGCGTATCACAAAGTGGACGAATGCGAACTACAGATGGAACGTTCCTTTGCCGTCAACTCCATCGGTCCGGCCAATCTTGCGCGCGCCTGCCGGCGCATCAATGCCCTGCTGGTGCATTTCAGCACCGACTACGTTTTTGACGGCAACCAGCGCAGGCCTTACGTCGAGACGGACCCGCCGGCGCCGCTCAGCGTCTATGCGGTGTCCAAGCTGGCCGGCGAATACATGGTGTCAAATTATTGCGCGCGCTATTTCGTGATTCGCACGTGCGGTCTGTACGGAATCGCGGGCAGCGCGGGCAAAGGCGGCAACTTCGTCGAGACCATGCTGAAGAAAGCCGCCGAGCGGGCGCCGCTTCGCGTGGTGAACGACCAGGTGCTCACGCCGACTTTTACCGGCGACCTGGCGGAAACCGTCAGCCGGATGATCTCGCCGGAAATTGCCGGGCGCGCCGATTCCAGCGGACTCTACCACGTGACCGGCGAAGGCGAATGCTCGTGGTACGATTTTGCGCGCAAAATATTCGAGCTGGAAAAATTGGACGTGGACCTGAAACCGATCAGCACCGCCGAATTCTACAGCCCGGTGCAACGGCCCGCCTACTCGGTGCTGAGCAAGCAGAAGCTCAACCGCCTGGGGCTGAACATGCCGCGGTGGGAAGAGGGTCTGGCGCGTTACCTGGCCGCGCGGCGGGCGCGAATCCAACAAACCGCGGCACCCGCCTGAAACTTTCCCTGCTGATGATTCTGAATCGATGGTCCGCCGGCTTTACTGAGCCGGAGCCACGGCGATGTTCAATTGCGCCGGCAGCGGCCGGTAGCCGCTGCGCGTGCGGACGGTGAGGTTGCGGAATTTCGCTCCCGGCAGGCGGACGGCGATTTCGCGCCAGCCGCGGTTGGGGTTGG
>JBGOVX010000103.1:0-12633 GCA_041478355.1 Terriglobia bacterium | reverse complement strand
GAATTTCGCGCGCCTGGCGGCGTCGCGGAACTACGTGCGGCCCGAGTTTGCCGAGGACGGCCAACTCATGATTGTCGCGGGCCGCCATCCCGTCATCGAACAATTGCTCGAACAAAAAGGCGAGCGCTTCGTCCCCAATGATCTGTATCTGGACGACGCGACACAGCAAATATTGCTGATCACCGGACCCAACATGGGCGGCAAATCCACCTATCTCCGGCAGGCCGCTTTGATCGTCCTGATGGCCCAGATGGGGTCTTTCGTTCCGGCCAGCCAGGCGCGGCTTCCGGTAAGCGATCGAATTTTCACTCGCATTGGCGCGGCCGACAATCTGGCGCGCGGCAGGTCCACATTTTTGGTGGAGATGACCGAGGTCGCGGCGATTTTGAATACGGCCACTTCGTCCAGCCTGGTGCTGCTGGACGAAGTGGGCCGGGGAACGGCAACGTTCGACGGACTGTCGATTGCCTGGGCCGTGGTGGAGCACCTTTCCAGTGAAACGAAATCGCGCACGCTATTCGCGACGCATTACCATGAATTGACTGAGCTGGCGGACTTGCTTACTGGGGTCAAGAATGTGCACGTTTCAGCGCGAGAAACCTCGTCGGGGCTTATTTTCCTGAAGCGAGTGGAAACCGGGAGCGCCGACAAAAGCTACGGAATCGAAGTCGCCAGAATGGCAGGGCTGCCAGCGGACGTAATCGCGCGCGCTCGTGAAGTTCTGGAGCGTCACGAACAAGCCGAGCATCAACTTACAGAAAAGCTGGCGCCGGGAACCAACGCGGCGGGGGAAGCCATCGCGGAGCAACAGGCGCTATTTACCGCGCTTGACCGCAAGGTACTGGAAGCATTGCGCGGGGCCGACCTGGACAACTTGAAACCTATCGAGGCACTGAATCTGCTGGCGGAGTTGAAACGGCAGATCCTATGAATCGTTCGCGCAAAGGCGGAGTGCTGGCGCTGGGCATCATGTCCGGAACGTCGGCGGACGGCATCGACGTGGCCCTGGTGCGGATCTCCAGCAAGGGCGCAAAACTCGAGAATTTTGCCGCTTTTCCGTTCCCCGCACGCGTGCGCGAGGCCGTATTGAAACTGGGCGAGGGCCGGTCTGTGACGACAGGTGAAATCAGCCAGCTCAATTTCCTGCTTGGCGAGGAATTTGCCGCCGCAGCGCTGGCCGCCTGCCGGAAATTCCGAATACCACCTGCGCGAATCACCGTCATTGGCTCGCACGGGCAAACCGTATTTCATCAGGGAACTCCCACGCAGTTCTGCGGACGATCCGTCGCCTCCACGCTGCAGATTGGCGAACCGTCGGTGATCGCAGCTCGCACAGGCATTACAACTGTAGGTGATTTTCGCCCTGCCGACATGGCGGCGGGGGGCCAGGGCGCGCCACTGGTGCCCTTTGTCGATTATTTGCTGTATCGGGATAAGCACATTGGGCGCGTGGCGCTTAATATTGGCGGGATTGCGAACGTCACTGTGATTCCCCCGGGAGCGGCGCTCAAAGACGTATTTGCCTTTGATACCGGCCCAGGAAACATGGTCATCGATGCCCTGGTGCGGCAATTCACGCACGGGCGAAAGAGATTCGACCGGAATGCGGAAATGGCAGGGCGCGGAAAACTGTTGCCTCGCTTGCTGCAAACATTACTGCGCGACAAATATTTTACCAGGCTGCCCCCGAAGACAGCGGGACGCGAACAATACGGCGAGAAATACGTTCGTGCCCTGCTGGCGCATCCCCAAGCGAAACGCGGAACTCCGGAAGATATCGTCCGCACCGCAACCATTTTGACGGCGCTATCCATTCTGGATGCATTTCATCGCCATGTTGCGCGCCGCGCAAGAATTACCGAATTCATCGTTTCCGGCGGCGGCGCGCAAAATCCCCTGCTGATGGCCCAGATCGAGTCGGGTCTGAGCGGAATTCATGTTCGCGGTTCCGGGGAACTCGGAGTGCCCGAGGACGCCAAGGAAGCGTTTGCCTTTGCGCTGCTGGCCTACCAGACGCTGCACAAACGTCCGGCGAATGTGCCGGGAGCGACCGGAGCGAGACGGGCGACGGTGCTCGGCAAGGTGTGCTATGTGTGAAAGAGGAAGTAAAGGAAGTGGAGGATCGGAACGCTTCGCCATGTGTGATGTTTCGCGCGCAGTCTTTTCCTTTACTTCTACTTCCTTTACCTCCTTAACTTCCCTCCTTTTCCTATTAGTTTTAGCACTCTCCTCCTGCACGCGCACCGTTCCCACCGAGCCGGGTGTCGTCAATTTCCTGATCGAATCGATGCCCACCAACCTTGATCCACGGATTGGCACCGATGCCCAGTCGCAGCGGCTGGACAGTCTAATCTTCAGCAGTCTGGTCGAGCTGGATGCACAGAGGAACGTGCATGGCGATTTGGCGGAGAAATGGGAGATGGCCGGGCCGCTAACTTACATATTTCACCTGCGCCCGGGAGTGAAATTCCACGATGGGCGCGTCCTTACCTCTACGGACGTGAAGTACACATTCGAGTCGATTTTAGACGGCACGGTGTCTTCACCCAAGCGCGGGTCTTACGTTCTGATAAAATCGATTGAAACACCGGATGCGGCGACTGTCATTTTCCATCTGAAAGAGCCGTATGCGGGATTCCTGTGGGACATTGCGCGACCGGCCATCGGAATCATTCCTTCGGGCTCGGGGGCGGATTTTTCCAGCCAACTGATCGGCACGGGGCCCTTCCGATTCGTCAGCGCGCAGCAGGACGACAATGTGATTCTGGAACGGAATGCCGCCTATTTTGGAGTTGCGCCTAAAATTTCTCGCGTGCGATTCAGGGTAGTGCCCGAAGCCGTTGTTCGCGCGCTGGAGTTGCGTAAGGGCACAGCGGACCTGGAAGTGAATTCACTTGCGCCTGACATGATTCCCGTGCTTCGCCAGCAGCCTGCTCTGGAGGTTACCGAGCAACCCGGAACAAATTACGCGTATGTGGCATTCAATTTTGACGATCCCGTATTAGCCAAACGCGAAGTGCGCCAGGCCCTGGCCCACGCAACCGATCGCGAAGAGATCATCCGGTACCTGTTGCGAGGGCAGGCGCGTCCGGCGGACAATCCGCTGCCAGCTAACAGTTGGGCCTACGAACCGGGCGTCACGCGCTACGCCTACGATCTTGAACAAGCCGAGCGTCTGCTGGACGCGGCGGGATTTCCCCGGCAACCCGAGAACGGCGGATTTCGGATGAAGCTTACGCTGAAAACTTCCACGGAAGAATCATCGAGGCTGCTGGGGGCTGTTCTGCGGGAGCAATGGCGCAAGGCCGGCGTAGATCTGGAATTACGGCCTATCGAGTTCGCGACGCTATATTCGGACGTTACGCGCGGAAGTTTCGAACTGTACACACTACGCTGGGTAGGCGCCAACAACGATCCCGACTTTTTCGAATACATTTTCAGTTCGAACAAAATGCCGCCGGTGGGAGCCAATCGCGGGCACTATCACAATGCTGCCCTGGATGCGCTGCTGGACCAGGCGCGAGTCGAGAGCGGGCAAGAAAAGCGGCGCGCGCTTTTCAGCCAGATTCAAAAGATTACGGCGGACGACGCGCCGTACATAAACTTGTGGTTCACCGATAACATCTGCGTGCACCGCAAGAGGATTACCAATGTGCAGCTCACGCCTTCGGGAGATTATGATTTCCTTCAAACTATCGACGCGCGGTGAGTAGGGTTGTAGGACGCCAGCCTGCACGCCAGTGACTAAACAATTTGCGGAAAAAGTACTCCCGGTTGTCATTCCCAACGAAGTGAGGAATCTCTCTCTGGATGAAACCCAGGAAAAGAGAGATTCCTCGGCACGCGGTGCGCCTCGGAATGACAGTGTTGAGAGTTTTTCTTCAAACTGCAAAGGGAGGCGCTACAAACTGCTGTGCGTGCACGGCGAGCCGTGGGCGTTACTCTTCCTCAGGTTCTTCAAGGGCTGCGCGGATCGATTCCTCCGAAATCACGCCCTCCCGCATGACGGTCCAGTCCTCCCCTTCCAGTTTCACGATGGTGGAAGCGAGAAGTCCGGTCGTTTCCCCTGCATCTATTATTAAAGGAAGGCGGTCGCCCAACTGCTCCAGCAACTGAACAGCAGACGAGCAGGCCGGAAGTCCGGAGATGTTTCCGCTGGTTCCAGTAATCGGCCCCTTTACCAAGTCAATGAGCGCGTTGACGACAGGCGACTTGGCCCAGCGGAGGGCAACATTGCCGGTATGGGCGGTCACCTTGAGGGGAACTCCGGTGGATGCCTCGACGAGCATGGTCAGCGGACCCGGCCAGAACTTAGCGGCCAATTTGTGAAAGGTATAGGGAACATCGCGGGAGAGCGAAACCGCCTGGGCAATCGTATTTACCAAAATCGGCAGCGCCCGGGTTTCCGGCCTTCCCTTGATGCGATAAATCTGTTCCACGGCTGAAAGATTGAATGGGTCCGCGGCGATTCCATAAAAAGTGTCGGTCGGAATGGCCACCAGTTCGCCTCGCCGGATGAGTTCGGCGGCGTAGCGGATGACAGCAGGGTCGGGTTTTTCCGGAGAAACCTTCAACATCTCAGCCAACAAAGTCTTGGACCTCACCCTTTCAACTACCATTGTTGCGAGCAACGACGACCGGAAAACGCAGTGCTGTGAAACTACCATACGCCTGTAGTGCATTCAAGATGCCAAGCATTGGGCCACCATCGCTTTACCGGCTGGGAGTGGTTTGTTAGGCTGATAGTCATGACCCCGGTTAGCAGGACGTCCCCACTACGAGAAACAAAAGCACGACCCTCTGCGATTACCAGCCGGGACAATCGCTGGTTGAAACATTTTCGGTCAGCCCTGGCAGGCGAACACGGCGAAGATGGTTTGGTCGGCGTCGAAGGAACCCGAATGGTGGAGGCTGCGTTGGGTTCGGGTCTGCACGTTGAGGCGCTGCTCGTCAGTGATTCCGGCGAGAGGCACCTGGCGCGGCTTGCCCCTTCGCTCGGCCCTGGAGTGAATATCCTGCGGACTTCCGACCGACTGTTTGCCGGTATTGCGGATACGCAAACTCCACAAGGTGTTGCCGCGCTTGTGCGCCCCGCAATCGCAACGGTCGAGGACGTCTTGCGCGGCGTTCCGCTGGTGGTTGTGCTGGTGGGTGTCCAGGACCCGGGGAACGTAGGCACAATTCTGCGCGCGGCGGAAGCATTTGGAGCAACCGGGGCGGCAACTTGCTCGAGCGGCGCGCTGGGAACCGCGGACCCCCTGGGGCCAAAAGCGCTGCGGGCATCCGCTGGATCGGCGCTTCGTCTGCCCATCATGCGTAGCGCATCCCCAATCGTCCTGCTCGAGCGGCTGCGAGCTTCAAGCACGAAGGTGTATGCGGCCGTGGCAAGTGGAGAAAGCCAGAAACGCGCCGCACTGCCACTCCTAGCGCTTCCCTGGGAGGTGGATTGGAAATCCCCGGCGGCGCTGTTGATTGGCAATGAAGGATCGGGCTTGCCTGAGGAAATTGTTCGCGCGGCCGACGCACGGGTGAGGATTCCGCAAGCGGCGGCAGCGACCCCGGTGGGGGTCGAATCGTTGAATGCGGCGATGGCAGCCACGGTGCTCCTTTATGAAGCGATGCGGCAGCGCGGCGCCGCGAGCCGGCAAAAAGCGTAATCGTTAAAGCGGAAACGAACATGAGTCTGTTCGCACAACTCGATCCCCAAGAAAGCGCCGCTGGCGCGCCTCAGCCTCTGGCGGAGCGCATGCGTCCCCGCACGCTCGATGAGTTCACCGGGCAGCAAGCGCTGCTGGGGCCCGGCAAACCACTTCGGACGCAGATCGAGCGAGACGACATCGGCTCGATGATTTTGTGGGGCCCGCCAGGATGCGGGAAAACAACCCTGGCGCGGCTGATCGCGCGAATCACTCAGTCCGAGTTCATCGCATTCAGCGCCGTGCTGACCGGAATCAAGGAAATTAAGGATGTAATGGCCGCGGCCGAGCATGCGCGGCGAGCCGGGCGGCGCACCATCGTGTTCATCGACGAGGTGCACCGCTTCAACAAGGCGCAGCAGGACGCGTTCCTTCCTCATGTGGAAGCGGGAAACATCACCCTGATCGGCGCAACCACCGAGAATCCGTCGTTTGAAGTGATCGCCCCGCTACTCTCGCGAACGCGCGTGTACGTCCTGCAGGCGCTATCGACCGAACAAATCGAAAGCCTGTTGCACAGAGCCATCAACGACAAAGAACGCGGACTGGGCAACGCAAATATTAAAATCAGCGACGAGGCCCTGCAACACATCGCCATATTTTCCGGTGGCGATGCCCGCGCCGCTTACAACACCCTGGAGGCCGCGGCGCGCGCCGTGGAACCCGATAACAAGGGCGGGCGAATCATTACCAGGGAGATGCTGGCGGAGCTGCTGCAGCGGAAATTTCTGCTGTACGACAAATCCGGAGAAGAACATTACAACCTGATTTCAGCGCTGCACAAATCGGTGCGGAATTCTGATCCGGACGCGTCCCTGTACTGGCTGGTTCGCATGCTGGAATCCGGTGAAGACCCGCTTTACATCGCGCGTCGTCTGGTGCGCATGGCCAGCGAAGACATTGGGCTCGCCGAACCCAGCGCGCTTGCGGTGACCATCGCGGCCATGCATGCCGCCGATTTTGTCGGACCGCCGGAGGGGAATCTCGCCTTGGCGCAGGCAGCGGTTTACCTGTCACTGGCGCCCAAATCGAACGCGCTGTACACCGGGTATGGCTCGGTCACCAAGGATCTGGAGAGCACGCGAGCGGAACCTGTTCCGTTGCATCTGCGCAATGCGGCGACCGGCCTGATGAAGAATATAGGATATGGAAAGGGATATCAGTACGCGCACGATCAGGAAGACAAAGTAACCGGTATGACTTGCCTGCCGGATTCGCTGGCTGGAAAAACCTATTACCACCCCACCGACCAGGGATTTGAAGCGCGATTAAAACAACGCTTGGAAGAGATTCGCCGAATCAAAGTTAAAAAAGTAGATCAGAAACCAGACCAAAAAACGAAGTCATGAGGAGAATCTAGTCCCGCACAGTAAAGCTCTGATGCAATAAAACTTCACAGAGCATTCCCGCGGCAATCAATGGCGCTTATAAATGTCCTTGGCGATACACCTGTCCATTACCACAAAAATGCCTGCGCGGCGGGCGCGTTCCGCGGAGCGTTCGTCGACTACGCCCTCCTGCATCCATACGGCGCGCGCCCCAATGCGAATGGCTGCGTCGACGACCTCCGCAACATATTCCGAGCGGCGAAAGACGTCCACAATGTCGATTTTTTCGGGAATGTCCTCGAGGGTTGCGTAGCACTTCTCCCCGAGAATCTGCGATTCGCCGGGATTCACCGGAATAATGCGGTAGCCGGAAGCCTGGAGCATCTGCGCGACGCCGAAGCTGGGCCGCGAGGATTTGGAAGAAAGGCCGACGACAGCGATTGTTTTCGCCGTGGCCAGAAGCTCGGCAATCCCCGCTTCGTCGTTGGTGGTCATCGGACACATTTTGAAAGCATGACTATTGGGGCCGGCGGCGCCGCGCGCGCCGGCTCTCTGGCCCGACCGATAAGGGGCGCTTATTTTCCAGCGCATAGTTAATCGCGTGGGACAGCTTGGCCACTTCCCGCGGATCGAGGCGCCGGTAACGGGATTCAGGAACCGTTTCGATTTCGAGCGAAGCAAGCTTGGTGCGCTTCATCTTTTCCACCCGGTGGCCCATCTTCAAAAGTGTCTTGCGCAACAAATCGCGGCGGACTCCCGAAAACTGCACTTCATACCAGGGGTTCGGCGGATTCTTGCAGGCCGAATATGGCGCGCGCAACGGAAAGAAACTCCCCTTCAATGTGCCGGCAAGAGTTTTCATCTGCTCGTCGCTGAGCCGGCCCTTTACCTTGATCCAATACGTTTGGTGCAGGTACGGGGAAGCCTTCAGCATGCGGGCGGCAAGCTCGCCGTCATTGGTGAGAAATACCGCGCCACTGGCCGCGTAATCGAGACGCCCCACGGGAAAAACGCGCTCGGAAATTCCGACCAGCAAATTGCGCAAGGTGCGCCGGCCTTCCGGATCGGCCAACGTGGAAACGATTTCCGGGGGCTTGTGAAGCAGCACATAAACACGCTCTTCGGAAATTTGCGCAACCTTGCCGGCAGCCTCAATCCGGTCATGCTCGGGATCGGCCTTGGCGCCAAGTTCGGTGACCACCACTCCATTGACGCGCACTTGTCCGCTGCGAATCAATTCCTCGGCATGACGCCGCGAGGAAATTCCGGCGCGGGAAATTATTTTTTGCAAACGTTCTAGCATGAATTTGTTTAAGAAGCGCTTTCTGCCCTGCCGGCGGCGGAATCCTGTTCCGTTTCCGTGTCAGGCGAATCCGGTGTTTTAGTGAGACTTGGTTCCGCCAGAGATTCAGGCTCGGGTTCGATGGGGGCGATGCCCTCTTCGGATCCCAGGGCGGCTCGCGCGAGTTGCTCGAACTCCTTCAGGCTCGGCAGCTCCTCGAGATCGGAAAGGCCGAAGCGGATCAGAAATTCCTTCGACGTGCGGTACAGGATGGGCCTGCCCATCACCGGCTTGCGGCCCGCGGTGATGATCAAATGTTTTTCGAGGAGCGTCTTGATGACTCCCGAACAGTTCACGCCGCGAATTTCCTGAATTTCGGGGCCGGTCACGGGCTGCCTGTAGGAAATCACGGCAAGTGTTTCCAGGGCCGGCATGGTCAGGCGCAGCGGCGGGCGCAGGCTCTTGATGAATCTGCGCACCACTTCGTGGTGTTGCGGCTTGGTATAAAACTTATAACCGCCCGCAACGGCCCGAATCTCGATGCCGCGATCCTCGCCGGCGTATCCGGCGATCATTTCATTGAGCGTCGTCCGGACAGCGCTCTTTTCCTCTCCAACCGCGCTAGCGATCTGTTCCAGCGTGGCGGGCTCGTCAGAGGCGTAGATGATCGCCTCAAGCGCGCCTTTTAGTTCCATGGGATTCATTGTCATTTATATTCTTCGTCAATTCCTCGAAGTGGGTCTTCTAGCGCCTCTTTAAGCGCCCCGTTGAGCGATTCGCCGCCCGCGAAGACCACATCGAACATTTTATGTTTCCGTAACTGGATTTTCCCGAACTGCTCCTGTTGCACCAGAAGGATCGCGTGCAGCCGTACCAATTCGAGGACGGCAAGCAATGCAACGATCATGGCTTGGCGCGACGCGCAGGATTCAAAGAACGACACCAGCTCGACGCCCTCTGCCCCCACGACCATTTGCTGGCGCAACAACTCCATCATCTGCGCAACGGTAAACTGATCGTGCCGCAGCTCGATCTTTACCACTTCCCGACGGCGCTCGAGCACTTGTTGAAAAACCTTGACCAAATCCACCAGCGAAACAACCAGATCGCCTTCCACTTCTTCCCCTTCATAGAGCGAGCGGTCCGGCCTGGACCAGACATGCTCCTCGATCTGCTGGCGCTGGTGCAGCAATTGCGCGGCGCTTTTGAATTTCTCGTGCTCGACCAAGCGGTGCACCAGGTCGGCGCGCGGGTCTTCCAGATCTTCGGGCCCTGCAAGCGGGTCGGGAGGCAGGAGCATCTTCGACTTGATGTAAATCAATGTGGCGGCCATGTAAATAAAATCGGCCGAGATATCCATATCCAACTGCTCGAGCTTGTGAAGATATTCCAGGTACTGCCCGGTGATCTTCGCGATCGGGATATTGTGGATGTCGATTTCCTGCTTCTTGATTAAGTCCAGCAGGAGATCGAGCGGTCCGTCGTACATATCCAGATGAATCTTGTAGGGTGAAGCCATCTCATTGCCTCATTAGGTGCGTCGATCCTTGCACATCTTTAGCCGCTGGCGTGCCGGGTCTCGCTGCCGTCAACTCTTTCCCAGGGCGCGTGGCGCGGCAATTTCCGCACGTTTCTCTTTCCACTGAAAAACAGCTTCACGGACGCGCGACATTGTTTTCTGCGCTACTTCGCGCGACTTCGCTGTGCCTTCATCGAGGATGCGCAGGACTTTGTCGGGATGCGCCGCATATTCGGCGCGGCGCGCGCGGACCGGCTCGATCCAGTGAATGAGGTTGTCGGCCATCGCCGTCTTGCACTCGATGCAGCCGATTCCCGCGGTGCGGCAGCCTTCCGCGGACCACGCAAGGGTTTCCGGCGGCGAAAATAGTTTGTGCCAGTCGTAGACGGGGCAAACGTCGGGATTGCCGGGATCGGTGCGGCGTTTCCTGGCTGGATCGGTAATCATCGCGCGCGTCTTGGTGCGAATGGATTCGTCTGATTCACTGAGCGAGATGAAATTGCCATAGCTCTTGGACATTTTCCGGCCGTCGGTGCCGGGGATGCGCGGAGTTTGCGTCAACATCGCGCCGGGTTCGCGAAGGATGGCTGAGCGGCTGAAAAAGTGTCCGTACTCCTTGGTGGAGTCCAGGAAGTTGTCGACTCCTTGTTCGAGCGCCCTGGTTCTAAGGATATTAGCCAATTCCCTTTTCTGCTCGTCAGTAAAAGACTTGCCGTTGGAGGGCAAAATCTTCGCATCATGCGCATGGCGCAAAAGGAATGGCATGTTTGCGGCCGCAAACAATTCCGGCTTGATCCGGAATCCGTAGAAGAAATCGAAACGCCGTACAATCTCGCGCGTCAGTTCTACGTGCGCGACTTGATCTTCACCCACAGGCACAAGGTCCGCGTCATATATAACGATGTCCGCGGATTGCAGTACCGGGTAGCCAAGAAAGCCGAAGGTGTGCAGATCCTTGTCCTTCACATTATCTAGCGCTTCCTTATACGTGGGGACGCGTTCGAGCCAACTTAAGGGAGTCACCATCGCGAGCAATAAGGACAACTCGGCATGCTCGGGCACTGAGGACTGAAGGAACATCGTGCTTTTCGCGGGATCGAGACCCGAGGCGAGCCAGTCGGTTGCAATTTCAATGGTATTCTGCGCGACCTGGGATGTGTCCGCATAGTCCGAGGTCAACGCATGCCAATCGGCGACGAAGAAAAAACATTCGTATTGCGAATCATTCTGTAGCTTCACCCAATTCTGCAGCGCGCCGAAGTAATGGCCGATGTGCAGCCGTCCCGTGGGGCGCATGCCGCTCAGGACTCTCCTCTTGGGATTCACTCTAACGGTCTCCTGCCATCTGCGTTGCTCCATTCGCGTGCGTTAGCAGATCGCGCGCTATGATCAGGCGCTGGATTTCGCTGGTGCCCTCGTAGATCGAGATCACGCGCGCGTCGCGATACATCCGCTCGACGTGCGATTCGCGCGAGTAACCCGTGCTGCCGTGGATTTGCACGGCTTTGTAGACGACGCGATTCACCATTTCTCCCGCATACAGTTTTGCGCGCGACGCAACCGGCCCGATCCGCGAAGATCCCGTGTCGCGCATCCATGCGGCATTGTGCACCAAGGCGCGCGACGCTTCAATTTCGGTCTGCATGTCCGCGAGCATCCATTGTACCGCCTGGAAATCACCGATGGCCTTCCCAAATGCGCGGCGCTGCCGGGCGTAGGCGGCCGACGCTTCCAGCGCGCCTTGCGCGATTCCCACGGCTTGCGCGGCAATGCCGACCCGCCCGCTGTCCAGCGATTCGAGGGCGATTTTCAGGCCCTGCCCTTCCTCGCCCAACCGATTTTCTTCCGGGACTTCGCAATCGGCGAGCGTAATCTCCGCCGAGCGCGAAGTGCGCAAACCCATCTTATCCTCGTATCGCGCCACTCGAAAGCCGGGAAATGACGGTTCGACCAGAAATGCGGTCACGCCGCGCGCGCCAGCCGATGGGTCTGTCTTGGCGAAGACCGTGTAGACACCGGACTCACCGCCATTGGTGACCCAGGATTTTGTGCCGTTCAGGCGATACATATTTCCGTGCCGCACGGCCGAGGTTGAAATCGCGGCCGCATCGGAGCCTGCTTGCGGCTCGGTCAGACAAAACGCGCCGAGAATTCTTCCCTGGGCCAGGCGCGATAAATATTTCCGCCGCTGCGATTCGCTGCCATAGTTAAATAGAAGCAGCGAGCCGAGAGAATTGGTAACGCTCAGCGCGACGGCCATGGCCGCGTCGACTCGCGCCACTTCCTCAAGCATCAGCACGTAGGAAATCGTGTCCGCACCCGAGCCTCCCCACGATTCGGGCACAAGCATGCCGCAGCAGCCGAGTTCCCCCAGCCTGCGCAGCTCGACGGCAGCAAATTTCTCTTCTTTGTCGCGCCCCAGGATCGTCGGGCGCACCTCAGCGTCCATGAATCGGCGGACCGTATCTTGAATCAGGCGCTGATCGTCGCTGAGGGAAAAATCCATCGCGAAGCGGGTACGTGTGATGCTAGCACAGGAAAAGGAAGTTTAGGAAATCCAGGATGTGTAGGAAGTGGAGGAACGAAGCGGCTACGGGGTTGCACGGCAACAGTTGTTGAGGTGTCTCTATTTTCTTTCTCCGTGCTCTCTGTGTTAAATGCTTTTCGTTTTGAATTTGAGTTACATCTTCAGCAATTCCCGCAGGCGCTTGGTCTGCGCGCGGCTCACCGGAACCTCGGAGGCGCGCTTATCGGCCATCTTGAGCATGTAACTCGACTTGAACCAGGGGACGACTTCCTTGATGTGGT
>JBGOVX010000268.1:0-3065 GCA_041478355.1 Terriglobia bacterium | reverse complement strand
GACAATGCCTCTTCCGCGCCCTTGGCTAGATCCTTAAGCTTGACCGTCTTGCTGTTATTCGATTTTCGAACGTCCTCCACGCGCAGTACCGCGATCTCCTTGAGCGGGTGCAAGGCTAGTTCCGGACTCTGATAGAACCGCGCGGTCGAAGGATCTGCCCCGGCCTTGGTCAGAGCTAAGACCACACCCGGACATTGCAGATCCAGGTTCTTGGTCCTCTGGAGGGATGCGAACGTCAGCGCATCTCGCCCTGCCGCATCGTGGGCTTTGAAATCGGCTCCCTGCCTCAACAACGAATTCACTTCGTCGATTTTGCAGTTCGACGCCGCGCTGATCAAAGGCGTGGCATCAGACTTTGTCCCTTGGATTTTCTTGCGTGCCGCTGACAACTGGCTGACAGGGACAGCCATCAGCGCCGAAAGGATCAAAGCGCCCCATACTACCCGGCCGCGACGAGTCATCATGTGATTAGCTAACCTCATAGGGCATGGAATCGATGGCGGAAAAGGGAATCTCCATGTTGATCCCATTTTCCTTCTTGCTTTTGAATCGTATTTTAGAATTCGTAACTGTGAGAGCGACGTCGGCTTCCTTGGGCTGCTTAACTGATGAATACCTCGTCTTGCTGAAAATGACGTCTTGAGCAAAACTCGCCGGGACGAGCGTCAGCGCGGCAAAGCATAGTGCGACCGCGCCCCCCGGGCCTCGTGCGCTATCCCAAGCTCTTGAGATTGCGCGAAACGCACGCACGTAATTCGAATAGCAAAGTGACAGACGGTTTTCCATTGACTCACCCTAAACTTACCGCAGAGGGAGATTGCGGATTGGCCGATGCTTGCAGCAGACCACAATTGTGTCAATGGGTGTTGGGCAGAGATGATATGAATTTGGTATGAAATCGGGCAGATTTCACCGTATTGCGGCAGCGAAACTCAGTTGCTGGTGAATTTACGGAACCAGGTTGCCGACGGGAACGAACTCCGATTTGCATCCCACCAGGCATCGGACTTTTTGGAATGCCGCCTGTTCTTCCGCGGTAAAGGAATGCGCGTCTTTGCCGTTTTGATAGAACCTCGCGTGATTGCTACGAAAGTCGTCGCCCGCGTAAGCACTAATCAGGTGAAGGTTCTTGTCGAATTCATACCAGAGGAAGCAGCCCAGGGGCGTAAGGCATTCCCCCACGGTGAGTCGAATGCTGCCATGCTCGACCGTGGGCTCTGTAGCCACATTGAAGCTGAACAATGCCTTGTTCAAATCGCTCCGCGGAAACAACAGGCGTAACTTCTCCTGGGCGGCCCCCATGCCGTGGAGTTGAAAGTTAGGCCGCACCTCAGTGGAAGCGCCAAACACCCGGTCGGGATCAAGCACGACCAGCGTCGCTTGAAGATACCCATTGTTAACTCCAGTGGCGACAATCTCCTCTTTTTCGTCGCCAGAGAGGTCGGCCAACACCATGTAGGACAAAACCCCGGAATGCCAGTACTCCGAGATCATTTTGCCGTTGACATCGAGGATCGCCACCTGGTTTTCCCACCAGGGATGATGTTGGCTCGAAACAACGATACGGCGAGGTCTCTTATCGGTTGCCTTCAGCACCCCAAGGGCGACGGTCAGGAACGTTGCCGGACTCCCCCCGAACTCCAGTAGCTCTCTTCCCGGCGTCCACTGCCATTTCTCTTTGCCGCGATCAGAGTAACAGATCAGCGTCGAGGATCGCGACAGTGGGCCGGCGGGGGCATAAACGAAAAGAACGCTTGTATGACCCTTCCCCTCCAGATCCGCAAACCAAATATGCGCCGCCAAGCCCTGCGCGTAGTACCAGTCGGGCCCGAACCCCTCGGGAAAGACCTTTCTCCAAAGCTCCTTTCCTTCGGCATTCATAATTACCAGCGCCGAACCATCCAGCCGGCCAAGCTTGGGCTCGTCGTGCACTGTCAGAACCCGGACGGAAATGTACGCCACAATTCCAATCACAGCTATCGCGGCAGTTAGCTTTAGGCCCCTGCGGGCGCTCACTTGCGGAATGGGCCGTTGATCCTCGCCTGCACGCCGCAATTCAGCTATTTCCCCTTCACGAGGTTTCGCCACGATCCAACGCTTTTCTTGCACACCATCTGGAGCGGGTACCGAACGATTTGGAAGGCTAATCGCGATGGGGTCGGTCTTACCTTCCCCGTTGTAATAGGATTCCAGCGCATGCCTCAGCCGATTCATCTCTGTCGCTACGTCTGCGGGTCGCTTTGTCCTGGTCTCCTCTGGCCAGAGTTCCTTGATCACCTGGTCAGGCTTCAGGGTGGTTTGCGAATCCATGTTCTTAAACAGAACTTCCAGCAGCTTCCGTAGCTGGCTCTTGCTTGCGAAGCTCGGGCTGCGCAGGATTCTGTCGATCTGGCCGCTGACGGCGGTGGAATCCATAGGGTTAGCAAAGTATAAATGGAGCGACAGCAAGAATAATACCATGTAGCAGTAGTAAGACTTATCCCGTTTTCCCAGTTCAATCGGGACTAAACCAAAAAAGGAGCACAATGACAGGGGCAAAGTGTGGCGTGAATTCTGACATGATTTCTTCTCCCGTTCTCTCCGATTCTGACTAACCCGCGATGGCATCCGGCAATGCACCGCGGGTGCGTTCGCGCTGCCCGAATTCCTTCACGGCTGCCTCCAGATCGGCGGCGGTGAAGTCCGGCCAGCGTTTCTGCAGAAACATGAATTCCGCGAAGGCGCATTCCCACAGGAGAAAATCGGAGAGCCGCTGTTCCCCGCCCGTGCGAATCAGCAGATCCACTTCGGTCGAGCCGCCACGATGCACTTCCGCCAGGACGCTGCTGAAAGATTCGGGCGAAAGCTCGGTGACTTTGTAAAAACGGCAGGCCGCGTGATAGATCGCTTCACGCGCGGAATAATCCACGGCGAGCCGCAGATGCAGGCGCGTGCCGTTTGCCGTAGCCGCTTCCGAATCGGCGATGGCCTGGCGGAATGTGGCGGGCAATCGATCCCGCCGCCCAAGGATGCTCAGGCGAACGCCTTCGTCAATGCAGTGAGTTGTTTCCGTAAGCAGATATTCG
>JBGOVX010000152.1:0-9227 GCA_041478355.1 Terriglobia bacterium | reverse complement strand
GGATTCCTCGCGGAGTTTATCCCGGCTCCTCCCGGGACTCGGAATGACGGTCATGGGTACTTTTCCGCAAACTGTTGATGCAGCGACTGCAAAAGTATCGTGTACGCGAGTACATACAGCGCCCAAGGTGAGATTTGCGGCCATTCGCCGGCAGGCGTATAAACGGAATATCGTGTTTAGAATGCGGTCCAGTCTTTTGCAATTAGAGCGATCCGGCAGGTCATGAAATTACTAATCAAAGAACGGGCTTTCACCATCGCCATGGTCATTCCTGCCGCGATCGTGGTGATCGTCTTGGCGGTGCTCCAGTATCGTTGGAGCAACCAGGTCAGCGAAGCCACCAGCATCAGGCTGGCCGACAGCCTGCAAATGTCCATGGTCAATTGGCACCTTGATTTATTCCGGGACTTCTCGGAAATCTGCGTTTCGATGCAGGTGGAACCCGGAGGGAGCTCACAGAGCGACTGGAATCAATATGCGCCGCGGTTCGCGGAATGGCGCATGATGACGGCGCATCCCGACCTTATTTCCGGCGTATACATATTGAAATTGGACCAGAGTTCCGATCCTCAGGCCCTGCGGCTCAATCCATCGAGTTCGCGCTTTCAATCCACCGACTGGCCGGGGAACCTCGCGGGCTTGCGCGAAGATTTGCGGCAAGCGCCTTCGAACTTAGCTTCGCATGGAGAAGGTCCGCCGCGAAACAGTGCGATCCAATACCCGCCCGCGCAGCCTGCCGATAGAGAGTTTGCTGAACGTTTCTATGCAGGCGGCGCTTTGGCGGGGTGGCGGTTCGCACCGGGCATCCCGGCGCTAGTGCACGCAGTCGCTCCCAGCGCCGATCGCGAAACTAGCGGCCGCGTCACGAATTGGATGGTGATCGAGTTGAACGGTAAGTACGTGCTTGACCACCTGCTTCCGGATCTGGCGCAACGATATTTCCGGGGAATAGAAGGACTGGATTTCCAGGTCGCCGTGATTTCCGGCAGTGCCCCGGGTCATGTGATGTATTCCTCGGACTCGGACTTTGGGAAGCAGGAAGTCGCCGACGCGGACGGCACGATGGACATTTTTGGGCGACTCCAAAACAGGACGCTGGGATCGCCCATTCATATTTTTCATGCGCCTTCAGAAAGCAACGGCCCCGCCGCATCGGTTGGGATTTCCTGGTTTCCCCTGCTTCGCGAAATCGGAGAGGACCAGGACTGGCGGTTGATCGTAAGACATCGCCGCGGAGGCGCGCTGGGAGCTTTCGTCGAGGATACACGCCGCCGCGATTTGACAATCAGCTTTGGCGTCCTGTTCTTGCTGGTGATCAGCATGGCGATTTTGATTGTCACCAGCACGCGGGCGCAACGCCTGGCAAAGCTGCAAATGGATTTCGTCACCGCAGTTTCTCATGAGCTGCGGACACCGCTGACGGTTATCAGCTCCGCGGCGGAGAATATTGTTCATGGTGTGGTTGAAGGAAAACAGCAGCTCGAGCAATACGGATCGGTCATCGGCGGCCAAGCCAGGAAGCTGTTTGAAATGGTGGAGCAAATCCTACTGTTTGCGGCGATTCGAGAGGGCCATCAGCGTTACAGCCTTCGGCCGATTCAGGTGGCGGAAATCGTCGATGCGGCGCTTTCAGCCACGGCGGGGCTGATTAAGGCGGCGGAATTCAGCGTTGATCTGGACATGCAGCAAAACTTGCCGCTGGTCCTCGGTGATTTCTCAGCCCTTTCGCAATGCCTGCAGAATTTGATTACCAACGCGCTCAAGTACGGCAGCGACCAGCGTTGGATCGGCATCCGCGTACGGCTCACCGAACATGGATTGAGCGGCAAGGAAATACAAATCAGCGTTTCCGATCGCGGAATCGGCATCGACACCGAGGATTTGCCGCATATCTTTGAGCCGTTCTATCGCAGTCTGTCGGTGACGGCCGCTCAAATCCACGGCACCGGACTGGGACTCTCCTTGGCCAGGAGCATTGCGGAAGCTATGAAGGGAGAGCTCACCGTTAAGAGCGTGCTGGCGCGCGGAAGCACGTTTACGGTGCACTTACCTTGTCACGAACACTCTGTCCGCGGCACGAACCCCGAAGTCAGTGAAACCGTTTCCTCATAATTGCTATCCTTCCTAATTTACAGCAATAAAGTGACTTAGACCCCAGCAATCCCTCCAGCAAGGATTCATTAGACGAACCTAATAGTACCGGGTGCATGTTGCCGGTTTCATTGAACGACGGGCTTTTTACAACATCCTTACAGCAGCCAGAAGCGGGCAGGTGTAGCCTCAAAATCAGAGTGGATCGTGTGGTGGGGTCCTTGACGCACGGCATTTGAAATGCATACATTTTCAAATCATATGGCCGCAAGCAGCGCATCCTTGCGGCGCACTCTAAGATTCCTGGTCAGGGCAACCTGGTCCACTTGCGCCTCCATCGCCCTGGCCGGGTTCCTGATTTTGAGCGCGACACCCGCGTTCGGGCAAATGAATACGGCAGAGATCGCGGGCCAGGTGAAAGACCCCTCAGACGCATCTATTCCCGGCGCAACTGTGGTCGCCACACAAACGGCGACCCAGCAAAGAACAAGCGCTGTCTGCAATGACTCAGGGCAGTTCCTGCTGCCAGGGCTTTCACTCGGAGAATATACGCTCACGGTCGCGGCGCCGGGGTTCAAGCAGGCTTTGCAAGAGCACGTTGTGCTTCACGTGGGCGACCACGTCCGCCAGGATTTTGAACTGCAGCTGGGAGAGCAGAACCAGACCGTCACGGTCGAGGGAAGTGCCGGGCTATTACAAGTCCAGTCGGCGGAAATAAAAGATGTGATTCAGAACCAGCAGGTAGTCGATCTTCCGCTCAAAGGCCGTCAATTTCTGGAACTGGCTCTATTGAGCGAGGGTGTGGTCAATCCGCCCGGCGGCACGCGCGGAGACTCCCTGCAACAGACCGGCAAGCTGATCAACATCATGGGGAATCGGACGGGGCACAACTTATTTCTGGTCGATGGCGTCAATGTAACCGACGAGTATTTCAACAATGTGGTCTTAAATCCTTCTCCTGATGCCGTTCAGGAATTTAATATCGAGAAAACGAATTACAACGCGGAATTTGGGGGCAAGTCGGGAGGCGTGGTCAACGTCATCACGAAATCCGGAACAAATAACTTCCATGGCAGCCTTTATGAATTCGTGAGAAACAATATTTTCGACGCTAAGAATCTTTTTACTCCCGCGGGCGCCTCCCCGCCCTTCCGGGAAAATCAGTTTGGCGCGGCCTTGGGCGGCCCCATCGTAAGAGACAAGACGTTTTTCTTCCTCAACTATGACGGCCAGAGGATTCGCAACTCGCTGCCCCAATTATTCAGCGTGCCGTCGGCGGCGGAGCGTACGGGGGATCTTTCGACTCTGGTCCCGGTCGCCACCAAACAACTTATGGATCCCGTCACGCATGCGGCGATCCTCAATAACAACCTTGCGAATGATCCTAATTTTGTATTCAGTTCTGCCGCTCGGGCTCTCCTTGACAAATTGCCGCTTCCAACCTCTTCAGGAAATAGCAACAATCTGCTGGCGATCGGCCAACAGCGCATCAATACCAATCAATACAATGCGCGTGTGGATCACCAAATTACCGGCAAGGACAGTGCGTTCGCCCGCGCCTCGGTGTTCGATGCCAACCAGTTTGATCCGTTCGGCTCCAGCGTCTTGAATGAAGCCTTGCTGCCAGGCTTCGGGCGAACACTCAGGACGCATTCGGTCAATCTGTCTGTCGGAGAGACGCACACGTTCACTCCGAACATCCTCAACGAATTTCGATTTGGTTGGCTCAGGGTTTCCGGAGGCCAGGGGGACCCCAACGCGGGAAACACATTTGCCGCGCAAAACGGGTTGTTAGGCACAACCTCGAATCCAGCGGACATGGGCTACCCACAAGTGAATTTGAGCGGCGTGTTTTCGACTATCGGAACAGCGGCGGGCTTCAATACCCGGATCGATCGCAATTACGAGTTCTACGACAACGTCTTGATCCATCGCGGCAATCATACCGTCCAGTTCGGCGCGTACTTCTTCCACCTCGACTTCAATCCGTCCTTTCCGAACAACGCGCGCGGGACATATACCTTCAATGGCTTGTTTACCGGGAGTGCTTTCGCCGACTTCTTGTTCGGAAATCCAAGCCAGGGGCAGGTTGGCATCGGCGAAGGCGCGGAAAATGCTCACACCCACTGGGCTCATTTCTATCTCCAGGATGGCTGGCAAGTGACGCCGAATCTAAAACTCGATGTGGGCCTGCGCTATGAGTACAACGCCAATCTGGTTGCCGACGCGAATCAGACCTCGAACATCGATCTCAACGCTCCCGGAGGACCCACGTTTGTGATATCCGGCAACCCGGCGAATCTGACCGCTGCCCAGAGCGCGCTGGTGGCCATTGCGGCAGCGCAAAACCCCGCGATTCCGGTGGTTTCCGCATCCAGCATCGGATGGAACGACAGCCTGCTGAGAACTCGCCCATTGCGTTTTTCTCCTCGAATCGGGATCGCCTGGACTATCCCACATTCCGGAGAAACTGTGGTTCGCGCAGGATACGGCATCTACACCAATCAGGCCGCGTACAGCGTCCTTCAAAATCTGGCCGAGAACATTCCTTTTTTTCTGAACAAGACCGTCAACAACAGCGCGGCAAATTTCTGGACGATCAACAACATTCTGAGCTTTAACCCCAACGGCGCCATCGGAGCCAATGCCGTTAACCATGACTTTTCGGTTGAATACAACGAAGTGTGGAACCTGAGCGCTCAGCGGCCGGTTACAGCGAACACTTCGGTGCAAGTGGAATATGTGGGATCAAGAACCGTCCATGCCGATAGTTCCACCGCCGTCAATGTTCCTCCGATTCCGGCGGCGGCCACGGCGGCATCGGTCCAATCACGCCGCCCCTATCCCAACCTGAACTCATTCACCACCATTCGATGGGATGGCTGGGCATTTTTTAATGCGCTGACGGTTAAAGCGACACGCCGGTTTGTTCACGGCCTGGCGTTCGACGCCAGCTACACATTGTCCCATTCCATCGATGACGCTTCCGATGCCGGCGCCACCAATGCCGAGTACAACCTCCCGCAGAACATCTACCTGAATAATCTGTCAGTGGAGAAGGCCAACTCCAGCTTCGACCACCGTCACCGGGTTACCGCAAACGCTGTCTATGATCTTCCCTTTGCAAAAGGATCGAATGGCTGGCTGCATCACGCCGTGGGAGGATGGCGGGCCAGTGGAAACCTGACCATTCAGAGCGGCGCCCCGTTCACGATCAACCTGGGCACAGCCGCGGGCATGGATACCGCAAATATCGGCACGGTCAATGGAAATAACCTGGAACGCCCAAATGTTTCCGGCGACCCCAACAGCGGCCCCAGGACCACGGCCCAGTGGTTCAACAAGTCCGCATTTTCGCTTCCGGTGGGAACTGTGGCCACGCCGTTCGTCTTCGGGAACGCCCCGCGAAACAATGTCACCGGCCCCGGATTGGCAGCCCTGGACCTTTCGGCCCAAAAGGAAGGCACCCTGTACGAGAACTTAAAACTTCAATTCCGGTTCGATGTCTTCAATTCGCTCAACCACCCGAATCTAAGTCTCCCCGGCCGTATCTTCGGAAACGCGAACTTCGATGTAATTCAAAGCGCGCAGGACCCACGGCAACTTCAGCTTGCCCTGAAACTGATGTTCTAGCCCGTAAACTCACACGCCACTGGCGTGTTGGTCAAAAACTGGCGAATCACGCGGCGTCGCTGCGCGTGGCCGGCCGAATCAGCCTCGGCGCTATGAACAGGGCGCCCGGCGCAAGGATGTGAATGGGGTGATGGAATGCGAATTCCATTAAGCGTCGCGCAACGGATAATTTGGAGGTGGGCGGATCTGTCTCCCGGAATCCGGCAGCACGCACAATAATGATTCCGGAAGAGATCTCTACTTCCAGGCGGCGGACGCCCCGGTATGGTTTTGCTTGGAAGGCATTCGCAAAACGCAAAATCGCGGCGAGTAGGACAAGCGACTGCCGTAAGGGAGGCTCGTATTCCTTCAATATCTTGTGATCCGGACGCGGCAATGCGCGGCGATGAAACCGGGCCACTAAAGCGGCAAGCTCCATATCTCTTTTTGACCAGCCGGCCGGCGGCGCGCTCCTGCGAATCATCCGGTAGGATTCTTTGTGGCGTGCTTTGCCTTTCGCGAAACGTCCAATCTCCTGAAGCAACGCAGCCGCATGAAGAATGAAGCGCTCATTGGTGTTCAAATCGTGCGCGATCAATCCACAATTTGAAAAGCCATCATAGAGCTGCAACGCCAATCTTGCGATTCGGCGCACACGAGAAAAGTCGGGCGTCACGAAATACGCCCACTCCGCAAGCCTCGCCAATCCGGCGGATCGCAGTTCCCTTTCCGCAGGTAACCCGTCTCTCCAGTTCCGCAGGGGAGACGCCTTCCCCGACATCTTCGCGCGGTATTGGTGGAGTCGAGTGGATCGCTCCTTTTCCAGCTTCTGAGACCACCTGGCGCGGGCCTCGCCGGAAAGCCGCCTGTCTTTCGTGATCGTTCGCGCAAGGACATCGAGGTCATGCACTTCACCGAGCAAATCCTGCAGGAATTTAAAGTCGGGCGCCCATCCCGCATACATCGAAGGAAGAAAATTTTCGGCTCCGTAGCGAAACTTCTTGAGTCCCACACGCAACCGGTGGTAAGCGATCCGGCTGCGGTTTTTCTGCGCGCGCCGATGCAATTCCCGGACCGATTCCCACATTTCAAATACCAGGGATTCGCAGGCGTGTCTGCTCGAGGCCACGTGGCGATAACGGCTTGCTAATTCACTCACTTCTGCTCGCCACTGCTTCCGATCGAATTTTCTTGCGCTTTTCTGGGCCGCGGCACGATCCTGCTGGTATTTTGCTTTCCAGACATCTGATAGCATGGCTGTAGAACTGTCGTCTCGGGAACCAAGCCGCTCTACCCATTGCGTCATCACCTGGGTATCCCGCAACGCCCCTAGCTGCCGGAATAGCTGTCGTCCGGCCCTGCGCATGGGTTTCCAAGCACCGCCAGGGTCCAAGACCTTCATCACATCGGCGATCAGGATGCACCTGCGCAGGGCAACCCGCAGGTCATGAACGTGCTCGGAAGACAATTCATCGCTGAGCTTCGAATGTTCCTCGAGGACCCTGTCCATCCAATATGCAAGCCCGGATTTTTCCGGATCAATGGAGTGCGAATGAGCCACAACAGACACCAATGCCCTTCTAAGGTCTCAATAAGGGGATCAATCTTAGCCGTTGAGGCCGAGGAAAGGCAAATTCTGGAGAGCCCTATTCGGTTACCGCTGTGGTTGGTTCCTTGCGGGCTACGGAGCCTACCGGGGCGCGCCGGCCCGGCCCAGTCACCCAGCCGTACAGCCTCCAGCCCAGTAGAATCGAGATAACTCCTGCATATTCAAGGGGTATGTGGACGTCTGATTTCACCAGCCAATAGTAGTGAATCACCCCGGCTACTGCGCTCACGTAGATCGCGCGGTGCAACATCTGCCATCGCCGTCCGCCCAGGCGTCGAATCCACCCGGCCGTGGATGTGATGGCCAACGGGATCAACAACAGGAATCCGGTGAATCCCACGGTAATGTAGCGGCGCATTAGCACGTCTTTCCAAACGTCATGCAAGTCCAACATCTGGTCGATTCCGAGGTAGATGCTGAAATGCAGGGAGGCATAAAAAAAAGCAAAAAGACCCAGCATGCGGCGAAAGCGTATCAATTGCGGCTGGCTCAAAATTTTCCGCAGCGGCGAGATGGACAGCGTGATGGCGAGAAACCGCAGCGTCCAGTCGCCGGTGGCATGCTCTATAAATTCCACCGGGTTCGCGCCCAGCCCGCCATTAAATCCTTCCCAAATCAGCAAGCCAAGTGGGCCCAGGCACACCAGGAATATAGCCACCTTGGTCCATTTATTGGTCAAAAATTTCATAGCCTGGGCCCGCTCAGTAATTTTTCTTGAGGTCCATGCCGTTGTAAAGACTGGCGACCTGATCCGCGTACCCATTGAACATGAGCGTGGGCCGCTTGAATAGCTCACCCAAGCGCCGCTCCTTCGACTGGGTCCAGCGAGGATGATCCACGTTCGGGTTCACGTTGGAATAAAAGCCGTATTCGCCGGCGTTGGTGATATTCCAGGTGGTGGGCGGCTGTTTCTCCACAAATCGGATCTTCACCAACGACTTGATGCTCTTAAATCCGTACTTCCACGGAAGAACCATGCGAACCGGGGCGCCATCCTGATTAGGAAGCGTCTCTCCATACATCCCCACGCACAGCATCGCCAGTGGATGCATCGCTTCGTCCAGCCTCAGCCCTTCTACATATGGCAGCTGAATTCCGGCCAACCTCCACAAAGGCATCTGTTTCGTATCAAAATAGCTTTCAAAGGCCACATATCGAGCCTTCGGCGTAGGCTCGACCAGTTTCGCCAGCGTGCTGAACGAGTAGCCCACCCAGGGAACAACAATCGACCAGGCCTCCACGCAGCGATGCCTGTAAATTCGCTCCTCCAACGGCGCAAGCTTGAGGATTTCGTCCATCGTAAACTTGCGTGGCTTGGCAACCTCGCCTTCAACCGAAACGCTCCAGGGCGAGGTCTGAAATTTACCGGAATTTTTTGCGGGATCACTCTTTTCGGTGCCAAACTCGTAGAAATTGTTGTACGTGGTTACATCGGCGGCGGGCGTCACCTTCTCGTCCGTGTTGAACGGCCCCTTGACGACACCAGAAAGTTTAGTCGAGGCGTAGACTCGGACCGAGGGGTTCACCAGGTTGATCAGGCTCCTGCCCGCCAGCGCCACCCCGCCCGCTAATCCTATTCCGTATAGGAATTCACGGCGGGCCAGATAAACATCACGGGGAGTCACCTCCGAATACTTCAGGCCGGGAGAACGCTTCAAAAGCATGGCCAACCTCCGTACGGCCTCAATTTCTTACTGAAGCCACTTCCCATTACTATACGCCAACTCCGGAATATTGGATGTGGATTGGTGGTAGTGGGCCACTTACCGATAATCCGTGCCGGCTCAACCGGTCAATGCAACACCATCTGATATAAATATTTTCTCTAAGGGTGGTGTTTATGACATTTAGGCGGCGGGTAAAGCTTTCTGAGCAGCAGCGGAACGACATGTGGAGGCGCTGGAAGGCTGGGCAG
>JBGOVX010000041.1:0-22569 GCA_041478355.1 Terriglobia bacterium | reverse complement strand
CGCGGACAGCTTTTTTCCCTCGCGCTCGAGTTGCTTGATCTTGATTTCGACCAGCGTCGATGCGGCCGCATCGCTGCTCATCACCGCGTACCGCGCCGTGGGCCAGGCAAAAATAAATCGCGGATCATACGCCTTTCCGCACATGGCATAGTGCCCGGCGCCAAAACTTCCTCCGCAGATCACGGCTATTTTGGGCACCACGCTATTGGATACGGCATTCACCATCTTGGCGCCCGCGCGAATGATTCCGCTCCATTCCGCTTCTTTGCCGACCATGAATCCGTTTACGTCATGCAGAAAAATGAGCGGCACCAGATTCTGGTTGCAGTCCATAATGAACCGCGCGGCCTTCTCGGCGGATTCGGTGTAAATCACGCCGCCGAACTCGATTCTTTTCTCGCCAGTCGCCGCGTCGATGGTGGGCACATGTTTTTTATTGTTGGCCACGATTCCCACCGCCCAGCCGCCGATTCTGGCGTAGCCGCACAGGATCGTCTTGCCATACTCGGCGCGGTATTCCTCAAATTTACTGCCATCAACGATTCGGGCGATTACCTCGTGCATGTCGTACTGCCGGGCGGGATCGGAGGAAAAAATGCCGTAAATGTCGTCGGGTGGATACGCGGGATTCTCAGGTTCCTTATAGTCGAATCGCGCGGAGGGCGGATGCCCCATCTTGTCGACCAGGGCGCGAATCCGCGCGAGACACGAGTCGTCATCCGGCTCCCGGAAATCAACCGTGCCGCTGATTTCCGCGTGCATTTTCGCTCCGCCCAGCTCTTCCGCTGACACTTTCTGGCCAATTGCCGCCTGCACCAGGGCAGGACCTGCCAGGAATAGCCCCGATCCGTCCGTCATCAGAATGTGATCGCACATGACGGGCAGGTACGCCCCTCCGGCCACGCACATTCCCATGATGGCCGTAATCTGCGGTATGCCCATCGCGCTCATTACGGCGTTATTGCGGAACACGCGGCCGAAATCATCGGTATCGGGGAAAACGTCTTCCTGCAGCGGCAGGAACACTCCCGAGGAATCCACCAGATAGATCGTCGGAATATGATTCTCGATGGAAATATTTTGTGCGCGGATCACTTTTTTAGCCGTCAGCGGGAAGAATGCGCCGGCCTTCACCGTGGCATCGTTGGCAATGATCATCACCACGCGTCCGCAGACTCGCCCCAGTCCAGTGACGGTTCCCGCAGCCGGCGCGCCGCCCCACTCCTGGTACATTTCGTGAGCGGCGTAAATGCCCAGTTCAAAAAACGAGGTGTGGGGGTCGATCAGTTTGGAGACGCGTTCCCGCGCCGTTAGACGCCCTTTGTTGTGCTGGGACTCGATGGCCTTAGCGCCGCCGCCTTTCTGGATCTCGATTTCCTGATTCTTGATTTCCGTGAGCAGGTCCACCAACCGGCGAGTATTCTTTTCGAATTCCGGCGAGTTTCGATCGACCAATGTTTTGGTAACGGAACTCGTCAAGGGCGGCTCCTGTTCGGGGAAAATAGACCGCTGCGCGCAGCGGCGGCGAAGCGACAGTATAAACTGATTCCACGCGGTTGTGCATGGGACGAAAACAATGGGCACTACAGAAGCGTCTCGCAGCCACAGCAATTCACAGAAGGCCGGTTTCAAGAGGTATCATATAGTTAGTGTTGTGACGACGATGAAGCGTTATTTGCGCTTGTTGCGTCTAACTAGTTGCCGTATCCCTGACAAGGAGCAAAGGAATGACCTCTGCGTTTTTAAGCCGTCTGTTGATCTTGGCATTCTCATTGGCCATTGCGGCCGTGACCTCGTCCGGGCAGAACCCGCCGAAGAAAACGCCGCCGCAAAAGGAGCCGGCGAAAAACGACGCTCCTGCTTCGGATACAATGGGATCGAGCGCGGCTCCCACGATCAAATTCGAAAAATATACGCTGTCCAATGGCCTGGTGGTGATTCTTTCCGAGGATCACAGGCTTCCACTGGTTTCGACCAATGTCTGGTATCACGTGGGCCCGGCGAATGAACTTCCCGGCCGCACCGGGTTTGCCCATCTTTTCGAACACATGATGTTCGAAGGCTCCAAACATGTGCCCGGGAACTCCCATTTCCGGTATCTCGAGGGGGCGGGCGCTTCCGATATCAACGGCACGACTGATTTCGACCGGACAAATTATTTTGAGACCCTGCCTTCCAATCAGCTTGAACTTGGTTTGTGGCTGGAATCGGATCGCATGGGCTATCTCCCCGACCAGCTGGATCAAGCCAGCCTGACCAACCAGCAGGATGTGGTTCGCAATGAGCGCCGCCAGAGCGTCGAGAACAGCCACTACGGCATCGTGGAAGAAGCCGTGTTCCACAACCTGTTTCCAAAGGGCCACCCGTACTATGCGGACGTGATTGGTTCCCATGCCGACGTCCAAGCGGTCAAGCTCGACGACGTGCGCAATTTCTTCAAGCTCTACTATGCGCCCAACAATGCGAGCCTGGCGATTGTCGGCGATTTCGACCCGGTCCAGGCCAAGCAGATGGTCGAGAAATATTTTGGACCTTTGAAGCGCGGCGCAGCCGCCCCGAAAATTGCGGCGGTGACGCCGCCGATCACCGCCGAGCGGCGCGTCGTTATTCACGATCAAGTTGAGTTGCCGCGCGTGTATATGGCCTGGCTTACTTCTTCCATCTTCAAACCCGGCGACGCGCAGGCCGACCTGGCCTCCGACATCCTCGGCGGAGGCAAGTCCAGCCGTCTTTATAAAAAGCTCGTGTACCAGAAACAAATCGCGCTCGACGTCAGCGCATCGCAGAATTCCTTGATCCTGGGATCGGTCTTTGAAATCGTGGTGACTGCGCGTCCCGGGCACACCGCCGAAGAGATGGAAAAGGCCATCAATGAAGAGGTTGCGACATTTCGCAAGGATGGTCCGACCGCCGCGGAACTCGAACGCGCGCGCAATGGCGTCGAGACACGCATCATTCAGGGACTCGAGAGGCTCGGTGGGTTTGGCGGCGTTGCCGACCGGTTGAACGAATACAATCACTATCTTGGCAATCCGGATTATCTGGCGCAGGACCTAGCCCGCTACCACAAGGCAACCACCGCTTCGATCCGCGAGTTCGCCGAGGCGCAGCTAAAACCTGCCGCGCGCGTGGTGGTGTACGGACTGCCGGGCAAGCCCGATCTTGGACCCGACGTTCCCACGCCGAAAACGCAGCAAAAAGGGCAGAACAAGGGCGGGGAAGGCGTCAACGCGGATGCCGCTTGGCGCGCCACAGCTCCGCAGCCGGCACCGGCGCGGCCGCTGAATCTGCCGGTTCCGGAAATGTTCAAACTGCAGAATGGATTGACCGTGGTCTACAACTACCGGCCCGGTTTGCCGGTAGTGGCGGCGCAATTAGTTTTTAACACGGGAAGCGGCGCGAATCCGGTCGAGAAGCCTGGCCTGGCTAGTTTCACCGCGAACATGCTGCAGCAAGGCACGGTAACACGCAACGCCACGCAGATCGCGGACGAGACAGCGCTGCTGGGCGCCACGCTTTCCTCCAACGCAAGCATGGATGGATCAATGGTGGGGACAAGTTCGCTCACCCAGAATTTCTCCGGAGCGCTCGACCTGGTTGCCGATATCGTGCTTCACGCGGCGTTTCCTCCCGAGGAAGTCGAGCGGCGGCGCGCGTCCCGGCTTGCGGCGTTTGCAGACGATCGCGGCAATCCAAACGTCATCGTGGGTCGCACCGGAGTATCCGCTTTGTTCGGGCCGCATCACCCATTCGGTTACGACAATGCAGGCACCGAGGAATCCATCAAGGCAATGTCCCGCGAAGACATGATGAATTTCTGGAAGACCCACTACGTGCCGAATAACGCAGCCCTGGTGGTGGCGGGGAATATCCCGGTAGATGATCTGAAGACTTTGGCGGAGAGCAAATTTGCGGCGTGGAAGAGCGGCGAAGTTCCACCCACGCAAATCGGAGCGCCGGAAACGACCAAGGCGCGAATTGTCATCGTGGACCGTCCCGGGGCGCAACAAACCATGTTGCGCCTGCTGCAACTAGGCGTCGGACGGGCGACCCCCGACTACCCAGCCATCGAAGTCATGAATTCCGAGCTGGGGGGATTGTTCTCCAGCCGCATCAACCTGAATCTCCGCGAGGAGCACGGATATACCTACGGCGCCAGCTCCGTCTTCGTTTACCGCCGGTCTAAAGGGTACTTCTTGACCGGCGGCGGGATTCGCACCGATGCCAGCGGACCCGCCGTTGCGGAAATGCTCAAGGAAATTCAGCGGATGATTGACACGCCGATGACCGCCGGCGAATTGAGTCTGGCGAAGGACTCCCAGTCGCGGTCGCTTCCGGGACTATTCGAAGCCGGCAACGAAGCGGCGGGCGCGCTCGCGGAAATCTTCCTGTACGATCTCCCGCCCGATTATTACGCGAAATTGCCGGAGCGGCTGTCCGCCGTCAGCGCTCAAGATGCGGAGGAAGCTGCCAAAAAATACCTGCATCCCGGCCAGATGATTTTGATCTGCGTGGGCGATCGCGCCAAGATCGAGCCTCAGCTTACGAAACTTGATCTGGGAGCCATCGAGATACGTGACGCGGACGGCAAGATTATTCCGTAGGGTGTTGCGGGGCTTTTTGGCCGACACTTTGGCGCACAAAGCTGACGATGTCCTGGGTAGATGTGCCCGGCAGGAATATCTCCGCAATGCCCGCCTTCTTGAGGGCGGGAAAATCGGCCTGCGGAATGGTGCCGCCCAGCAGGACCGTTACATCGCCCATGCCTTTCTGCTTCAATAATTCCATCAACTGCGGGGCTAACGTATTGTGAGCGCCCGATAGGATCGAGAGGCCGATTACATCGACATCTTCCTGGGCGGCGGCTGAGGCGATCATTTCGGGAGTCTGCCGCAGCCCGGTATAAATTACTTCCATTCCGGCATCGCGCAATGCGCGAGCGATAATCTTCGCTCCCCGGTCGTGGCCGTCCAGGCCCGGTTTCGCAATCAGCACCCGAATTTTCTTCTCCGGCATACTTACTCTGTATCCTCTGGGCCATCTGTGTTAAAAGCTTTTGTTCTTCTTACACAATAAACCGGGGAAGGCCGTCTGGCAAAGCTTCAGGACAAAACTAGGTAACAGATACTTCCTCATAAGAGCCAAAAACGTCGCGCAGGGCATTACAGATCTCGCCCAGCGTGGCGTAGGCTTTTACGGCGTTAAATATGTATGGCATGAGATTGTCGGCGCCCTGGGCGGCTTTGCGAAGCGCGGAAAGAGATTCGTTCACCGCGCCATTGGAGCGTTCGGCGCGCAATTTACTCAGGCGTTCGACCTGCCGCGCGCGCACCGATTCGCCAATTTGCAGAGTGTCCAGTTGTTTTTCGTCGCTGACGTATTCATTGACTCCCACGATGACTTTTTCTTTTCGATCGACGGCCATCTGATAGCGGTAGGAGGCTTCGGCGATTTCGCGCTGCGGATAACCACTCTCGATGGCCGCGACCATGCCTCCCAGGGCGTCGATTTTTCGAATGTACTCCCAGGCCCCGCTCTCCACCTGGTTGGTGAGCGTTTCGACGAAGTACGATCCACCCAGCGGATCGACCGTATTGATGACGCCGCTTTCGTGCGCGAGGATTTGCTGCGTTCGAAGCGCAAGGGTGGCGGCAAATTCGGTGGGGAGCGCCCAGGCCTCGTCCAGTGAGTTGGTGTGCAAGGATTGCGTGCCGCCCATCACCGCCGCGAGCGCTTGCACCGCCGTGCGGACTACGTTGTTGTAGGGCTGTTGCGCCGTGAGCGAGCATCCGGCGGTCTGCGCGTGGAACCGCAGCGCTTGCGAGCGCGGCGACTTCGCGCCGAATCGTTCGGTCATGGTCTGGTGCCAGATGCGGCGAGCCGCGCGGTACTTGGCGATTTCCTCGAAGAAGTCATTGTGCGCATTGAAGAAGAAGGAGAGCCGCGGAGCAAAGTCGTCCACCGCGAGGCCTCGGCGCACGCCCCATTCGACGTATTCGATCCCGTCGCGCAGGGTGAAAGCCAATTCTTGAATCGCCGTCGAGCCTGCCTCGCGAATGTGGTAGCCGCTGATCGAGATGGTGTTGAACTTCGGCGTATGGCGCGCTCCGAATTCGAACGTGTCAATGACCAGGCGCATGGAGGCTTCTGGCGGATAGATGTACTCCTTCTGCGCGATGTATTCCTTGAGGATATCGTTCTGGAGCGTTCCGTTTAGCTGGCTCCACTCCACACCCTGCTTTTCGGCCACGACCAGGTACATCGCCCACAGGATCGCGGCGGGAGAATTGATGGTCATGGATGTGGAGACGCTGCCAAGCGGTATTTGGTCGAATAGCTCCTCCATGTCCGCCAGCGAACTGATGGCTACGCCGCATTTTCCGACTTCGCCTTCGGCCAGCGAGTGGTCGGAATCGTAGCCCATCAAAGTAGGCAGGTCGAAGGCGACCGAGACGCCGGTCTGCCCTTTTGAAAGCAAATAGCGAAAGCGCCGATTGGTGTCCTGCGCCGAACCAAAGCCCGCGAATTGGCGCATGGTCCACAGACGCTCGCGATACATCGTGGGATGGATACCGCGCGTGTAGGGAGGCTTGCCGGGCATCCCCAGCTCGCGATCGGGGCGCCAGCTCGCGGCATCCCCTGGAGAAAGGTCAGCGGGAGTGTAAAGCCCGCGAATGGGGTGTCCGGAAACCGTGGTGAATTTTTTCGTGCGCTCCGGCGAGTTTTTAAGTGATGGAAGCAGCTGATTTTCAGTCCAAGCGCGTTCGCGACTGGAAGGGGTGCGCGATACCTCGCCACCGTCGGAGGCCTGGGACTTGCGTGGGCGGGTCATTAAACCGGCGCCAGGCCTACTGCTTGGAGCCGCCCGAGGAGGCAGCGCCCGAGGAAGCAGTAGCTGACGAAGCAGCGGCCTGCTTGTTGCGATCTTCGACCAATCGGCCGGTCACCGAAGTGCCGGGGATCAGCGTGTCCCTGGGGAGCTGTCCCGACTTGGCATTGGCAATCGTGATGTTGTAGACATCGAGCGTGCGGCCCATGGCGCGGTCAAAATTGACTTTGGCTTCGGCCAGGTTTACATGGGCGCGGACCTCCGCGCTAGCCGCCGCGGCCACGGTGTTCTGATCGGAGACGATGTTGAACAAGGTCGATGCGCCCAACTGATACTTTTTCTGTTCGGCGTCCAGGGTCTGCTGATCGAGGTCGCGCGTTTTCGACGCGGCTGCCACTGTTGCGCGGGCTTGCTCGAGAACGATTTGCGCATTGTGAACATCAATGGCGACGTTGTTTACCACCTGGCGGTAGCGCGTTTCGTCTTGCCGGGTAGTCAATAGCGCTGTGACGTTATCGGCCTGCGCCTGGCGATTGCGGATCGGGATCGTCAAGCTCAGTTGCGCGTTGTATTCCGGAGAAACCCCGCGAAACATATCGTCCAGCGATGAGCCCAGTCCGCTGGTAGCAATTCTCGCGACGGGCGTCCTGGTTACAGGAAGAAAGATCGGGACTGGCGTCGTTCCGCTCGCGGAAGTGACGACCATGATGGTGTTGCCGTTCACATCCACGACCTGCGAGCCAGCGACCGTGGTAGGAGTGCCCAGGACCTTGTTGTTCCCCGCAAGCCCTACCGAAGAGTAAAAGCCCGAGAGACTCAGAATGGGAAGCAGAGCATTCTTGGTGGCGCGCACGTTTATGTCGTCAGCTTTGAGCGCGTCGCCTAATTGCAGGACGTCAGGGCGCTTGGTGATGGCTTCCTTGATGGCGTCTTCGAGCGGAATCTTTTCGACTTCCGGTGGCGGCACGTCGGCGGTTTCAGTTGGAATGATCTCCACAATGCGCAGGGCAGGAGAGGTCGGGTCCTTGGAGATCAGGTTCAACAATGTGAGCTGGTTCTGGAGCAGCGTGGTTCGCGCAACGATCAAGGCCTGGTTAGCCGTGGCGACCTGCGCTTCGGCTTGAACGATTTCCAGCGGCGCTAGAGTGCCGATATCCACCTGCTTCTTGTTGTCGCTGTAGAGCTTATTGGCTAGTTCAATCTGATGCTGCGCGACATCGACGTTGCCTCGTGCAAATGCCAGTTCCCAATAGGCGTTGCCGACAGCCGTAATGGAGGTGATCACCTGCTGATGAAATATCTCATCGGCGAGGTTTTTATTCAGCTTCGCGATTCGAATATTACGTTCGTTCACCAGCAAGCCGAATCCATTCAACAGTTGCTGGCTGGCTGCGATGTTCATCGTGGTGGTGACCGATGGGCTAAAGAATGTGGATAAGCTGCTGCTGGAGGCGCGCGTGTTATTGAACGAGACCGAATAAGACGTGCCCGTGTGAAATCCCTGGCTGTATGCGAAGTTGGCAATCTGCGCATGCGTATTCAATTCTGCAAACGTTCCGGAAGAAGAAGTGCCAGTACCGGCCGTGAGCGGGTTATTCACTGGAATAGCGCGCTGATCGAGGCTGATGGTCGAAGTCAATAGCGGATCGAAGCTCTCCGCCGGGACGTTGCCGAGCGCGCCCAGCGTACCGCGAGTGGCGCCGCCACCCATCGTGCGAAGGATATTCGCTTCAGCCAGCCAGGGAGCATATCGCTGGATGGCGATGTCCAAATTGTTCTGAAGCGCCAGGTCAATGGCATCCTGCAGGCTGATTCGGAGCTTGCCGTCCTGGATCATTTGTTCGATTCGAGGAGCATTCGTCAGCATAGGCTCAGGGATTGCAATCGGTTTATAGGGGGCAAAAATACTCGGGAACCACCGCTTGCCCTGCGTATAATCCTGATTCGAAACCCGGATGGTGCGATCCCCAGCCTGGGGCTGGGAAGGTGGAGTGGATTGCCCCTGCCCATTCTGTTGAGCAAAAACCGGCGCGACCGGCGCGAGTGCGGTCAGAGCCGCAAGGCATAGGACCAGCGTGATACGGTAAACCCTTCCGATCATTGTTTTGTTTTCCTCTCGATACGGCATCGGTATCTTCTTTTCTATCAAATTATTGCATCTAAAAGCTATGTGACTTAAACGTCTGCCGGGACCATATTGTTTCAATTATTTTCCGAGCCAATTCAGGCGTACCTGGCGCAAGTCACGCAGGGCGCATCGAGTCCGTTCGTGCGCTCGGGAACTCGAGCAACCAACATACTTTGGCGGTAACAAGCCAGGTTCAAGATCCACTGGCCTAAGTATTGGACGTGAGAAACAGTCGAAGGTCAAGGGGCCATGTGGCTCCGCCACGGGAAACAGGGCCATGCGCCGCGCCTTTTCACGGCAATCACAAACTGCCGGCGGGAGCCTTCGATCCCTCTCAGGACAAGCGTGGGCGCCATTAAAACCAAACCGGTATGTCGCGGGGATGGAAGTTTTCCAGACCGCGAACTACTCCACGGTTACGGATTTTGCAAGGTTGCGCGGCTGGTCGACGTCGCAGCCTCGGCGCACGGCGATGTGGTAGGCGAGCAACTGCAGGGGGATGACCTCGAGCAAGGGTGCGAGTATCTCGATGGTGGGCGGCAGGGCGATGATGAAGTCGGAAGCCTCGCTCGCCAGGTGATCGCCTTCGGTGACTACGGAAATCACGATGCCATCGCGCGCTTTAACTTCCTTGATGTTCGAAACGCTCTTCTCGTAGCGGGTCATGGATTCCGGATCGCTCTCATCGCGCGTCGCCAGCATGACGACGGGAAGATTCTCATCGATCAATGCGTTGGGGCCGTGTTTCATTTCGCCGGCGGGATAGCCCTCGGCATGGATGTAGGAAATTTCCTTTAGTTTGAGGGCGCCTTCGAGCGCGATAGGGAAATGAATGCCGCGGCCGAGATACAGGAAATTTGTGTGGCGGAAGAACTGCCGGGCCAGGCTTTCATAAATGCCGGCTTCATCGCCATGAAGAACTGTTTCCATCTTGTGCGGGATGCGCATGAACTCCTGAAGAATCTTCTTGGAGCAATCCTCGCTGAGTGTGCCGCGCACCTGTCCCAAATACATGGCCGTGAGCATGAGCGCGGTCAACTGGCCGGTAAACGCCTTGGTGGAGGCGACGCCGATTTCCGGGCCCGCATGGGTGAGAATTGTGCCGGCGGCCTCGCGCGTGATCATCGACCCGAATACATTGCAAATCGCGACCGTCTTCGAACCTTTTTGCTTGGCCTCGCGCTGCGCGGCGAGGGTGTCGGCGGTCTCGCCGGACTGGCTGATACAAATCGTCAGCGACTTGGAATCCACGATCGGATCGCGGTATCTGAATTCGCTGCCGTAGTCCACCTCGACGGGAATTTTCGCCAGGCGCTCGATCATGAACTTGCCCGTCTGCCCGGCGTGCCAGCTTGTGCCGCAAGCCACAATCTTGATGTTGGTGAAATTGCGGAATTCCTGTTCGGAGATGTCCATCTTGTCCAGGAACACCTTGGCGGAATCCAGCGCCACGCTTCCCAGCAAGGTGTCGCGGACGGCGCGGGGCTGTTCAAAAATTTCTTTTTGCATGAAATGTTTGAAGCCGCCCTTTTCCGCCATGATGGGGTCCCAGGAGATATGCTGGACCGCCGGCTCGACCGGATTGCCGTTCAGGTCCATGACGCGCACGCCTTGCGGGGTGAGCACCGCGATTTCGCCGTCGGAGAGGAAAAACATTTTCCGCGTGTGGGCAAGGATTGCGGGAATGTCGCTGGCGACGAAATATTCGCCCTGGCCCAGGCCGATCACCGAGGGCGGACCATTGCGCGCGGCGACAATCTTGTTTGGATCCGCCGCGGAAAGCATGGCCACCGAATAGACTCCGGTGAGCTGCTTCACCGTTTTCCGCACGGCGTCTTCCAGAGGGCCTCCGCTGGCCATGTGCTTTTCCACCAGGTGCGCGATGATTTCGGTATCTGTTTCGGTGACGAACTTGTGGCCTTCTCTTTCAAGCTGGCGCTTTAGTTCGACGTAATTTTCCACGATGCCATTGTGGACAACCACGATCTGGCCGGTGCAGTCGCGATGGGGATGCGCGTTCTCTTCGGTAGGGCGTCCGTGCGTGGCCCAGCGCGTGTGGCCGATGCCGTAGGAGCCGTCAATGGGGGATTGCCGGACGACTTCCTCAAGATTGTGGAGTTTTCCGGGAGCGCGGCGAAGTTCAACTTTTCCGTCGCGGTTGACAACGGCGATGCCTGCGGAATCATAGCCGCGATATTCCAGCCGCCTTAGCCCGTCCAGGATGAGAGGAACAACTTTTTTTGACCCTATGTAGCCGACAATTCCGCACACGGTGTTGTCTCCGCACGTTCGAACTGGGCAACGGAAAGGGAAGCCCGCATTCAAAGACTAGCACAACGGACCAATGGATTCGCCTTAGCGAAGTGAGAAGTTTCCTGAAATTAACAGCTAAAGCGGACGGCTAAAAGGGGCTCCTAATCGACGATTTCGTAGCGGAATTCTTCTATCACCGGGTTGGTCAAGACTTCTCTAGCCATGCGCTCGACCTGCGTTTCGGCGGCTTCCCTGGTGGCGCCGCCCAGATGTACAACGAAAAACTTGCCTTGGCGGACTTGCTCGACGTTGTTGAATCCCAATGAATGCAGGGCATGCTGAATCGCCTGTCCCTGAGGATCGAGCACCGTGCGCTTGGGCATTACCCAGATATGAGCTTTCATCGCAGGCATTATAGCAAGCCCAGGGCCGCCGTGCGGGAGTGAAATTCATCCAGCAGCGCGCGTTTTTCCGGGGCAGGAAGAAAAGCATGCTGGAAGCTGGCCTCGGCAATAAGGACCAGCTCCGCCGGAGTGAGTCCCATTCGGTGGGCGTGGAGGTACTCATCGCTGAGCGAAGTTTCGAACATCGCGGGATCGTCGCTGGAAACAGTGACGGCAAGGCCGCGGCGAAAGAAAATTGCGAGAGGATGCTGTTGGTATCCTGCCGTGTCGCGGCAAAGCTGGCGTGCCAGCGCCCCGGTGCGAAGATTGCTGGTAGGGCAGACTTCCAGGGGAATGCCGCGCGCGGCAAGGAAGTCCATGGCGCGCTCATCGCGCATCACGGCAATTCCGTGGCCGACACGCTCTACTTCGAGCAGCTCCACCGCCTCGCGTACCGATTCGGGTCCGCCGATTTCCCCGGCGTGGATGACCCTGTGCAGGGCTTCGCTGGCAGCGTATTCGTAGACGGGGCGAAAATCACGAGTGGGAAGCGCAAGCTCATTTCCACCGATACCAAATGCGACAATATTGGGCGAGCGAAGCTGCACGGCGATCCGTGCGACTTCCATCGCGGAGTTGGCGCCCCACTGGCGAACAGCATCAAAAATCCAAGCCAGGCGAATGCCGGGAACCTGGGATACGGCTTCCTGGATGGCCGCAAAATTGGCGGCCGGGTCTTGCTTGCGAAAAAACATGATGCCGATGGAAAGCGTGACCTCGGCGTACAGAACATTCTGCCGGCGCAACGATTCGGCGAAGCGGCGCGCGATCAAGCCGTAGTCGTCAGGGCCGCGCAACAGGGAAGTCACCCATTTGAAAGCTTCGATGAATTTTGGAAAATCTCCCGGAGCATAGCGCGCAACGGCCTCATCGAGAGTCAGCGGGACGCCGTGCCGCGCGGCCAGCTCGACCACGGTGGCCGGTTCGATCGAGCCTTCCAGATGGACATGCAGTTCTGCTTTTGGAAGTGGTGTAAACGGGTGTTCGGGAGTAGGTTTGTTCACGGAGTAACTGTCTATTGCGGCGGAAGTTGAGGCCGGCCGGCATTGATCCAGGCGGTCAGCCAGTAGGAGCCGACATCGGTTGCCGCATTGGTGAGCTGGCGGATTACAACCGGACCAGCCAGATTATAAAAGCGGTCATAATACTCATCGGTATAGTCCGTCAGGCCCTCGCGGGCGCGGCGATCGGCGAGCAGGACATTTTCGACCCAGGAATGCGCGGATAGACAAGCGTCGAAAGCGTGATCGGTGGGGTCGCGCAGGAACATGGCGTCGTCGGGACGCATGGGAAAAAACAAGGAATAGCGATCCACCAGACTCGATCCAAACCGCAGGTCCACACCGGGCTGGGTGGATAAGTGGCCGTCAAAATTCTCCGTGGTGTGGAAGGGATCGTGGGCCTGCGCCACATACGCGGCCAGGTAAGCGGCGGATAATCGTGCCTGCTCCCAATCGTGGTCCCGCAGAGCGGCGGTCAATTTCTGGCTATAGACGCCGATTTGCCATGGCAATACTCCAGAGGACTCCAGCTTGCTCTTGGTAAATTTAGAGACAGCAGCCTGGTAGCCCCGCGGTAGGGAATCGAATGGAAATTTTCCGTAGTGGTCAAGATAAAGAAAATGATTGCGGCGCTCGGTCAGCGGATTCTTGGCAAGCGAATCCAGCGGATCGGTAACGTGGCGGACCAGGAAGTCGCGATTGGCTTCGAAGAATCCACGAATATCGGGTGGAAGCGTGTCGACAGCTTTATTCGCGACCAGACGTTCGGCGCCGGTTCCCCACGCCCAAGCCGGTGGAGGAAATACAACAAAGGCAACAGCCGCGATGGATGCGATGGCGGCCGTGCTAGCGGCTGCCAGTCGAGAAGCGATATTTCCGGGAAGGCGCATGACTACTTGGCAACTCCGGACGGTTCCCGCAGCGTGCTCCGCTTGCGGCTATAGCTAAAGTAAATCATAAGCCCGATGGCCAGCCAAACGAAGAAACGAATCCAATTCATAATCGGCAACCCAGCCATCAGGAGCAGGCAGGTCAGGATCGTCATGATGGGCGCCAGTGGTCCGCCGGGCGCGCGGAAGGCTCGGTGCCGATTGGGTTCACGATACCGGAGAATGAGCACGCCTGCCGCGACCAGTGCGAATGCGAATAACGTGCCGATGTTGGAAAGGTCGGCAAGCGTGCCGATATCCAACAGTCCCGCGGGAACCCCGACCACGATGCCCGCGACCCAGGTGGAAAAATCAGGAGTGCGGTAATTTGTGTGCACGCGGCTGAAGATGCGCGGCAGCAGGCCGTCGCGGGACATTGCAAACCACACGCGGGCCTGGCCCAACTGGAAGACCAGCAACGAGGAAATCATCCCCAGCAGCGCTCCCAGCAGGACGATCAGGCGAATGTTCCTGAGATTCATGTGCTTCAGCGTGTTGACCACGGGGGCGGCATCGTCGAGCAGGGTTTGCCAGGGAACCAATCCGGTGAGAACCACGACCACGGCGATGTACAGGATCGTGCAGATCACCAGCGTGGCAATAATTCCGATAGGAAGATCGCGCTGGGGATTCTTGGTTTCCTCCGCGGCAGTCGAAACCGAATCAAACCCGATATATGTAAAAAAAATGATTGAACCGCCAGTGAGGATGCCCGGCCAGCCGTTGGGCGCAAACGGGTGGTAGTTGGCTGGGTGAATATACTGCGCACCGAATCCGACAAAGACTAGGATGGCCACAATCTTGAGAAGAACCATCACATTGTTGGTTTCAGCGGATTCGCGAATTCCGCGCACCAGGACCACGGTAAGCAGCATGACGATCAGAAACGCCGGCCAGTTGAAACCGAAGTGCCAGCCGGGCGGATAAAGCTCGTTCCCGGAAAAATCGCTGAGGCCGCTAGGAAGATAGGCGGGCGAAATCCAACGCGGGTTGGGATGGACGCCAAACCAATCGAGCAGTCCTACCACGTGAGCGGAAAATCCAACGCTTACGGCCATGTTACTGACGGCGTACTCGAGGATCAGGTCCCAGCCAATAATCCAGGCGATCAGTTCGCCCATGGTGGCATAGGTGTAGGTATAGGCGCTGCCGGCGATGGGGATCATGGCGGCCAGCTCCGCGTAGCACAGCGCCGCAAATGCACAGACAATGGCTACCAGCAGGAACGAAATGGCAATCGCAGGGCCTGCGCCGGGACGTCCGAACGAGGGAGAGCGGTAAATCAGATATTCAAGCAGGGGCGCGTTGAGGATGGAGGAAACCTGGAGTTTCTGTCCGGCAATCGCTGTGCCGATGACGGTAAAAATTCCGGAACCGATCACGGCGCCGATTCCAAGCGAGGTAAGGCTCAGCCAACCAAGCGATTTCTTCAGCCGGCGTTTAGGCTCGTCCGCATCGGAGATTAACTTATCAATGTTCTTGACGCGGAACAGCCCTGAACTCACCTGGCACCATCCCTACGCATACGAACTGAGAGCCGTGGAAACTCTACCTTGTGGAGCCGCGCTTCGCAACTTACGAAATCGGGAGCATAGCTATTCATGAAGCTGCTAGCTCACGGGCCAGCTGTAGGGGCAGGACATGTCGTGCCCCTACAACTGCGATACTCTCCGGCGGACTTGTGAGGAATCCGAGCCTGGCGTGTTTACGCCCAGGTCAGATTAGCATATCTTTCCATGAGTTTTTTTGTGCCGTGATCGGAGAAGCGCACGGTGAACTTGCGGTCATCGCCATCCCCCTCGACGCCGATGATTGTGCCAGTTCCGTATGTGGCATGGCGGACGCGTTGGCCGATGAGCGGATCTGCGGCGCCTTTACCGGCGCGTGGCGCAGCAACAGACCGCGTTCTGCTGGGCGCATCGCTGCCGGTCCGGGCGGGCGCCACGGCGTGACGCACGCGGCGGACAAATTCTTCCTCGGAGTAAGAGTATTCGGGATCGGGTTCGTAGCGACGCGTCTCGCCTGCGTCCGCCAGCGACCCCGACGCAGTATCAATCAGCTCCGCCGGAATTTCCTGCAAAAAGCGCGAAGGCAGCGAGCCGGTAAGACGTTCGGAGCCATACAAGCGGCGGTAGACGGCGCGCGTGAGCGTAAGCGTCTCTTTCGCGCGCGTCATACCCACGTAGCACAGGCGGCGTTCTTCCTCGAGTTCCTCGGTATCATTCTGCGACCGGCTGTGAGGAAAAACGCCTTCTTCGAGTCCGGTAAGGAAAACATGATCGAACTCGAGTCCCTTGGCGCTGTGCAGGGTCATCATGGTGATCAGCGCCTGCTCATCGTAGCTGTCGGCATCGCTGACCAGTGCAGCGTGGTCGAGAAAATCGGTGAGCGTCTCGCCTCGCTCCGAGCCTTCCGCCATGGCATTGACGAGCTCGCGCAGGTTGTCGGCGCGCGCGGTATCTTCGCTGGAATCCCGCTGGTTGAGCATATCGAGATAGCCGCTGCCGGCCAGAATGGATTGCATCAAATCAGCGGGGGAGGAAGTGGCGATTTGCCCCTGCAGATTTTCAATCAACGCGCGGAAATCCTTGAGCGGGGCAATGGCGCGGCCCGCAGAGGCCTGGTCGAGCATTTTGCAGAGGGCGACCCACAGCGAGGAGTCGTGTTCGCGAGCCAGGGCGGAAAGGGAATCCACCGTGGTCTTGCCGATTCCGCGCGGCGGCGTGTTGATCACGCGGAGCAGGGCGATGTCGTCGTCCGGGAAAATTGCCAAGCGGGCATACGCCAGGGCATCCTTCACTTCAGCGCGCTGGTAAAAAGAAAAGCCGCCAAGCATCCGGTAACGCATGCCGCGAGCGCGAAACGCTTCCTCGAAGGCGCGCGATTGCGAATTGGTGCGATACAACACGGCTATGTGCACGGCTGGATCATCCCCGTGCAAAATGCGGATGCGGTCGGCCACGTACTCGGCTTCACCCTTGGAGTCGCGCGCTTCAAAGAAGCCCAAATTAACGCCGGAAGAGCGCGTGGACTTGAGATTTTTTCCCAGGCGCCGTTGATTGTTGGACACCACGCCCGCGGCGGCATCGAGAATCTTTTGCGTGGAGCGATAATTCTGCTCCAGGCGCACGACACGAGCGCCTGCATAATCCTCGTCGAATCGAAGAATGTTGCCGACATCGGCGCCGCGCCAGCGATAAATGGATTGGTCCTCGTCGCCGACGACGCAGAGATTGCGCGACTCGCCTGCCAGCGAGCGCAACAGATCGTACTGCACGCGATTGGTGTCCTGATACTCATCGACGTGGATGTAGCGGAAGCGGCTCTGCCAGGCGGCGAGGGCCTCTGGAAATTCCTTGAGAACCTGGACGGCGCGGAGCAACAGGTCGTCAAAATCGAGCGCGCCGGCCTTGCGAAGAATTTTTTCGTAAGCCTCATACACCTTGGACGCCGTAATGCCCAGAGCATCGTTGCGCTTGGCAGCGTCGCTGGCGACCTGCGCGGGAGTCATGCCATGGTTTTTCGCGAAGCTGATGCGCTCAAGCAATCCACGGACGCGCTCTCCCGGATCCTTGATGTTGAGATGTTCCAGGGCCAGCTTCACGACGGCGGTCTGATCGTCGGCATCATAAATCTTGAAATCGCGCGGCAGCCCCAGGCGCGGGGCTTCGCGGCGCAGCAGCCAGGCGCAGAAAGAATGGAACGTGCCGATCCAGGGATCGTCGAACGCCAGCCCCCTGCGGATCAACAGGTCGCGGACACGCTCCTTCATTTGCCCGGCGGCTTTATTGGTGAACGTAACCGCGAGGATCGCGCTGCCGGGGACTTTTTGTTCGATAAGATGAGCGATGCGGTAGGTGATGGCACGCGTCTTGCCGGTGCCGGCTCCAGCAAGAATCAAGACCGGCCCTTCAAGAGTTGTTGCGGCTTCGCGTTGTCCGGAATTCAGTTCGTCTAGGAGAGTCATGTTGGGGGAGCGGGCCTGTTTGAATCAGCTATTCTATCCGACCGGGAACGGTTCGGCAAATTTTGGCCTGTTGTGGTGGTTGGTTGATTTTGCGTGGGTGAGATCCTTGTGTCGCCCCTGCCGGGGCTTTCTGGTTATTTGGGTCCGTTTTCCCACAGCTTCCGCGGTGGGCTACGTTATGCCGTCCCTCCGGGACTTTCAGTAACACTGCATTGATCCAAAGCCACGGCGGTGGGTGTTACTTCGCTGGAATATTGCCGAGGTCGATCTCGAAAAAGAAAAGGGCTTTGTGGTTGGTCATGAAAGATAGGTCCGGGATATAGAGCTGCGAATGGCGAATCGCGTCAAATTCATGGTTCAGATCAAAGAAAAGGAAGCCGTGGGTAGTGGCATGTGGCGGCAGAACATCCGACGAAAGGGCAATGGATCGAAGCGTTGTCGCCATCTCATCCCAGGCTTTGCCTCTGCTGGACCTTGGGCCGGGAATAGGTAACGATAGCCGCGGAACCGATGGATTGGCATGCGCTTTGAGGAGCGTGCGGTCGGTGGCCTCCTCGGCGGAAAGCGCTTCAAGTTGCTGGCGTTGCATATCGGGTGAAGAAACCACCAGGCGCATAGTGCCGAGGTTGATGCGTATCGGAGCGTCATTGTCATTGCGGAAATAAACTTCGATGGCGACAATGCCAGCCTCGTGGAGCGACTTTTTTCCGAAGCGCTCCTTATCATAACGGTCGGCGGAAATGTACGGGTCGGCGGCGATCAGCAAATCCTGATGCGTTTCGCGCGCGGGCAGCGTCAGAGGATTCACCGGCGCGGTTTGCGCAAATAATCCCAGAGGATAAAGGATGGTCATTGCCAGTATGCGATAGAACATAGGTTGTCCTCGTAGGATGCGGGTACCCGCTGAAAGGTTCCCCGACAATAGGTATATCAGGATTCCCGCGGCCCCTATAATATCTGGTTTGCCAGTGGCTGTGCGACGTTTTGGTATTTTTGCAGGATTGGAGGCAGCTGCCTAACAGTTTGCGGAAAAACTCAAAGCGCTGTCATTCCGAGGCACGCCGCGTGCCGAGGAATCCCTCTCATCTTGGGCATGATACAAAGAGGGATTCCTCACTTCGTTCGGAATGACAACCAAAAGCACTTTTCCGCAAACTGCAAACGGCACTTGGGAATGTACCTACTTTACAGTTTGTTGATGGCCGCGGGAATGATCCTGCTCTCACCGTATTTTTTCGTCCGCGGCTCGATCAGCGGCAAATATCTGCGGCACGTGGCTGAACGTCTGGGGTGGAAGTTTCCTGCGGAATTGCGTGGCACAGAGTCACGCGGCCCGGGTTCGGACGGTAGCAGCGGGGAGGCGATATGGATTCACGCCGTGTCGGTGGGTGAAGTATTTGCTGCTCTCCCTCTTGCCAATCAGATCAAGCAACGGTATCCGAGGAGGAGGCTGGTTGTTTCCACTACCACGATCACCGGGCAGCAGCTTGCGCGCGAGCGAATGCAGTGCGCCGACGCGATTTTTTATTTTCCGCTGGACTGGAAAGGGCCGGTGGCTCGCGCGTTAAGAGCGGTGCGGCCGGGGATTGTGATTATCGTGGAAACGGAAATCTGGCCCAATTTTCTGCGAGTGTGCCGCCGCGCGGGCGTGCCGGTGGTATTTGTGAATGGCAGGCTGTCGGAGCGGTCTTACCGTGGTTTTCTTCGCGCGCTTTCCTATTCTGGAGGAATGCTGCGAGGTTTTCTCGGGCGCATCTTGAATGACGCCACGCTTTTTCTGATGCAAAGCGAACAGGACGGGGCGCGCTTGCTCGAGCTGGGCGCGGAACGGAACCGGGTTATTGTTGCAGGCAATCTGAAGTACGATCTGGCGGAGCCGCCGGAAAATCCGCTGTCTCAATGGCTTGCGGCAGAACTCGCGCGGAATCATCGCCGGCCCGTGTTAGTGGCTGGAAGTGTAATGGCCAATGAAGAGGCGCAAGTCTTGCGGGCATTCGCCGCTGTTCAGCGGCAATTTCCAAATGCGCTATTAATTCTTGCGCCTCGGAAGCCGGACCGGTTCGACGCAGCGGCGCAAATTATTTTGGAATCCGGACGAAAACTGGTGCGCCGCCGCGATCTTACACTCAACGGCGCGGGGGATGCCGCGCTTGCAGAACCGGGCACGGTGTTATTGCTCGACACTTTGGGGGAACTCGCAGGAGTCTATCGCCTGGCCGACGCGGTTTTTGTGGGTGGCTCGCTGGTTCCCAGCGGCGGACATAATATTCTTGAGCCTGCCGCGTTCAGTAAAGTCCCGATCTACGGTCCCTCGATGGATAACTTCCGGGAAATGGCCGGGAAATTTCTGGAGGCTGGCGCCGCCATTCAGGTAAACAATTCGGAAGATTTGGGAGCTGCCTGGAACGGTTTGCTCGGGGACGCCGGGCGCGCGGCGCGCATGGGGGCGGCCGCTCGAGGGTTAGTGGATCAAAATCACGGTGCAACTTCCCGAGTTCTCGCGCATATCGAACAGATTGTCGATTCATCACGGGGCCGAATGTGAAGCGTTTGTCCGCATGGAGCCAGTTGCTGTGGCCGTTTTCCGCGCTGTATTGGATGGCGTCGCGCGCACGGGTCTGGAGTTATGCCCACGGCCTATTCAAAGCCAAGACGCTTCCGGGAACGGTCATCAGCGTGGGGAACCTCACCGTGGGCGGGACCGGCAAGACTCCCATGGTGATATGGATTGCCGATCGGCTAGCTCGGGAAGGGAAGCGCGTGGCGATTCTCACGCGCGGCTATCGGGGTTCGGTGGATGGGACGAGCGGTGAGGCGCAGAGCGACGAAGTCGCGCTGTTGCGTGAGCGCCTTGCCGGAAAAGTTCAAATCGGCGTGGGGGCTGACCGGCACAAGACGGGCGAGGTCCTGGCGCGGCATGGAACCGGCTGGTTTGTCCTGGATGACGGCTTCCAGCATTTTAAACTCGCGCGCGATGCCGACATCGTGCTGGTGGACGCCACCGATCCATTTGGCGGCGGAATGACGCTACCCGCGGGGCGGTTGCGCGAGCCTGCTTCCGCGCTCTCCCGCGCTGACGTGGTGGTGATCACCCGGAGCGTGCAGGCGCCCGCATCAGCGCTGGAGGCGGTGATTCGCCGGCACACGAAAAAGCCCATCTATTATGGTTCAACGGAGATTGACAGCGTGCTTCGTCTTCCACAGCTCGATGTGGCTTTGCCGCCCCAGGATTGGCGGAAAACTCGATTCATGGCCTTCTGCGGAATCGGCAATCCTCGCGCGTTCTTTGACGACCTGAGCAAATGGGGATTTCAGGTGACCGGAGGGCGGAGCTTTGCCGATCACCACGTTTATACCGCGCAGGAAGTCGCCGAACTTGAACACGAAGCGGCGATCTGCGACGCCGATGCGTTGTTATGCACGGAAAAAGATGTGTGGAATCTCAGGCATGTCCAGTTTACGGGCTTGCCGGCGTATTGTTGCCGCATATCGTTGTCCCTTCCCGAAGGGTTTCGAGATGCGATTGGAGAAGCCATTCGCCGCGGCAAAAACGGGGCTGCGCGATGAAGATTCTTGTCCGCGCTCCGAACTGGGTGGGAGATGCGGTGATGGCGATTCCAGCGCTCGAAGCCATCCGGCGCTCGCGCGCAGGCGATGAGATTACGATATTGGCGCGCCCGGCCGTGGCGGATTTGTTTATTGGACAACCCTTTGCCGACCAGTTCCTCGAATATGACTATCGCGGGCGGCACAGCGGGTGGCTGGGCCGCGAAAGGCTTATGCGAGAGCTGCGAGGCAAAAAATTCGACATCGCGGTGTTGCTCCAAAATGCATTTGAAGCCGCATGGCTGGCGTGGCGCGCGGGGATTTCCGAGCGTATCGGTTATGCGCGTGATGGGCGCAGTCTATTGCTCAGCCAGGCCGTGGCCGTGCCGAAGCCAGGCGAAATTCCGCGCCACGAGTCGCATTATTATCTGGAATTGCTTCGCCGCGCGGGCTGGATCGAGACTCGGGAAGAAGTTGCGCCCATTCGATTGCGCGTGGCCGAATCCGCGCGCGACGCCGCGGAATCATCTCTTCTCCACGCCGGAGCAAGACCGGGCTCTTGGCGTTGCGCGATCGCCCCGGGAGCTTCTTACGGGGCCGCGAAATGCTGGCTGCCGTCCCGGTTTGCTTCGCTTGCGGACCGTCTGATTTCAGAATGCGGCGCCGATGTGATATTTTTCGGCACGCCCGTTGAAGAGGAAATGACGGCGCAAATCCGGGCGGACATGAAGTGTCGCGCGATGTCTCTGGTAGGGCAGACATCCACGCGCGACCTTGCGGCGCTATTTTCCGCCTGCTCGGTTTTTATCGGCAATGATTCCGGAGCCATGCACGTGGCCGCGGCCGCGGGGCTTCCGGTCATCGGCATTTTTGGTCCAACCGACCCGGAGGGCACCGCTCCAGTGACGCAACAATTCACATTGATACGCGAGGCCGTCTCGTGCAGCCCATGTTTTCTTCGGACGTGTCCGATTGACCATCGCTGCATGACGCGTATTGAAGTCGATCCTGTTTTCGCGGCCGCGCAACGCGTTCAGCAAGCGGCAAAACATTCTCATTTTTTAGGGAGCGGCCTGAATGTCTGAACAACGTCTGCTTCGCAGGGCCGTCTTCCTGGACCGTGACGGCACGATCTGCGAGGAAATGGGCTACGTAAACCATGTGGACCGCCTGCGTATTTTTCCGTTTGCAGCCGAGGCCATCCGGCGACTGAACCAGGCCGGGATTCCGGTCGTTGTGATCACCAATCAATCGGGAATTGCGCGCCACATTTTTCCAGAGTCGCTGGTTCACCAGGTACACGCGAAGATGATCGCGGAGCTGGCGGCGGAAGGCGCGCGCGTCGACGCCATCTACTTTTGCCCGCACAGGAAGGAAGACGCCTGCGAATGCCGCAAGCCAAATCCAGGCTTGCTTGAACGCGCGGCTCGCGAGAACGGTCTTGATCTGGCCGCGTCCTGGGTGGTGGGCGAT
>JBGOVX010000045.1:0-20858 GCA_041478355.1 Terriglobia bacterium | reverse complement strand
GCGGACATCCTGCCGCTTGCCGACGCGCTACTGGAGCGAGCAGGGCGCGTCCATGGCCGCGCCGGTGTTGTATTTTCCGAACCCGTGCGGCACATGCTTGCCGCCTACGGCTGGCCGGGAAATGTTCGCGAGCTGAAAAACGCGATCGAGCGCGCGCTGGTGTTTTCTACCGCCTCGACGCTCACGCCGCAAGATTTTCCCGAGTCCGTGCGAAAAGCTGATTCCAGCATGGGGGTCGAGCTTCGTTCGCTTGAAGACTTGGAGCACGAGGCCATTCGCGCCACGCTCGAAGCCACGCACTACAAGATCACCAAGAGCGCGAAGATCCTGGGCATCAGCCGAAAGACCCTGCTCGACAAACGCAAGAAGTTTGGTTTGAATTAAATAGCCCGTGTGGCAATTAAAGAGTCTGTGTGGCAATACGAGATTGTATGTGGGTCACGGCTATAGAATTTGTGGAAAAAGTACTCTTGGTTGTCATTCCGAACAAAGTGAGGAATCCCTCTTTGCTTAATGCTAAAGAAAAGAGGGATTCCTCGGCACGCAGCGTGCCTCGGAATGACAGTGTTTAGAATTTTCCCACAAGCTGTAAAGCCGTGACATAAGGCCGGCGTAATCAAAGAGGCTTTAGTCGCTGGCACGCCGGATACCTGATGAAAATTCACTTGGTGGTGCTCGGGAAGACGCGACGCCCGGAAATTCATGCGCTGGTGGACGATTATTTGGCGCGGATCCGGCGATTCGCCGAAGTGCAAGTCACCGAATTGCGTGAAAATTCCGCCGCGTCCTTGCGCAAACTGATGCTTGAGCCGTCCGCATGCGTGGTCCTGATGGATGACGGGGGAAGATCTCAAACGTCGGCGCAATTTGCCGCTTGGCTGGCCACAACGCGAGATCACGGCGTGCGCGAAATTGTATTTCTGTGCGGCGCCGCCGATGGTTTTCCCGAGGCGCTTAAACGGCGGGCCACCCGCAAGCTTTCGCTGTCACCGCTGACGTTCTCGCATGAGTTGGCCCGCGCCATGCTCGTCGAGCAGATCTACCGCGCCTTCGCCACCCTCGCCGGACATCCTTACCCGAAGTAAAATGCGGCGCGGAAACCAGGCGGTCGCCATCGAGGGATTCTCAAACAGCAAGATGCATCGCGTGCGACGTCCCTTTGAAAACAACGACCTCGTGGGCAAAATAGGGTGCCTCCTTGCCACATTCGCTGCAGCGGACAATAAATAGCCGTGGACTCGAATTGGCGATAACACCGGCAGATGTTCCCTGGTTCGTCGAAACAGCAAGCGGAGTAGGAAGCCCGCAAAATAGGCACGTGACTCCAGTGAGATTCTCTTCCAGTTGCTCGACCATGGCGACCCCCCTATACAGATGAGCGCACATTGCACCCCATAAACACAGCCATGTTAAGCCAGGATTGCCAATCATAACTGTGACGCCAGTCACCTATGGGCGTGATGAACGGGTAGGCAATCGCCGCCATAGAGAAGCACGGCATCGTGTGTGTTGCCAGAATAGGCGCTGGAGACAGGAAGGAGCACGCCGGCGCGCCTGGCTGACCGAACATATCACCCGCGCCCTTGCCATTCTTTCCGTGTGTCCTGTAACGATCCGCGAGCCAGGCAGCGGAGTGTTGAAACAATATAAGATCAATACAACCAAACCCGGGGGGTGTAGAATCAAATTGAAACAAACGGGTCCGTTCCCTCTGAACCCGTCCGCAGGTCTTGCGCAGCCGTTGCGGAGGGCCAAATGACCAAATTCAATTTTTTTAGATTTGCTTCAGCGATAAGCATATCCATGTTGATTGCTTGCCTGCCGATCCCTTCATTCGCTCAGCATGGTGGTGGCGGACACGGTGGAGGTGGAGGCGGTTCCCATGGAGGCGGTAGCGGTTCTCATGGAGGTGGTGGCGGAGGCGGTTCCCGTGGAGGCAGTGGCGGGTCTCATGGTGGGGGCGGAGGCGGCTCCCGTGGAGGCAGTGGCGGCTCCACGGCCAGTGCGCCCCGCATGAGTGGAGGATATACGCGAGGAACTCCAAGCGCGCCCTCGCGCGTTGCGGGTGAATCGTCCGCAAGACCGGTCGGTTCTAGCAATCGTCCGGGCGCTGGTCCGGCGAATGGTAACGAGCGAGTGGGGATTTCATCGGGAGCGCCTCGCGCTGTTTCCGATGGGCAGTGGCATTCGTTTGGGAGTTCAGCTGTCAGCCGTAGGGCGGTAGCTCCTTCTACGGAAGCGCAAGGTACCGGCAGTGCCGGAAGCGGTGGGCACGTTTTTGTGGTGAATCGGTCCGCAACCATGGGGCAGGTTACCAGAAGCTTCTCTGGACAAGGACACGAGATTTGGGAGAACGCGGCGATGGCGAGAAACGTCGTTCCCTCTACTCGCGCGTTATCCAACATTCATACGTCATTCGCCAATTCCGTCGCGGGCAATTCTGCGCTGCGGAGGAATGCGACTGTGTTCGGGACTTCCCGAGTTGCCGTCGGCCCCACCTCCGGTACTCGCGTTTTCTCAGTGTCGCCTGGCGCCAATCGGTTCGCCGGTTGGCGCGCTCCCAGGTCCGGTTTTCCGTTCAATCGCTTTGGCGGAGGCTTTCGGCGAGGTTGCTGGAACTGCGGCTTTCGATTCGGCTTCGGATTCGGTTGGTGGCCCGGCTGGGGATTCGGCTGGCCTTGGTTTGGGTTCTGGAATTGGGGCCTAAATTGGAATTCTCCGTGGTGGGGCTGGCCGGGATATGGCTACTACGGGTCTCCAACCGGCTACATATCTGCTCATTCTTACGATGACAGTTATTCCTATTCCGTGCCGCCTGAAAGCTATTCGAATTTGAGTGCGCCAGCGGCACAAAGTTTACCGGAAGCGGTTGCCGCCGCGGACATTACCGTCCCAGTTATTCTCTATATGAGGGATGGCCCATCGTACTCTGTGCGCGACTACTGGATTTCGGGCGGCCAACTCCACTTCGTTCTCCTCAGCGGCATTGAAAGCGCGGTGGAGATGGACCGGCTCGACGTGCAGCGCACGGTGGATGAGAATGCGAAAAGTGGTGTGCAGTTCGTCTTGAAGCCGGGTCCGAGCATTTCCGAACCGGCACATGACAAGGGCGTCACTCCTTCGGATCAGACTGGGCCAGAAAATACAGATGCTCAGCCAAACCAACCAAGCGAACCGCCGCCAGCGGCAACTCCGGATCCTGCAGCGCAAATCAACGTAGATTCACAACCGTAGATGCAATAGTAATAGCGCCTTCCAGAAAGCGCAGTGCGTATTGCGGCTGCTGGCAAGTTGCGGTTCCCGTTCACCGGGTGGGCGCGGGAAATTGCACCTTCGGCGCCTCGCGGGATGCTTCTGTAGCGGCGAAATACGCATTATTGCGTTCGAATCCAGCCCACCCGGCAAAGATATTATTCGGGAAGAGCCCGATGTAGGTGTTGTAGTCCTGCACTGAGTCGTTGTATCGCTTGCGCTCGACGGCAATGCGGTTCTCGGTGCCGGCAAGTTCATCCTGCAGCCGAAGAAAATTTTCGTTCGATTTCAGTTGCGGGTAATTCTCGACGATCAGAAGCAGTCTTCCCAAAGCGCCATCCAACTGGCCGTTCGCGGCAATTTTGTCAGTGGGTGTCTTGGCACCCAGCAGCGCGGCCCGGGCGCTGGCGATGTCGTGAAATACGGTCTGCTCCTGCGCGGCAAAGCCTTTCACGGTTTCCACCAGGTTGGGAATCAGATCGGCGCGGCGCTGGAGCACCACGTCCACTTGCGCCCAGGCGGACTTCACAGTTTCACTCTTTCGAACCATTTCATTGCGACGCCCCACGTACATCCCTGCGATCATCAGCGCGACCAGCACCACAACGCCCAGCACAATCATTCCTTTTTTCATCTGCATCCTCCCGGACAGAAACTAACTTGCCATTCGCTCAAAAATACCAAAGGCTGCCCGCCCAAAAACAACGCGTCCCCCGTTTTTTGGGATGGAGCGGGCCTTTTTCCGCTCAGACTGAACTATTCCCTTATTTTCTAGCGTCGAGCTGCGTGTCAAATTCATCGGTGACCGCTTCCACAAATGCGAAGTATTGATTGAGCGTCTTTTGGACGTCGATTTCCTGTTTTTTCTTCTTCCCTTCGCGATAGTCCAGAATCGCATAAAAACAGCCGGGATCGGCGCGGGTGAGTTGCGCGACTCGTCCGATGGCTTCACGTTTCGTCGCCGCTGGTGCCTCACCCAAAGCGATCAGGACATGGCGAAATAACGCGGCAAAGGATGAAAACGACGAGGTCATCAGGTCCAGATACACATTTGTCTTCTTCGGCGCGACCAGTATGGCTTGGCGAAGCCGCAGCCAGCCCATTCGAAGTTCGCGTTCTACTTGAATCGCATGGTAATGCAGCGGAACGGAGAGCTCCGCCAGGGCGTCCTGCGGCCCCAGCAGGATCCTGTGATGCGATTTCATGTCTAACAGCTCAATCGTGAAAACGTCCGCGGAGCGGTGCAATTCCTCTTGCGTGAACACCAGTGGCGGGCGATGGCCCTGACGGACCCACCACTCTACTGGTGAGTGTAGGGCTTCGATGTGCATGGCCTCCGCGCGCTCCAGTAAACAAAGAATATTGAGGTCCGAGTGCTTGGAATGAAACTCCTCAGTCGCCGCAGAGCCATACAGGATGACGGCTTTCAAATTCCCGGATGCCGCGCTTTTCAGCTTTTGCACGAACTCGTCGAGTTTCTTATGCTCCATCAATCTCACTCCTGATTTCCGTGAATCTCACCAGCTTCCGCTTGCGCCGCCCCCGCCAAATGATCCTCCACCGAAACCCCCAAAGCCGCCTCCACCCCCACCCCCACCGAACCCGCCTCCTCCCCAGGAACCGCCACCGCCGTAATACCCGGGTCCCATCCACCCACCACCCCGGCGGCGCGGACCGATCCATCCGCCGAAAAAAAAGCGGAGGATAAGACCCAAAACCGGGGAAAACAGGAAGATGATAAAAATAAGAAGCCACACGAGGCTCGACACGGGGAAAAGTGGTGGAGTCTCAGATTCGGGTTGTGGCGGCCGCGTTCCCGAAAGAGTGTCCAGCGTGACGTTTTGGTCCTGCGCAATAACCGCTGCAACTCGCAGCGTGACCAGAACAATGGCGTCATCATAATCATTTCGCTGCAGCAGCGGCACAGCTTCACGGCCAAAGCCGCCTACTTTTCCGTCGGGGAGAATTGCCTCCAGGCCATAGCCCACTTCAATCCGATACTTGCGGTCATTGGGCGCGAAAAGAATCAGCACGCCGCGCGCCTGCTGTTTGGGTCCCACGCCCCACTGCGTAGCCAAGTCGATTGCAAATTGCTCGACGGGCTGATCGCCCAGGGAAGAAACGGTCACGATAGCGATTTGCGCCTTGGTCTTCCGCTCGACTTCACCGCAAAGCGCCGCCAGCTTTTCCCGAGCCGGTGCGCTCAGCACTCCCGCGAAATCGCTCACATAGCCTTGGGGCTTGAGGTCCTTGACTTGTTCCGCGGGGAGACGCGGGGAAATAAGAATCAGAAGAAATAGAAAACAGAAAAGTCGCGCCGCATATTTCGCAAGGGGTGGTTTGGAGGACATCCGGCTACCGCTTTCGGCGAGTTCATCTTAGGATGGCGCCCCGAAGACGTCAACAGCACGGGACGCTGCCGGGTCTGGGTAAAACGTGGACTAATACCTTTCCTTGAAACAGGCTTTGGACTATGATCGCCCGGTCAAGTGAATCCCAGTTTGAACTCCCAGTCTAGGCTGAAAGATTTGAACTGCAGGATTTGAGAAGGAAGGAGCTACCATGCCGAAGAAACTCTGCGTCGCAATTTCCGTGTTTGCCTTGTGGGCTGGGATCGTTTCAGCCCAGGACGCCAAGACTGTCTTGCAAGCCGCCACGAAGGCGATGGGCGATGTGAAATCGATTCAATTTTCGGGCACCGGCCACAATAACGCGTTGGGACAGGCTTACTCCCCCAATTCGCCCTGGCCGGAAACAAATGTCACCAGCTATACGCGAACCATTGACTATGCCTCCCGATCTTCCAAGGAAGAACTGGTTCGCGTGGAACAGACTCCGCCGATCCGCGGGGGAGGAGCGCCGTTTGCCGGGGAGCAGAAGCAAATCAACCTGGTGAGTGGACAGTACGCCTGGAACCAGCCCGGGAACACTCCTCAACCGGCAGTTGCGGCGGCCGAAGAGCGCCAACTTCAAATCTGGCTCACCCCGCACGGTTTCTTGAAGGCTGCCCTGGAAAACAACGCCACCGCAAAGAAGGGCAAGGATGGAACCGTGGTGTCGTTCATGGCGGGCAAATTCAAAGTGACCGGCACGATTAACGCTCAGAACATGGTCACGAAGACCGATACCTGGCTTCCCCATCCAGTCCTCGGAGACATGTTGGTGGAGACCACTTACACCGGCTACAAGGACTTCAATGGCGTGAAGTTCCCTGCCATGATCGTCCAGAAACAGGGCGGGTATCCTGTGATGGATCTGTCGGTGACCAGCGCACAAGCCAACGTGGACTTGAGCCTCTCGGTACCCGACGCGGTAAAAACGGCGGCCATTCCTCCGGTCAATGTGGTGTCACAGAAGCTAGGCGACGGAGTATGGTGGCTCGGCGGCGGCACCCATCACAGCGTCCTGGTCGAGTACCCGAATTACCTGGTGATGATCGAGGGGCCTCTCAACGACGCCCGGTCTCTGGCCGTCATTGCGGAAGCCAAGAAACTGGCTCCCAACAAACCCATCAAGTATTTAATCAACACGCATCACCACTATGATCACTCCGGGGGCATCCGTGCTTATGTTGCTGAGGGAGCCACAATTATCACCGCCGATATCAACAAGCCTTTCTACGAGCAGACCTTCAAGGCGGCGCGCACTCTGCAGCCGGATGAGCTTTCACAGCATCCCAAGCCGGCAAAGTTCATCACTGTGAAGGACAAGTATGTTCTGTCCGAGGGTGGCCGCTCTCTGGAAATCTATCGCCGGGAGGGTGACAATCACAATATCGGCATGATGATGGTGTATCTGCCCAAGGACAAGGTCCTGGTGGAAGCGGATGACTTCTCGCCGGCCCCTCCAGGAGCGCCGTCCACAGGGCCTCGCTCCCATGGCTACACGGTCAATTTGTATGAGAACGTCCAGCGCCTCAAGTTGGATGTGACTACGATTGCGCCGCTCCATGGGTTTGTCGTGCCATTCGCCGAGCTGCAAAAATCGGCCGGCAATTGATAGAGAGTTTTAAAAACAATTAAACGATGTGGATGCGCTGGAGAGGTTCTATGGTGTGAGGTTCCACGTGTCCCTACAGGAGACAAGTATGACCGTTATTTTCAAACCTGGTTGGCGCTGGATGATTCCGCTGGCGATCGCGACAGTGGTTTCACTAGGATCGGTCAAAGCGACTGACCTCAACCCCGCTGCGATTGCCTACAAGCTCCCCGCTCAGATCCAGTGGGTGAGTGAGCCGCGCGGCATCTCGACAGCCGTCCTGCGCGGCGATTTGTCCAAGCCCGGTCAATACATCGCGTTAGTGAAATGGTCCGCGCACCACATGAGCCGCCCACACTGGCATCCCAATGACCGGTATCTCACCGTTATCTCGGGAACCTGGTGGGTGGGCACGGGAACAAAATTCGATCCCGACAACACCGTGCCGATTCCGCCAGGCAGCTTCGTCATTCATTATGGCAAGCAGGTGCATTTCGACGGAGCCAAGGACGAGGATGTGATCCTCGAGGTGGTGGGTGAGGGACCTGCAACGTCCACCAACGCCGAAGAAAAGTAATCATTTTCTCCGGTCGTCGATCAGATTGGCGCCGGAGGTTTTGTAGCGGCCGCTGCATCCCATGTTTTTTTTGGGTGCAGCGGACACCTTTCATTTCAGTCTGGCCCTTCCGACGGGCCTATCAGACTGAAACATCACTTTTTTCTTTCATTGCGAGCCTTGGGTAGTGGACTAATTCTGTGTTGCTGGGAGTCCCGAAGGGACGGCACATCGTAGCCCACAGCGGAAGCTGTGGGAAAACGCGTCCAGGAATGACCAGAAAGCCCCGGCAGGGGCGACACAAGAACCTCACCCACACCAAATCAACCAACCACCGAACCTTCATCGCGCTTGCCAGGTTGTTACAGTTATAATGGTTGACCATCTATGTCTTGGTTCAAGAGAGAAAAAAAACGGATCGATCAGCCTACGCCGCCTGACGAGCGCCGCGTAAAGACCGAAGGGCTGTGGACCAAGTGCGAGCGATGCCACGCGATTGTTTGGAAGAAGGACCTGGAGGCCAACTGGCGCGTTTGCCCGAAATGCCAGCATCATTTCAGGCTGAACGCCACGCAGCGCCTCGAACTGCTTCTGGATTCGCGCTGGGTCGAGCACGACGCAGCCCTTACGTCAAATGATCCGCTGCATTTCACCGACACCAAACCCTATGCGCAACGCCTGAAAGAGGCGCGCCGGAAACTGGGCATGTCCGACGCCATCATCAGCGCCGAGGGCAAGCTGGGCGGGCGTCCGGTCATTTGTTGCTCGATGGAATTCAATTTTATTGGCGGCTCGATGGGCGCGGTGGTCGGTGAAAAAGTAACGCGCTCGATTGAAGCGGCTATTGCCAAGCGGCTTCCCCTGGTGATTATTTCCTGCTCCGGCGGCGCGCGCATGATGGAGGGAACCATCAGCCTGATGCAACTCGCCAAGGTCTCGGCGGCGCTCGCGCGCCTGGATGAAGAGCGCCTTCCTTACATCTCTGTTCTGACCGACCCCACCACGGGCGGTGTCACTGCAAGCTATGCCATGCTGGGCGACATCAACATCGCCGAGCCCGGCGCTTTGATTGGTTTTGCCGGACCGCGCGTGATCGAACAGACCATGCGGCAAAAACTTCCCAAGGGATTTCAAACTTCGGAATTTCTTCTTGAACACGGTTTTCTCGATGCCGTGGTTCACCGCAAGGATTTGAAGACCTATATCTCAGCAGCCCTCGATTTTTTCGTGGCCTAAGCCGAATGACTTACCAGGAATCGGTCCAGTACTTGCTCACCCTCGGACGCGAACTTGCCTCGCCGCAACAGGCGAATGCCAGGAAGTTTGACTTGGCGAACATCACTGTTTTGTGCGAGCAGCTTGGCCACCCGCAGCGCGCGTTTCAGTCGGTGCACGTCGCGGGAACAAATGGGAAGGGCTCGACCGCTGCGATGCTGGAATCGATTTTGCGCGTCGCGGGATTGCGCACCGGCCTTTATACCTCGCCGCATCTTGAGCGCATCAACGAGCGCATCCGCCTGGACGGCCGGGAGATTTCCGATGCGGATTTTGCCGCCACGTTCACGCGCGTGCGCAAGGTCATCGAGGAATTGCTGGCCGCCGGACGTCTTGCCGCGCACCCCACGTTCTTTGAATGCGTCACGGCGATTGCGTTTGAATTTTTCGCCGGCGCCGGTGTCCAGTTCGCTGTCTGCGAAGCCGGCATGGGAGGACGCCTGGACGCCACAAATATCTTGGTGCCCGAGGCCGCTGTAATCACCCAAATTGATTTCGACCACGAAAACTATCTGGGCCATTCGATCGAAGAAATTGCCGCGGAGAAGGCGGGGATTATCAAGCCGGGCGCTCGAGTCGTCAGCGCCGCCGAACACCTGATCGCGCGCGTAGTGATCCGGCAACGCGCGGTGCATCAGGCCGCGTTTCTAGTGGAAATCGAGGACGCATTCCGCCTCGAAAACATCACCGAACACGACGGCTGCTACGCATTCACCGCGATCTCCAATGAATCCGGTTCGCGCATCCCTCTTACCTTGCCGCTTCCCGGACGCTTCCAGGTCCGCAACGCCCTCACGGCACTCGCCACGGCGCGGCTGCTTGCCGAGCGCGGCGCGCCCATCGATGACGACGCTATCGCGCGCGGCATCGCCGCCACCGTATGGCCCGGCCGCCTGGAGCGCATCGCCGGGCGCCCTGACATTTATCTCGATGGCGCGCACAATCCCGCGGGCGCGCGCGAAATTGCCGTATTCTGGGAGACGCTGCTGCGCGGGCGAAATATTTTCCTCATCTACGGAGCGGTGCGCGATAAAGCAGTGGACGAAATTGCCGGCATCCTCTTCCCGCGAGCCTCGACGGTGATTGTTACCGCCCCGGCCCAACCTCGCGCGATTTCCGCTCCCGTACTGGCGAAAATGATTAGCCACCACGCATCGCGAGTAGAAGTGATTCCCGAACCGAATCTGGCATTCGAACGCGCCCTCGAACTTGCTTCTCTCGAAGACGTCATTTTCATCACCGGATCGCTCTATCTGGTCGGAGACCTGCGCCGTTACTGGCTGTCCCGCGCCGCTGGCCGTACCGAGTCCTCGCGCGGGACCACTTAGTCGAATCCATTGTCCAGTTCTTGAGGCTGTCTTGCTGGCAGCCGATTACTCTCCACGCCCCGTTCGAATCATCTTCCATCCTTCCTTGAGCCGCCTATCCACGTCAGCCTTGGTGAGCGCGGTTATGCCGCAAGCGATGTTGTGGGCCTTACACGCGGCCAGAATCGTTTGACGGGCCTCTTCCACCTCGGGCGAATCTTGCGGCACGCCAAGATACTGGTGCAAATCACCAGCCGCGCCGAGAAAGATCGCGCCGACGCCGGGCACCGCCGCAATCTCGTTGACGTTTTTCAGGCCCTCCGCAGTTTCGATCATCGCGATTGCCAGGAGATCACCTTCCGGATTGAGCGGCCAAAGGTCGGCATGCCGCTCATACTCAGCCGCGGAGAGGCCCCACGCAAAAGTCGCATTCCCCGGAGCATAGCCGCGCAATCCAGGAGGCTGCTGGTACCTCGAGGTTTTCTGCTGCGGATAGCGCATGTACCGGACCAGGCGCGTCATCTGCTCCTTGTTGTCAACACCGTTGAAAATAATACCCATTAAACCCATGTCCAGCGCCTGCTTTACGATCCAGTCATTGCTGTCGAGGTCTCGCCCGTACGGGGGAAATCGCGCAAACAACGCCACCTTGGGCTGCGCGTTTCCCTTCTTGAGAATCGCGGCCTTATCAACCATTGCGGCCACGCAATAGGCAAGGCCATCGAGATTGAGCGGTCCATGCTCCATGTCGACGTAGGCGTAGTCGAAATCCACACGCGCAAGCGAGTGGCAGTTCTGCAGAGACATGTCGTCGGTTTGAATGCCGATCATGGGCTGCCCCTGCGCCAGTTTCTCAATGGCGGGATTCAGGTGCAGCGGCGCTTGCTGAGCCAACCCGATACGAGTCAGGATGGAAAGCGCTGCAATGACTGCAACAGTTGTGACCACTACTGCCGTCGTTCGGTGTCCGAAAAATCGTGAGGCGAAGTGTCGTAGGGAGTTCATGGGCGGAGCCTCTTTCATCGTAAATCAGCGTTTCCGATTTCAAGCCTGTCTTTGCGCAGAACCATACGCCCAGCAACATCTTGCGTCAACCTCAAATCACCTCAAATCAACCCGGCGGCATCGCGTTGGAAGCGGTACGCTTGAGCTCGCATTTTCAAGGACTCTGGTAAGCTGCGGCGAGCCCTCCCGGTCCGAATCTCACCCCCTGTCCCTTTCTTCCTCTTACAATTTCTCCAGGGTTAAAATGCGCCTCCCAGCCATCCTCGGCGCTGACCATTAGCGATTAGGGACAACGCGCATTTCCCGTCGTTGACACTGGCAGAGCCATCCAGTAACAAAGGAATGTGATCTTTAAGGCGCAGGCATTCACTCAGGAGATTTTTTGATGAAAAAACGTTCCCCGTTCCTTCTCGCTCTGGTTGTTCTGGCATCGATTTCCATCGTGATTCCCGCCGATATCGCGGCCCAGGGAGCGCAGCGTGCCGGACAAATCTCTCGCGCCATCCCCGACGTTGCCATTGCCCGAGGCCCGCAGCAATTGCCGGCGCCGGTGAGGGCGCTGGTCGATTGGGGCGACGTCGTACACACGGGAGACGGCGGACGCGCGCGGGTTGCGCTCGACGACGGTTCCTTGTTGAACGTTGGTTCCAGCTCCAGCCTTACCGTGACGCAGCACAATTCGGCGGCCCAGCAGACGCAAATCGAGCTCACCTATGGGCGTCTGCGTTCGCAGGTGGTCAAGCAGTCCAAACCCAATGCCAAGTTTGAGATTCACACAGCCGTGGGCGTTGCGGGCGTGGTGGGCACGGATTTTTTTGTCGGCTATCTGAATGGCATGCTCCAGCTGATTGTCTATGAGGGCCACGTCAAATTGTGCAACCTGGATGGCGTGTGCGTGGACGCGCTTGCCGGGCAAACATCCACCATTCGCGACAGTCATCAGCCCCCGGATCAGCCGACGACCGCGACCCCTTCCGAGCTGACCGATGCGGCAAATGCGACCATGATCGGGATGTCTTTAGCCGGAGTCCCGCCGCACCACATCAATCCGTGGGTCGTCGTGGGTCTGACTGTGCTGGTGGCTGTTCCGGCAATTGCCATTCCCATAGCCACTCGCGGCACGCCTCCCCAAACAGTCGGGAAGGGTTGCCAATTCCCTGCCGCTGGATGCTGATTACAGGCAATGGTCTCCTGATCGTGAGGTTTGAACCGTGCGGCAGCCTACAATGACTTGGCCGCCGCGCCTTGTTTTTCCGGCAGCATAAGGCTATCTCCGTGCGTCTATAGAATACAGATTGAGAAGAATAGCGGTGACTCCGGGCCGTGCGGCTGCATCTGAATAGATTTGCGCGCCACGGGCACGCCAGTGCCGCAAAACATTTCTCGGGAGCGTGTGTTTGAGATTGCTGGCGCATAGGCATAGACTGGTAAGTTCGAGCGACGCATCATGATTCGGCAAACTGGAGCAGCTGCGGTGAAAACATTCAATCTTGCAATCGTTGTGACGGTTTTTTCTGTAAACGCGATGGCAGCGGCCGGCAAGCCCGCACATCGCCCTGCGCCCGCATCACCACCGCAACAGGCCGCGCAGGCCACTCCCGCGCCCGCCCTGGTGACTCTGGGACAGGAGCTGGACCGCGAGATGCCTATTCTTTCGAAAGCCACTCCGGCGGCTTATTTCATCGGCTACACGCTGACTTCCTCGCAGCGGGCCGAAGTCATGGGTTCGAACGGGGCCTTGCTTGCAAGCGAGGAAAACCGTTCCCGGTGGCTCGAGACACAGGTGCGCGTAGGCAGCTACGATTTGGACAACACGCACAAGGTGGGCAACTCTGCCCCCGGCCAAGGCAGCTTTGGCGTTGCCGTTCCCGTCGAAGATGATCCCGGCGTGCTTCGCCGCGCCATGTGGCTGCAAACGGAGAAGCAGTATCGCGCCGCCTCGGAAGCCTTGATCAAGATCAGTACCAGCCGGGAAGTGCAAGCGCAGACCGTCGAAGAGCACGCCCCGGACTTCTCGCGCGAGCAACCGCACGTGTTTTACGGCCCGGAAATTTCGGTAAATCCCGACCGCAAGCCCTGGGAAGTAAAGGTCCGGTTGTACACGCGCGCATTTCGGGCATCGCCGCAAATCCTGAATTCGATTGTCACATTCAGCTCGCTGGGGGAAAACCAGTACCACGTCACCAGCGAAGGCACGCGGCTACAATTTGGGCAGGTGCACTACCGCTTGGAATTGTTCATCCAGGGCAAGGCCCCGGATGGTATGGACATCAATCGCTATTATAATTTTGACTGGACCAATCCTGCCGATGCCCCGGATGATAAAGCGGTTCTCGCTCAGGGACAGGTACTGCGCAAGGAGCTTGAGGCGCTGGTGGCGGCGCCGCTGGTAGAGCCTTACGCGGGCCCCGCGCTTCTTACCGGCCGCGCTACCGCCGTGTTTTTCCACGAAGTTTTCGGGCACCGCGCCGAAGGGTTCCGCCAAAAAGACATCAACGAGGGCCAGACTTTCGCCCGCAAGGTGGGCGAACAGATTCTTCCGAGTTTCCTTTCCATCTACGACGACCCCACCGCGAAGACCATCGGCAAAAATATGTTGCTGGGCTACTACCCGTTTGACGACGAGGGGACTCCCGCCGAGCGCGTGACTCTGGTGGATAAAGGAGTTTTGCGGAATTTCGAAATGTCGCGCCAGCCGCTCACCGGATTTCCGCGTTCCAATGGACACGGGAGGCGCCAGATTGGCGCCCAGCCGGTTTCGCGCCAGGGGAACCTGATCGTGCAGAGCAGCCGCGCGGTGACCAATGCCGAGCTGCGAGTGAAATTGGTCGAGGAAATCAAGCGCCAGGGAAAATCCTTCGGATTAATGATCGACGATATCGCCGGCGGATTCACATTCACTGGGCGCGGACAGCCGCAGGCGTTTCAGGTGCAACCTCTGGTTGTTTACAAGGTGTATACGGATGGGCGTCCCGATGAGCTGGTCCGCGGCGTGGATATCGTCGGCACTCCGCTGGTTTCGCTCACCAAGATCCTTGCTACCGGCGACACCATGGAAATTTTTAATGGATATTGCGGCGCGGAATCTGGTTCGGTGCCGGTTGCCGCGGCTGCTCCGGCCATCCTGATTTCAGAGATGGAAGTTCAAAAGAAAGAAACGTCGATCGATAAGCCGTCGATCCTGCCGTCGTCCGGGCACGACCCGAAGGGAGCGCGTCCATGAATCGTGCCCTGAACAATCAGATGAAACATTTCGACTCGAAAGTTTTCCCGGTGATCGCCATCCTTGCCGCTCTCTCGATGATTTTCGCCGCGCCCGCTGCCGCTGCACCCGCGAAACATGCCGCTGCGCCTCCCGCGGCTGCTTTGCCCTCTGCGAGCACGGCACAACCACAGCAATCTGTCGCAGCCGATTCCGACAAGACGCTTGCCGCCATGCAGGATGAGCTGGACCGTTCGCGCCAGCGCCTGGAACTGACCATTGCCGGTAACAGCGAACCGGCGCGCCCCTACTATATCCAGTATCGCGTTCTCGATCTGGACGTCCACACCATCGTCGCTGAATTTGGCGCGCTGATTTCCTCGACCTCCGGGCGCAATCGCATCATGAGCGTGGATGTGCGCGTCGGAAACTATAATCTCGATAGCTCGAACTTCATCAGCGACGAAGGCTTCAGCGGCTTCCTCGGCTCGACCGGCACGGTGGGTATTGACCGCGACTACGATTCCCTGCGTCAGGACCTGTGGCTGGCCACCGATCAGTCATTTAAGAGCGCTGTCGAAAACCTTTCCAAGAAGCAGGCCTTCATGACGCGGCTGGCGAAGGCGCCCAGCATTCCTGATTTCTCTCCCGCGACCCCGGCCGTGTCCATCGATCCGCTTCGCGAACCCGACTGGACGACGCGAAATTTGGAGCAGGAAGCCAAGACGGTTTCGGCGGTGTTGCGCCAGTTTCCGCAGTTGCATAGCTCGCGCGTCACCTACCACCTGATCTACACGACAAATTACTTGCTCAATACCGAAGGCACCAAGATCCGCGCCAATCGCAGCCTGGCGGCGGTCGAGGCGAGCCTCGAAACCGAATCCGATGACGGCATGCGCCTGCACAATTTTCTCGCCGTCTACCGGCAGCGTCCCGACCAGTTGCCCGCTGCCGACGCCGTGCGGAAAGATCTCCAGCTAGCCGGTGAGCAGTTGATCACGCTCCGCGTATCGCCCCCTGCGGCCGATTATGACGGCCCGGTGCTGTTTGAAGCCCCTGCGGCGGGTTCGCTGCTGGCACAGATGCTCGGACCATCGCTTTCCGGCGCCCGCGGACCACTTGCAATGCAATCCAGCTTCGATCAATTGATGGACCGGCTGGGCGGACGCAGCGAATGGACCGGAAAGCTGGGCACGCGCGTGCTTCCTCCCGGCGTTTCGCTCGTGGACGATCCCACCACGAAACAGTTTGCAGGACAAGACCTGCTCGGCGCGTATGCGGTGGATGAAGAGGGCGTGAAGGGCGAACGCGTGCAAATCGCCGAGAATGGAACGTTGCGCAAACTACTGATGTCGCGCCGTCCAGGTCCCGATCTCAACATGACGAACGGTCACGGGCGCGCCATGTATTTGGGCGATCCGCGCCCGTTGATGAGCAATCTATTTTTTACATCCACCGAAGGCCAATCTCCCGCCGATCTGAAGAAAAAGTTTCTGGATGCCTGCAAGCAAAATGGAAACAAGTGGTGCATTGTCGTTAAAGAGATGGACAATCCCGTGCTGGGCGTGCGCGAACAGGACGATCTTTCCGAAATCGTGATGGGTGCGGCGTCCGGAGCAGCCTCCGGCGACCGCCTGCCGCTGCTGGTGTACCGGGTCAATCCCGATGACGGAAGCGAATCCCTGATGCGCGGCGCACGGCTTGCCGGACTCACCCTGCGCGCCATGCGCAATATCGCCGGCATCGGAACCGACGTCACGCCATTCAACTTTACGCAAAGCCAGCAGGCAGGATTTTCCGGCACCGCGCTGGCCGCGTTTGGTTCGGCCGACTCAGGAGTTCCCGCAACCGTGATTGCGCCGTCGCTGCTGTTCAACGACGTTGAGGTCCACGGAGCGCGCGGTGAGCCGGGGCGTCTTCCGCTCGTTCCTCCGCCACCCTTGAATTAAAACAACTGGTTTGATTCTGAAGAATCGATGAACGGACACGGTCGGCGGAATCGGCAGTGGAATTCAAATCAAGAACCCCGGCCTTGATAGTCGTCAAGGACGGGGCACCCGCTCATTCGAATCATCTTCCAATCATCGCGAAAGCGCGCGAAGTGCAACTCCCGCCTGGCGTAGCGTTTGCGCCACTGCTGCGGCGATCTGAGGAGCATTTGGGCCGTCGCCGTGGGTGCAGATGGTTTGGGCGTCCACCGCGATTTCGATTCCGTCGCAGGCTACTACCGTCCTTTTTTCGACGATTTGCAATGCCTGTTGGCCCGCTTCCGCGGGATCGCTTATTAGCGCATCTGCAAATTTTCGCGGGCGCAAAGTCCCATCGGGCTGGTACCGCCGGTCTGCAAAGGCTTCCGCGACGACTGGAAGACCACATTCGCGAAAGACATCCAGCATCAGCGAACCAGCCAAGCCTACCAGTATGACGTTGCGGCTCCAGCGAGCAACGCCATTGGCAATCGCTTTGGCCAGGACGCGATTGCGGGCAGACTGATTGTAAAGCGCTCCGTGCGGCTTGACGTGCGTCAAACTTGCGCCGAGATCGGTGGCAACCTGGGCGAGCGCGCGCACCTGTTCGAATACAGAATCCGCGATGATTTCCGGCGGCAGGTCCAGCTCCAGACGGCCAAAATTGGCGCGGTCCGGATAGCTGGGATGCGCGCCCAGCGCCAGCCTCCACCGAAGCGCCTGCGCAATCGTGGTTTTCATAGTTTGCGCGTCACCCGCGTGCCCACCGCAAGCAATGTTGACCGAGGTAAGGAAAGGCATCAACGATTCCTGAGTTCCATCGGCGATGGCCTCCGGCAGTTCGCCCATATCGCAATTCAGATCAATGCGCTTCATTCCAGAATCATCTCCCCCGAATTAACTCTTTGGACGCCAGTAGTTTTTCCTGCTCTATCAACAGGGATCGCGCGGTTTCCAGCGTGACCTTTTCGAATCGAATCTCATCGCGGGGACCAAGCTGCCCAATGCCATGCAGGTCCGCGGAAATCACGTTCGCAATCTTCGGATATCCGCCCGTGGTTTGTTGCTCGACGAAAAGGATAATCGGCAAGCCCCCCGACGTCACCTGAACGGCTCCGAGTGAAACGCCTTCGGTAATCATCTCCCGGCCGGACCGCTGAGCCACCGGGGCGCCTTCCAGACGCAGACCCATGCGATTGGATTGGTCGCCGACGCGATAGGCTGTCGAGTAGAACAATCGCAGGGATGCCGCGGAGAACCAACCCATTTGCGGACCTGGGGTGACACGCAAAATCTTGCGGGGCTTTAAACGCTCCAGCAGATGCGAAGATATGGTTCTCTTGCGGAACGGCAGATTTGCAGGCCCGATGCGCAGCACGTCTGCTTTCCGCAGCGGTCTGCCCTGGAAACCGCCAAGCCCGCTCAGAAGGTGTGTCGAAGCGCTGCCTAGAAGCGGCGTCACGGCTATTCCGCCCTGAACGCATAGGTAACAGCGCGCTCCAGAACGCGTGGAGCCCAGGGAAAGGGTTTGCCCCGACCGAACCTCGATGGAAGTCCACAGATCGACGGGAACACCATCTAGAGTTGCTCCAAAATCGGAACCTGTGAGCGCCAGGATGGCGCCGTCAGGGAACAGGAACGTTCCACCAAGCAGCGTCATCTCCAGTCCTGCCGCGCCCTCGGCATTGCCGGCCAGTCGATTTCCGAGGCGCAGCGAAATAGGGTCGGCCGCCCCGGACGGTGAAACGCCCATGGAACCGAATCCTTCTCGCCCCAGGTCCTGTACCGTGGTGAGCATCCCGGGCTTTTGAACCTCGATGATGCTCATGTATTCTCCGAGGCCGCAAATTGCGCGCTGGAAATAGGTACAAAGCGCACGCGATCACCAATGGACGACAGGCTCATGTTGTCGCGGTCCGGACGGAACATCGCAACGGGAGTGCGCCCGATCAGTCTCCAACCCCCGGGCGTTGCAAACGGGTACACACCGGTTTGGTTTCCTCCGATCGCTATACTCCCGGGCGGCACTCGGTGGCGCGGCGTGGCCAAACGCGGCGTCGCTAACGCTGGAGGCAATTCACCGAGATACGGGTAGCCGGGCACAAATCCCAGGAAGTACACCACGTATGTAACTGAACTGTGCAATTCAATGACCTGATCCGGCGTCATTGCGTGGAGAGCGGCTACATCGCCCAAATCCGGGCCAAACTCGCCGCCGTAACACACGGGGATATCAAGGCGTCGCGTCTCCGGGAGAGAAACGGCCTCTAGCTTGTCCAAATAGCGGCGCAGGATTACTTCCAGCCCGTCGTGGTTCAACTTCAGCGCATCGAATTTGACAAGGAGGGAGCAGTACGCGGGGTGCAGATTTCGAACGCCCTCGATCGGTTCCAACTCGAGCAGGTGAAGCAATTTCCTGACGCTCTGATTGGCGGCGAGTGTGATTCGCTGACCGAAGTAAACCAAAAGCGATTGATCGCTGGCAGCTTGGAATTGCACGCCTTCAGTGTTTGAAGCATTCATTGGTTTGCATGAATCGCGACCAAAGCTTCGCGGACCAGGTGCTGCACATGCCCTATGCATGCCGGGTCGTCTACCGGGACCGCGGCGGCGGCGCGAAACCGCGATGAGGCTTCGTCATTATGACCGAGTTTCGCTTGAATATCTCCGGCCACTAATAGAAAAACAGGGTTCCCCGGGTACTCGGACGTGAGCAGAGCGGCAGTCTGGGCGGCGCGCGCGTAGTCGCGGTCGTAGTTGCGCAGACTCCTGGCCATGTTAAAGCGAGCTTCTATTTGTGTCAGTTCGCCCTTGGTGGACGCTGCTTCCAGCTGGCGCAGGCCCGCGCGTTTGTCCCCGCCGGGGAGGCCCATAAAAAATCTCAGGATTCTCGCCACGGCTGAAAGCGTATCCACATAATAGTTGTAAAGTCCCAAACCCAGGTTGGCATCGGCCATATTAGGATCGAGTTCGAGGCAGCGCAGCAGATGCCTGCGCGTCTCGACGCCCGCGCGGGCCGTGGCCAGCTTCTCATAGCGCAGACCCAGCAACCGGGCGCGCGACGCGTAGCCTAGTCCGGCATATAGTTCCATCTCAGCAGTGTCGGACTTGGCGATGCTCGCCTCGGCCAGGCGCGTCAGCTTATCCACGAGCGCCAAGGCGGCGTTGTCTTCAGGCTCCGCAGGGCGCGGATGGCTCCAGACATCTAAGGTGTTGTATTTCCGCTCCAGCCACTTGCAGTAAATTTTCCACCATAACGCGTCGGATTCGATCAAATAACCCAAAGGGTGCTCGGGACGCGCCGCTTCGATCTGGCGAGCCAGCGCGATGGCCTGATCGGGCTTGCCCGAATACATCAGCCTGATCGCTTCGCCGGCCTCCGGCGGAATATTTAATTGCGACGCGCGAGCCTGTCCCGCCGCGAGCAGCAGCACAGCTCCCAGCAGGACCAGCGGTCGAATTGGATGGGTTGCGAAGCGCACTCGATTATTTTTCTTTTCAGCGGCGTACTTGCGGCTGAATAACCACGCGCCGGTCACATACATCGCGAAGCATTCTAACGCAATCGGCCCACAACAGGGGGAAGCGCGGAATCCACGAAGCTTTAGCTCGCCCCGCGCATCTGATATGCTTTGGCCGCTTTTGACATTTATGCCCACACTTTTGCCATCGGATAAACTCGAGCGCGGCCTCGGTCTAAGCGAGGCAGTCGCGCTGAACATGAACGCGATGGTGGGGATCGGCCCGTTCATCGTGATCCCGCTGGTGATTCAGGCCATGGGCGGGCCGCAATGCCTGCTGGCGTGGGTGGCGGGCGCGGTGCTTTCCCTGCTGGACGGTTTGGTGTGGGCCGAGCTGGGGGCAGCCATGCCGCGCGCCGGTGGCACGTACGCGTTTTTGCGCGAGGCCTACGGTCCGGGGCGCTGCGGGAGGTTGATGTCGTTCCTCTACATCTGGCAGACGCTGATCCAGGCGCCGCTGGTGGTGGCGTCGGGCGCAATCGGTTTTTCGCAGTACCTCACGTATCTGGTGCCGCTCGGTGTGTACCAACAGAAAGCGGTTTCCGCGGCGCTGGTTATATTCTTGATCGTGCTGCTCTACCGCAGGATTACCGCCGTAGGCCTGATCTCGAAGTTCCTATGGATTGGCGTGGTCGGCACGATGCTGTGGATGATCTGGGGCGGGGTGACGCATTTCTCGGCGCGGATGGCGTTTGATTTTCCTCCCGGAGCCTGGAATTGGTCGTGGATCTTTTTCGCGGGCCTGGGCTCGGCGACGGTCAATACCATTTACACCTACCTGGGTTACTACCACAT